>JBDNJI010000029.1:0-37651 GCA_041687825.1 Candidatus Planktophila sp.
GGACGTCACACTCCATTCTTCAACAACTACCGTCCACAGTTCTACTTCCGTACAACTGACGTGACCGGCGTTGTAATGCTTCCTGCAGGAACTGAAATGGTTATGCCTGGCGATAACACTGAGATGACAGTAACTCTCATCCAGCCAATCGCTATGGAAGAAGGACTTCGCTTTGCAATCCGTGAAGGTGGCCGCACAGTAGGTGCCGGTCGCGTTACAAAGATTACAAAGTAATTCCTGATACCGATTCCTAATACCGATTTAAAGAAGTAATTTTTTGAAAGTGGCGGCGGAGTAAAGCCCACCGTCACTTCAAGAAAAAATAGAATAAAAGTTTTACAAGTTTGAAAACTAAAATTAACAGCGAAAGAGGAGAACGACATGGCGGGACAAAAGATCCGCATTCGACTCAAGGCCTATGACCATGAGGTGATTGACTCATCAGCGAGAAAAATCGTTGAGACAGTCGAGCGCACTGGTGCAACGGTCGCGGGTCCAGTGCCGCTACCAACAGAGAAGAACACCTATTGCGTGATTCGCTCTCCTCATAAGTACAAGGACAGCCGCGAGCACTTCGAGATGCGCACGCATAAGCGCCTCATCGACATCATCGATCCAACTCCTAAGACAGTTGACTCATTGATGCGCCTCGATCTGCCAGCCGGCGTCGACATTGAAATTAAGCTCTAAGGAAAGGACGAAGACCTATGAAAACTAAAGTAACTCAGTCGTACGGCTCGTCCATCAAGGGCGTGCTCGGTACAAAGCTTGGTATGACCCAAGTATTTGATGCAAATAACAAGATGATTCCAGTGACTGTTGTCTCTGTTGATTCATGTGTTGTTTCGCAGATCCGCACCGTTGAAAAAGATGGCTACGCAGCTGTCCAGATCGCTTACGGTGTGATTGATCCTAAGAAGGTCACAAAGCCAATGACCGGACACTTTGCAAAATCAGGTGTGACACCACGTCGCCATGTTGCAGAGCTACGCACACTTTCAGCGAGTAATTACACAGTTGGCCAAGAACTTGGCGCATCAGTGTTTGAGGCTGGCGAGATGGTTGATGCAACTGGCACAAGCACAGGTAAAGGAACTGCTGGTGTTATGAAGCGCCACGGTTTCAGTGGTCTTGGTTCATCTCACGGTGTAGATCGTAAGCACCGTATGCCCGGTTCAATCGGTGCATGTTCAACACCTGGTCGTGTTTTCAAGGGTATGCGCATGTCAGGTCGTATGGGTAATGAGAAAGTCACAACCCAGAACTTAGTTATTCAAGCAGTAGATCTTGAGAAGAACTTGTTGCTCATCAAGGGTTCAGTCCCAGGTACTGATGGCGGTCTCGTTTTTATTCGTTCAGCTGCCAAGAAGGCAATCGTCGAATCCGTATATGCAAAAGTAGGTGCATAACATGTCATTGACACTCGAAGTTAAGAACGCTGAAGGAAAGAAAGTTGGAAGCATTGATCTTCCAACCGAAATCTTTGATGTTCAGACAAACGTTCCACTGATTCACCAGGTAGTAACTGCGCAACTCGCAGCTGCTCGCCAGGGAACTCAGAAGGCAAAGAACCGTGGCGAGACAAGTGGTTCAGGTAAGAAGCCGTTTAAGCAAAAGGGAACAGGTCGTGCCCGTCAGGGTTCTATCCGCGCTCCTTTGCAACGTGGTGGTGGAGCAGCACATGCTGTTCGTCCACGCGACTACTCACAGCGCACACCTAAGAAGATGATCGCAGCAGCACTTCGCGGAGTCCTCTCAGATCGTGCACGTAACGAGCGCATCCACGTGATTGATTCTGTAACAGGATCACCATCAACAAAGGCAGCACTTGCTGCGGTTCGTCAGTTCTCTGATCGCCGCCACTTATTGGTAGTTGTTTCACGTACCGAAGATGCCGCATGGCGTTCACTTCGTAATGCGGAGAATCTTCACCTCCTAGTTCCAGATCAATTAAATGCTTATGACCTCTTGAAAAGCGATGATGTTGTCTTCTCTGAAGCAGCGATCAACGATTTCCTCAAGGCTCGCGCTGTCGGCAAGAGTGCAAAGTCAGTAGCACGTGAGAGTGAGGTATCAGCGTGAAAGACCATCGCGACGTATTGGTAGCACCGGTAGTTTCTGAGAAGAGCTACGGTCTACTTGATGAAAACAAGTACACATTCATTGTTGCACCAGATGCTAATAAGACCGAGATCAAGATCGCGGTTGAAAAAGTTTTCGGTGTAAAAGTTATCTCAGTTAACACATTGAACCGTCAAGGAAAGAACAAGCGCACACGTTTTGGTGATGGAAAGCGCAAAGACACAAAGCGAGCAATCGTTCATGTGGCCGCTGGCGACCGAATCGACATCTTTGGAGGCCCAGTTTCGTAAGGGCGACCTTACTTAAATGGGACTTCTAGAAAAGGATAATCATGGCACTTCGTAAATTAAAGCCAACCACACCGGGACAACGCGGCGCGAGCGTTCCAGATTTCGCAGAAATCACACGTACAACTCCTGAGAAGTCATTGGTTCGTCCACTGCACTCAAAGGGTGGACGTAACAACGCAGGTCGCATCACAGTTCGTCACCAAGGTGGCGGTCACAAGCGTGCATACCGCGTTATCGATTTCATACGTAACGATAAAGATGGCGTTCCAGCAAAGGTCGCTCATATCGAATACGACCCAAACCGCACAGCGCGTATCGCACTACTTCACTATGCAGATGGTGAAAAGCGTTACATCATCGCTCCGGTAAATCTTGAGCAAGGTGAAACAGTTGAGAACGGCGCAAAGGCCGATATCAAACCTGGAAACAACCTGCCTCTACGTAACATTCCAGTCGGAACAGTTATTCATGCAATCGAACTTCGCCCAGGTGGCGGAGCGAAGATCGCACGTTCAGCTGGTGCATCAGTTCAGCTTGTTGCTAAAGAAGGACCACTCGCGCAGTTGCGTATGCCTTCTGGAGAAATCCGCAACGTAGATATTCGTTGCCGTGCAACTGTTGGTGAAGTTGGAAACGCAGAACAGTCCAACATCAACTACGGAAAAGCAGGACGTATGCGTTGGAAGGGCAAGCGCCCATCTGTTCGCGGTGTTGTTATGAACCCTGTTGATCACCCACACGGTGGTGGTGAAGGTAAGACTTCTGGTGGACGTCACCCAGTGACTCCTTGGGGTAAGCCTGAAGCGCGTACTCGTAAGAAGAAGCAATCAGATTCAATGATCGTCCGTCGTCGTAAGTCGAATAAGAAGCGGTAGGAGCCCTTATGCCACGTAGTCTCAAGAAGGGCCCATTCGTTGATGGCCACCTTGTAAAAAAGGTTGATGCCCAAAACGATGCCAACACAAAGAATGTGATCAAGACCTGGTCACGTCGTTCGATGATCATTCCATCAATGATCGGACACACGATTGCTGTTCACGACGGACGCAAGCATGTTCCGGTATTTATTACTGATGCAATGATCGGACACAAGCTCGGTGAATTCTCACCAACACGTACCTTCCGTGGGCACGTCAAAGATGATCGGAGAGCAACTCGTGGCTAATACACCTATCACTCAGGCAGAGGCCACTGTCGCTCGCGCAGTACTGCGCGACATCCGCCACACACCACAGAAAGCTCGTCGCGTAATCAATTTGATTCGTGGACAGCGCGTGGATGAGGCGCTATCAATCTTGAAGTTTGCACCGCAATCAGCAGGTGCTGACCTCTACACACTTCTTAACTCTGCGGTTGCAAATGCAAAGCAGAAAAATCCAGCAATCCGCGATGCTTCAGAGCTTTGGGTTGTAGAAGCGCTAGTAGACGAGGGCCGCACAATGAAGCGCTTTCGTCCACGTGCTCAAGGTCGCGGATTCCGCATCTTGAAGCGTTCTAGCCACATCACACTTACCGTCAGTGATGTACGCGAGACTTCAAAATCTCTTTCACGTACATCATCGAAGGTTCAGACACGCAATCCAAAGCGCGCTGAAAACTCTGCGAAGGGAGCGACCAAGTAATGGGTCAAAAAGTTAACCCATACGGGTTCCGCCTAGGCATCACCACCGAATTCAAATCACGTTGGTATGCAGATAAGTTGTACAAGGATTATGTGAAGGAAGATGTTGAGATCCGTCGCCTAATGCAGAAAGGCATGGAGCGCGCAGGCGTTTCACGCATTGAAATCGAGCGCACACGTGATCGTGTACGTATCGATCTTTATACTGCACGTCCTGGCATCGTTATCGGCCGTCGCGGACAAGAAGCGGACATCCTTCGTCAGAAGCTTGAAAAGCTCACCGGCAAGCAAGTTCAACTCAATATTCTTGAAGTTAAGAATCCAGAGATTGATGCACAACTCGTTGCACAAGGAATTGCCGAGCAGCTTGCTGCACGTGTTTCATTCCGTCGCGCAATGAAGAAGTCGATGCAATCAGCGATGAAGGCTGGCGCACAGGGCATTCGTGTTCAGTGTGGTGGTCGTCTTGGTGGGGCTGAAATGTCACGTTCAGAGTTTTACCGTGAAGGTCGCGTTCCATTGCACACACTTCGCGCCGATATCGATTATGGCTTCTACGAAGCACATACAACATTCGGTCGCTTGGGTGTAAAGGTCTGGATCTACAAGGGTGAAGTTATTGGTTCTCGTACAGAGCGCGCAGAGAAGGCACTTGCCGAAGCGCGCGCACCTAAGCCAGAACGTCGCGGACCACGTACACCACGTGCACCTCGCGCAGAAGTTACATCTTCACATGCAGTACCTGCTGCAGTTGCACCTGCAACACCTGTTGCACCAGTTACAGAAGGAGGCGAGGCGTAAATGTTAATTCCACGTCGCGTTAAGCACCGTAAGCAGCACCACCCTTCACGTTCAGGTAAGTCAAAGGGCGGAACAGCAGTTGCATTCGGTGACTTCGGTATTCAAGCTCTCGAGCCTGCATACGTAACCAACCGTCAGATTGAGGCAGCGCGTATTGCGATGACTCGTTATATCAAGCGTGGTGGAAAGGTTTGGATCAACATTTATCCAGATCGTCCACTTACAAAGAAGCCTGCTGAAACTCGTATGGGTTCCGGTAAGGGTTCACCAGAGTGGTGGATTGCAAACGTAAAGCCAGGCCGTGTGATGTTTGAAATTTCAGGCGTTACAGAGGCTGTTGCAACAGAGGCAATGCGTCTTGCGATTCACAAGCTCCCAATGAAGTGTCGCGTCGTAAAGCGTGAGGAGGCATAAACATGGCGAATACAACAGAAGAACTACGCCAGTTGTCAGAGGAAGAGCTAACAGCGAAGTTGCGTGAGGGTAAAGAAGAACTCTTTAACCTACGTTTCCAAGGAGCTACTGGACAACTCGAAAGCCATGGCCGTCTCGGTGCAGTACGCAAAGAGATTGCTCGTATCTACACAATTATTCGTGAACGTGAACTAGGAATTGGAGGCGCTGCATAATGTCAAAGAACGTTGAGACAACAGATGACCGCGGATTCCGTAAGACACGTGAAGGCGTAGTTGTAAGTGACAAGATGGATAAGACCATCACAGTTGAAGTTTCAGATCGTGTTGCACATGGTCTGTACTCGAAGGTTATGCGCCAATCAACAAAGTTGAAGGCTCATGATGAGAAGAATGAAGCTGGTGCAGGAGATCGCGTTTTAATTATGGAGACACGTCCGTTGTCTGCAACAAAGCGATGGCGCCTAGTCCAGATCATCGAGAAGGCTAAGTAAGGGACCGGTGGAATAAAAAATGATTCAACAAGAATCGCGCCTACGCGTCGCAGATAACACAGGAGCTAAAGAGCTTCTCTGTATCCGTGTACTCGGTGGATCCAAGCGTCGCTACGCCGGCATCGGTGACATCATCGTATGTTCAGTCAAGGATGCAATTCCTGGCGGAACAGTGAAGAAGGGTGAAGTCGTCAAGGCTGTCATCGTCCGCACAGTAAAAGAACGTCGTCGTCCAGACGGTTCATATATTCGTTTTGATGAGAACGCTGCCGTCATCCTTAAAGCAGATGGCGAACCACGCGGAACTCGTATCTTCGGACCAGTTGCTCGCGAACTTCGCGACAAGAAGTTCATGAAGATTGTTTCACTTGCTCCGGAGGTGCTCTAACATGTCAAAAATTAAAAAAGATGACACTGTCTTGGTGATCACCGGTAAAGATAAAGGTGTAACAGGCAAGGTTCTCCAGATTGATGGTCAACGTGTCACAGTCGAGGGAGTTAACCGCGTTAAGCGCCACACTCGCGAAGAGGCTGGAGATAAGGGCGTCAAGGTTGGTGGAATCATCACTGTTGAAGCATCACTTCATATTTCAAATGTAATGCTCGTTGATGGCGAAGGCCAGGCAACACGTGTTGGCGCTCGCGCTGGCGACGATGGGCGAAACGTTCGAATCTCACGTCGCACAGGAAAGGACATCTAATGAGCACAACTACAGATGTTCGTTTAAAGGCTCGCTACAAGAGCGAAATCAGAGATGTACTTAAGAAGGAATTTGGATTTACCAATCCAATGCAGATTCCTACACTTGTAAAAGTTGTCGTCAACATGGGTGTTGGTGAAGCTGCTCGTGACTCAAAGTTGATCGAAGGCGCAATCCGCGACCTCGCGATCATCACAGGTCAGAAGCCACAAGTAACCAAGTCACGCAAATCAATCGCGCAGTTCAAGTTGCGTGAAGGTATGCCAATTGGTGCACACGTCACTCTTCGTGGAGATCGTATGTGGGAGTTCGCAGATCGTCTGATCTCAATCTCACTTCCACGTATCCGTGACTTCCGCGGACTTTCACCAAAGCAATTCGATGGCAAGGGCAACTACACCTTCGGTCTTACCGAGCAGGTTGTATTCCCAGAAATCGATCAAGATAAGGTTGATCGTCCACGCGGTATGGATATTACTTTTGTAACCACAGCTAAAAACGATGATGAAGGTCGCGCATTTCTTAAATTGCTCGGCTTTCCTTTCCGGGAGGCATAAGAATGGCTAAAACATCACTCAAGGTAAAAGCTGCTCGCAAGCCGAAGTTTAAGGTTCGCGGTTACACACGATGCCAGCGTTGTGGTCGTCCACACTCTGTCTATCAAAAATTTGGAATTTGCCGCATCTGCTTCCGAGAGATGGCACACCGCGGTGAACTTCCAGGTATTACAAAATCTTCTTGGTAGTAACTACAACGAAACAGGTCTTCACAGAGCGTGAAGAAACCGGTTCGAGAAAGGCCACAGGCCACGTATGACAATGACAGATCCGATCGCAGACATGTTGACTCGTCTGCGCAATGCGAACTCTGCCTACCACGATACGGTTTCAATGCCGTCTTCGTCGGTCAAGGTTCGTATTGCTGAAATCCTCCAGAAGGAGGGTTACATCGCAACTTTCCGCACAGAAGAGAATGCAAATAACGTCGGTAAGACACTGGTACTTGATCTCAAGTTCGGTGCTAATCGTGAGCGTTCAATTGCTGGTCTTCGTCGCGTAAGCAAGCCAGGACTTCGCGTTTACGCAAAGTCAACAGCGCTACCAAAGGTCCTCGGCGGACTTGGCGTTGCAATCATCTCAACTTCAACAGGATTGCTTACTGATAAGCAAGCCAACAAACAGGGTGTAGGCGGAGAAGTTCTCGCCTACGTATGGTGATCGAATATGTCACGTATCGGTCGCATGCCAATTGCAGTACCAAGCGGTGTTGAGTTCTCAGTCGTAGGTCAGGCTGTAACAATTAAGGGAGCTAAAGGCTCACTTACATTTAACGTACCTTCACCAATTCAAGTTTCACAAGCAGATGGTGTTATCACCGTTGCTCGTCCAAATGAAGAGCGCGTTACACGTTCACTTCATGGTCTATCACGCACACTCGTTGCCAACATGGTCACCGGTGTAACTGATGGATACTCACTCACGATTGAAATCGTTGGTGTTGGTTACCGTGTAGCTGAGAAGGGTAAGGATCTTGAATTCTTGCTCGGATACAGCCACCCAGTTCCATTCATCGCCCCAGAAGGAATTACCTTCAAGGTTGAGTCACCAACCAAGTTGCACATCAGCGGAATCGATAAGCAACTCGTCGGTGAAGTTGCAGCGAAAATTAAAAAACTTCGCAAGGCAGATCCTTACAAAGGTAAGGGACTTCGTTTGGCTGGCGAAAAGGTTCGTCGTAAGGCTGGAAAGGCTGGTAAGAAGTAATGGCAATCGGCGTAAAAGTCCGCAAGGGATCAGCAACTAATGCTCGTGCCCGTCGTCACTTCCGTGTGCGTAAGAAGGTTCAAGGAACCGCTGCGCGTCCACGTCTAGTCGTATCTCGCTCAACACGTCACCTCTTTGTTCAGGTCATTGATGATCTACAGGGAATTACATTGGCATCGGCTTCAACAATGGAAGCCGATCTTCGCAACGATAAGGGCGACAAGACTGCAAAGTCTCGCGCTGTTGGCGTACTCATTGCCTCACGTGCAAAGGCAGCCGGTGTAACAACCGTTGTCTTCGATCGTGCTGGAAATAAATATCACGGTCGCATTGCAGCTCTTGCAGATAGCGCACGAGAGAATGGATTGGAGTTCTAATATGGCTGATAATCCAACAATCGATGCAGCTAAGTCAGGTGCACCTTCAACAGGCGCCCCATCAAACAAGGGACGCGGAGAACGTCGCGAGCGTCGCGATGATCGCGAAAAGGACAAGTCTCCATTCATGGAGCGCGTTGTCTTTATCAACCGTGTATCTAAAGTTGTTAAGGGTGGACGTCGTTTCTCATTCACAGCACTAGTAGTTGTCGGCGACGGCAACGGCCAGGTTGGAATCGGATACGGAAAGTCCAAGGAAGTTCCACAAGCGATTGCAAAGGCAGTTGAAGAAGCTAAGAAATCTTTCTTCACCGTCCCACGTATCCAAGGAACAATTCCTCACGCAGCACAAGGCGAAACAGCAGCAGGCGTAGTTCTACTTCGCCCAGCTTCTCCTGGTACCGGTGTTATCGCTGGTGGTCCAATTCGTGCCGTACTTGAGTGCGCCGGAATTTCCGATGTTCTTACCAAATCTCTTGGATCAAATAATGCAATCAACATGGTTCACGCCACTGTTGCAGCGTTGAAGATGCTTGAGTCACCAGCAGCGATCGCAGCTCGACGTGGACTTCCACTCGAAGATGTAGCACCTGCTGCAATCATCCGTGCTTCACAGAGCGTAGGTGCCTAATGCCACGTTTGAAGATCACACAACTTAAGTCAACAGTTGGTAGCAAGCCAGAGATTCGCCACTCAGTGCGATCACTCGGGTTAAAACGCATCAACGATGTTGTCGTAAAAGAAGATCGTCCAGAAATTCGTGGCATGGCATACGCCGCACGCCACTTGATAAAGATCGAGGAGGTTGAATAGAGATGACGCTAAAACTTCATCATCTTCGACCAGCACCTGGTGCTAAGAAAGCTAAGACTCGTAAGGGTCGCGGTGAGGCATCAAAGGGTAAGACCGCAGGTCGCGGAGGCAAGGGAACTAAGGCTCGTAACACAGTCCGTCCAGGTTTCGAAGGTGGTCAGCTACCTCTCGTAATGCGTCTGCCTAAGCTTCGTGGTTTTAAGAACCCAGCACGTATTGAGTACCAGGTCGTCAACGTATCGATGATCAATGCTCTATATCCAAAGGGCGGTGAAGTTACAGTTGCGTCACTCATTGCTCTCGGTGCAGTGCGCGATAGCCTTCCTGTGAAGGTACTTGGCAATGGAGAAATCTCAGTCAAGGTAACTGTAACAGCACACGGTTTCTCATCATCGGCGATCGACAAGATCACTGCTGCTGGCGGAACTACTGCAACACTGTAATTTATGTTCGATGTGATTCGATAGAGGGAGAAGATTGATGCTATCTGCATTTGGTATGGCTTTTAAGAACCCAGAGCTGCGCAAGAAAATCTTCTTTACTCTTTCGATCATGGCGCTATTTCGCTTCGGCTCAGTAGTTCCAACTCCTGGCGTCTCATATACAAATGTGCAGCAATGTCTTGCTGGCGCCGATCAGGGTGGACTCTTTGGTCTGATTAACCTCTTTAGTGGCGGGGCGCTGATTCAACTTTCAGTCTTCGCACTTGGAATCATGCCTTACATCACCGCTTCAATTATCGTTCAGCTCCTTACCGTTGTTATTCCTCGCTTCGAAACTTTGAAGAAGGAAGGGCAATCAGGAACTGCAAAGCTCACTCAGTACACCCGTTATCTCACCATCGGCCTTGCAGTATTACAGTCAACTGGACTTGTTGCAGTTGCACGTACACCTGGTCGTTTGATCGCCGGTTGCGATCTAGAAATTATTCCTGATGCTTCATGGCAGCGAATTCTGACCATGATCGTGGTTATGACCGCTGGTACATCAGTAATCATGTGGCTCGGTGAATTGATCACAGATCGCGGCGTCGGTAACGGTATGTCAATCTTAATCTTCACATCTATTGCAGCAAGTTTCCCAACTCAGCTCTGGAGCATTCGCATCCAGAAGGGCCTTGCAACATTTATCTTCGTAATGCTTATCGGTGTATTGATCGTGGCAGCAGTTGTATTCGTTGAGCAGTCACAACGTCGTATCCCAGTGCAGTACGCAAAGCGCATGGTCGGACGTCAGTCATACGGCGGCACATCAACTTATATTCCAATCAAGGTCAACCAAGCTGGCGTTATCCCTGTGATCTTTGCATCTTCACTTCTCTACATTCCATCGTTGATTGTTAACTTCACTGGAAGCACATCAGCGTGGGCGGTATGGATTCAGCGCAACTTGGTCACTGGTGATCACCCAATTTACATCGCACTCTATGCAGCGATGATTATTTTCTTCACATACTTCTATGTAGCGATTACCTTCAACCCAGATGAGGTTGCAGATAATATGAAGAAGTACGGTGGATTTATTCCTGGTATTCGTGCCGGTGCGCCAACTTCACAGTACTTGCAATATGTTCTCTCACGCATCACAGCGCCAGGTTCACTCTACCTAGCACTCGTTGCGGTAATTCCAATTGCAGCGCTAGTCCTCTTCGGTGCATCACAGAACTTCCCATTCGGTGGAACTGCGATTCTCATCGTTGTCGGTGTTGGTCTTGATACTGCAAAGCAGATCGAGAGCCAGTTGCAGCAACGTTCATATGAGGGATTCCTGCGCTAATGAGATTAGTTCTGGTTGGACCACCAGGTGCGGGTAAAGGAACTCAAGCGGCTTTTCTCTCTGCACATTATTCAATTCCACATATTTCAACCGGCGATATCTTCCGCGCAAATATGAAGGCTGGCACACCACTAGGTCTTGAGGCAAAGTCATTTGTTGATCGCGGCGAATTAGTCAGCGATGAAATTACCAATGCCATGGTCCGTGCTCGTCTGGAAAAAGATGATGCCCGCAATGGTTTCTTACTCGATGGCTGGCCGCGCAATGTTGCGCAAGCCGAGGTGCTCCGTGCAATGATGGCTGATAAGAAGACACCGCTGAATGCGGTCCTAGAATTTTCAATCGCTTCCGAAGAAATCATCGCCCGACTTTCATCTCGCATGACATGTCGCGAATGTGGAAAGCCAGCACCTGCCGGCGCTAACACCTGTCCGCTAGAGGGTGGCGAGCTCTACCAGCGCGAAGATGACAAGGCCGAAGTTATTGCTCGTCGCCTTGCCGTATATGAAGAGCAGACTGCGCCAATTATTCACTTCTACCGCACCGAAGGGCAACTGGTTACGGTCAGCGCACTCGGTGAGGTCAGTGAGATTACCCAGCGCGCCATCGATGCGTTAAATCGCATCTCCTAAAGGTTTCCCAGATGACAATTGAGATAAAAACCCTCGATCAATTAAAGACAATGCGTCGTGCCGGTTTGCTTGTCGGTCAGACACTTGATCTGCTGCGTAGTTCGATCAAAGTCGGAATGCGCACTGATGCACTCGATGCAATTGCGTCTGCAAATATTAAACGCGGGGGAGGGACTTCAAACTTCCTCGGATACCACGGATACCCAGCGACAATTTGTATCTCAGTAAACGATGAAATCGTGCACGGGATTCCGGGTGATCGTATTTTGCAAGATGGCGATGTTGTCTCAATTGATTGCGGTGCAATTATTGATGGCTGGCATGGCGATGCCGCATTTTCAGTCGGTGTTGGAACGGTAGACAGTGCTGATCAAAAAATGATAGATGTCTGCGAAGAATCAATGTGGCAGGGATTTGCTGCTGCAAAAGTTGGCGGACGTCTTACCGATATTGGCCATGCAATTGAGAAGTACATTAAATCTCAAGGTAAGTATGGAATCTTGGCTGAGTACGGTGGCCACGGAATTGGTACTCAGATGCATCAAGAGCCGCACGTTTTAAATTTTGGAAAGTCGGGCAATGGTCCCGAGTTAGTTGTGGGGTTAGCCCTGGCAATTGAGCCGATGATCACCCGCGGTACCGCTAAGACCCATGTCTTGGAAGATGATTGGACAGTGGTCTCAAATGACCAATCAAGGGGTGCGCATTTCGAACATATCTTTGCCTTTCTGCCAGATGGGAAGCCATTTGTACTTACTGCAATCGATGGTGGCCGTGAAAAGTTGGCGACATACGGCGTCGAAGTCTCTGATCTACTCAATTAGCCAAAAAATATCTAAGATAGGCGCGTGAGTGCGCGCGACCAAGTCGAATTTACTATCTGGTTACAAGAGAACCAGAAGTCATTCCTGCGCGCTGCCAAAATGATCTGTTTTGATACTCAAAACGCTGAAGATGTCTTGCAGGAAGCGCTAGCAGATGTCTACAAGCGCTGGTCCAAAATTCGTGATCACGAAAATCCTGAGGCCTATTTGATGCGGGTAATGATTTCGCGCCATGCCGATATGCGACGTAAATGGCTGCGCAAGCAAGAAGAGAAAGAGACTAGTTGGGATTTAGCAGATGATATTCGCCAGTTAGTAGATGAGAGCGAAGACGTTACGCAGCGATTACTAGTCCAAGCGGCCCTTAAATCTCTGACTGCAATTCAACGTGCAGTAATGGTGCTCTACTTTGAACATGGCATGAACTTGCGTGAGATCGCAAAGATTTTAGAGATCCCGATGGGTACCGCAGCATCTCACTATGCCAGGGCAAAAGCGGCGGTGGCTGCCTATATTGAATTAACTCCTGAACTCGAGCGTTCGAGTGGCCGTGAGTTAACGGGTAAGTCATACGGCAAAGTTAAGAGCGAACTCGAAACGGTAGTAGCAGAGGTGGTGGAGAGCAATGAGTGAAATTGATCCTCTGATCAAGCGCGAGATCCAATGGCTCTCACTTGGACAACTTGAAAACGTTGACCTTGCTCCAATTATTATTGCTCGTGTGCGACGTCAACGTCTCATGCGTACACTGGCATCGATTGTCGCTGTAATTGCAATCTCTGCTACCAGTATTGGTATCTATGAAGTTCTTCGTCCTGGCACAATTATCGAAGGTGCGCAGCAACAAACAGATCTTGGATCCAACGCTGCTACTCGACCAGAAATCATTGGATTGATTTCTGATTATCCAATTATATGGGAACCTTCCGTTGGTGATCTCGGTGCAATCAGTGGCGCCGGCGGACTAGGTGACACCTTGGGTGGGTTGACTGCAGTTGGACTTAAGATTTCTTGGGAACGTTGCGGAAAGTATCAATGCCCAATTAGATGGCAACTCTCATTTAAAAATCGCACCAACGATTTACTTTCGCTCTCGCCATCACTTGCAATCTTTAGCGATAACTCACCTCTGGTTAGCGATACTCGCCCGACCACGGTTTTGCCTGGCGGATATGCCGAGCTCGTCTATACCTTTACTGAGTTGCAGGATTCGTTGGCTCCGCAGGAAACGACAAGCTGGCAATGGAACTGGTATCTCTCGAATCCGAGGTAATTCTTTAGCCTCAAGCGTAGTTTCACCATACATTACTACTTAATCCTCTTCAACAGGCGCATAAATAGAGCCACTATTGTCGGTGTAATTCATAACCGCCAGTGCACAGCTGGCACCCGTCACATGGAGGAAAAGTGAAGAGAATACTTATCGCTGGAGCAAGCGCTCTGGCATTAGTAGCCGGACTACTTTCAGCCGGGCTTGCGCCTGCAAACGCTGACACGATCCGTCTACCAAAGACAAACATGGCGCCTTGCGTTGTGCAAAACGGAATTTATTGTGTGGAAGGCGTTTCAGTTACGACGGCCACCGGCACAAAGATTCCTCTTATTTATGTTCCAGCTGGTCAAGCAGTTCCAGCTGAAGTTGTTCCAACAGATTTCTTCGCTCCGGTTGCCCGTATTAAAGGTGGCAAGGTAGTCGATAACAATTGGTGGAACTCACAGTACCAACGTGATGTTGTTACCGCCGGTGGATTCGAAATGCGCAATCTCTCGCCACTATTCGGAACTGCAAATCACCCCGAGCAGGGTGCAATTTATGATCCAAAGACAACGCTCTACGACATCAACCGTCCGCTAGATGCATATGGCTACAAGCAACAGTGCTGGGATCCTGTAACTAAGAAGGTCACCGAAAAGACTTACGGTGAGTGCTTCAAGGGATCAGTTGGATTTATCAAAGATAACGAAGTGAAGTTTTACTTCCTCTACCCAACAGCTGAAGAAGCAACACGAATGATTGCAGATTGGAAAGATTCAACATATGTTGATCTTGCTACTCTTGCTGCACAGCAGATTCGACCAGTATTAGGTGCAACATACGATGCAACTGCAAAGACATTCTCAAAGACAGAAGGTCTAATCATTCCGCTCTGGGTATCCCAGAATTCGTTGATCAATGGTTGGTCAGTTGCTGGAACAGTTTCAGCAGCAGCGCCACTGGATGCAACACTTCCATCAACAACCACAACACCTACAACAGAGACAGCGACAGCTGAAGCGAAAGATATTGCTCAGACTGCACCACTTTCTCCAGAGCCAGGCGTTGTCGTGAGCTCACCAGCAGAAGCTGGACGCTCAATGGTTGGACGTTGGACACACCCTCGTTGGCAGGAATTCAACCTTGGCGCACTTGGCTATGACGGTTTATCTGTCGAAGCACGTGCAGCAAACGAGTTTGTCACAAGCATCTTGTTCATGGATGTTCTTCCAACACTGACCGACAAGGATAAGAAAGTTAACCTTGCTGGATTGGTTGGAAACAAGGCATATGCAATCGGTCTTGACCCAGATCTAGTGATCTCAGTTAAGGTCCGCGTTGGAAATATGCAGACTGGCGTAACTGTCGGTATCGGTACTGATGTCATCGTTGATCAACAGTCAACAGGTGAGTACAACGCAATTACAATTACCGGTTCTGCTGTCACTGTGGCACTTGCATCAAAGAAGGCAGACTGTACTGGCGAGACTGGAGTTTCAAAGGCGAATGTTCGTCAATTCCAGATGATCGCTTACGCACAAAATGATGACCGTACCGGATTCGGTGTCGAAGGTACTTCAGGAGATATGTACATCGGTTCAAACGGTGTCTGTGATCTTTCAACTCCTGTATGGAATAACGACGCTAAGGAATTTACTTGGTCAGCAGCTGCTCCTCACTTTGGTCCAGATGGAATCACTGTGAACCGTGGTTTCTACAAGGCGATCATTCCGGTTAACGATGCGAAGTTGCTCTGGGGCTTGGAGAATCCAAACGATGCAGCCACAGCACTTCAAATCACACTGACAACTGAAGCAGGCGGAACTGCTGCAGCTCTTAAGAGCGTTTCAGTTAAGAACGGCAAGATCATCATCGATATCTCAGGCTTTGAGTACTCACGTCCAAAGCTCAAGATCGGTATCAAGGCTGGTTACAAGCCAACAGCGACCATGTTGAATAAAACATCAATCACATGTGTCAAGGGCAAATCAACCAAGAAGATCACTGCTGTAAAACCTAAATGTCCAAAGGGCTACGTAAAAAAGTAAGGCACTTCTCCTCCAAGAGATAGGGTGAAACGCCCCGGTCGCAATTAAGTGCGATCGGGGCGGATCCCAATCACCTGTGTTAAAGGCAAGATAATTAAAAAAATAAGTGCCATCAAACCAACATGTCCAGCGGGGTATAAGAAGAAATGAAATTGACAAAAGTTTCAGTTTTAGTAGTCGCCTTTGGAATTGGCCTTGCTTCCTTTTCTGGCGTTAGTGTCGCCAATACTGTCGATCCAGATGCACCTTTTGACCTGCCTGATGATGGTCGAAGAGGGCTTATGGGAGTGTTCTTTAATGATCAAGAGACGGGACAAAAAACCTCTCAGCTGACAGATAACATCAAACTTACTAACAATCAGATCAATCCAACCTGCACTTCAATTCAGGATCCAACGTGTACTAGTGATCAATTGGGTTTCCGAGCAATTATTCCATTTTGTAAAGTCACAGCCGATATAAATTGCATTGAAGAAGTAGGTGCAATTAAAGAAGATGGAAAAAGGGTTGTTGGAGAGTTCAAACAGTATTTCCCACTGAAAGCTCAGAATGAATTTGTTGGTGATCCCGAGTACAAGCTTCCATCTGGAACATCGGGTTCTGTTGTGACAATTCCAGGAGTTACCCATAAAGGTGGCGAAGAGTATTTCGTGACATTTCAAGTATCTGGGGGACTAAACAAACCAAGTCGTAACACTTTTGTAAGTGGTTTCTCTGCTCGAATCGTCCCGATTAAAATTGGTCCCAATATGATTGGGACTTCAAGTACCTGCCTGCCAGATTTATGCGATACCGGATTTGCCTACCATGAGCCAGTTAAAGCGTGGGCTGAGATAGGTGGTGGATCTCCTATCTGTATTTCAACCTCTATTCGCACTGGTGAATGCGCTGTAAAACAAAATTTCCCGGAGAACATTCGCTTCTATTCAAAAGTTCGACTTAATGTCACCGCAAATGGCTGGTTGCACGGTCGTTTCGCTGACCCTGAAGTTACTGTTGCAGTAAAGGATGGAATTACAAATATTTCGGTAGAGGCACTCCCAATTCGAGTACCAGTCATTTATAAGTCCTATCTGTGGCCAGATGTTCCAGAAGTAATCAAATCGGCATACTCACCGACAACAGGCTTTTTTAAGCTAGGAAATACAAACGGATCTTCTCGAATAGCTAACAATCAACTGGTAACGAACCCAGCAGATCGCAATTTTGTAAGCACGCCATTACCTTCAGGTAAGACAGGAATTGACGAACTCAAAGTGTGGTTACCCTTAGTTGACGATAAGGCAACTTCAATGGCATCAATGTGGAGTTACCGAACCTTGACCTCTGAAGAGACTGAAGGCTCAAACGAGTGTTTTGCGAGCAAAACTGAACTTACTGGACTCGTTACAACTAACGCTACCCAATACTCAGCGGGTCCACCGAGTTTTGATAAAAACGAAGGCACACTTACCTACAAAGTTGCAGCACCGCACAATGTTCCAACTGGCGAAGTCTTCAAAGGTCGTTATAACTTAAGTATGCGATCAGATGTCGCACGCTGTGTCTATGGTTTTTCTAAAGCACCAATTCGTGCCGAGTTATCTGTCGTGAGCGCCGATGGCATCCCACAAATTGCAACCACTATCGTGAGTGAGAAAAATGGATGGGTCTATTTGACCGCAGCAAACTTCGAATTCTCAGCTCCAGTGATTAAAGCAAAGCTGACTCAGGAGAAAGTTGTTGAGCCAACTCCCGTGGCAACAGCGACCCCAACACCAGTGGTTAAGCCAGCTGCTAAGAAGATTACAATCATCTGCGTTAAGGGTAAGACGGTCAAGAAAGTCTCAGCCGTTAAGCCCGTGTGTCCGTCTGGATTTAAGAAGAAGTAATAAACCATGCATCTTATGAAAAACCGCTTTATTCAATCACTGGTTGCCTTGACGGTTGTATATCTAGGCATTGTGGTTGTGATCTCGCAAGATCCATCGGGGGATAGCCAGGCGATCAACGATAAGTTGGTTGAAATGAGTCCGGATAATCGGCTTGATCTTCTGATTCAGATTACTGGCGTGGATCCACTTGAAGGTACTGCCGAGGCACGAGTGTTGCCGTGGCCGCAGTCAGATGAAATTGGATTTCAATATAAGAGTGGTTGGATACCAAGCCAAGATGTCAAGATTCATGTTGACTCGGTAATTGGTGGAAGCAATGGTGGGACAAATGTTTATAACTTTGCTGCCGATGAACCTACTGGTGGATTTAATGTGCAGATTGATGAACAGCCCGGTGCACCAGCGCGTTCAAATATTACCTGGTACCCGATGGATCTATATAACTTTGAGATTCCAATTAGTGCTTCAGGTAAAGATGGATCACTTAATATTTTGCCGCAGGATTACACGAAGAATATTGATACCTTTGATATCAGAATGGTTCATGGGTTGTGGGCAGATCCAATTAAGACGGTCACCCTGGCTGATGATGAATCATTTGATACAGCGGTTAGTGAATTAACAAATGGTTTTTCTTCCACTGTATTTACTACAACTCGATCGAATTCAACCAAGTTATTAGTTGGAATTATTTTATTGTTGATGATTACCGCGATGACATCGGTTGGAATCTTGACCTTGATGGTTGTTAATGGGCGACGCCCACCATCGCTTTCATCGTTGACATGGGCAGCGGCGTTGACGTATTCGTTGATCTCGCTGCGCGGGTTGATGCCGGGGTCGCCGCCGATCGGCATATTCGTGGACAAGATCTTCTACTTCCCGTCCCTGATTTTGACCTTGCTCTGCTCACTCTGGGTCCTTGTGACCTGGGTTCGGCGCGAGGACTTTCAGGCCTAAATAGCCCCGTTTCACTTTAATTCGGTGGGAAATCGCAGGAACGCGGCTGTGTGTCGCCGACGCTTACCCTCTTGAATTTGGCTGATTTCGGAGTACAAAGGCCGATTTCTCTTTATGAGGGGGGTTCCTTTAGACTCTCCCTTCGGTTCAGTTGATAATCCACAGGATTTGGCGCTGGGCCAACCATGTTCGTTTTATGAGCTAACAGAGAAGAAGGTAAATTTTTGGCTAGCAAAGATGGCGCCATTGAAATCGAAGGTGTCGTGGCTGAAGCGTTACCCAATGCAATGTTTCGAGTTGAGCTAACAAATGGTCACAGAATTTTGGCGCACATCAGCGGCAAGATGCGAAAGAACTACATTCGTATTCTTCCAGCAGATCGTGTCATTGTTGAACTGAGTCCATATGACCTCACAAGAGGTCGCATTATCTACCGTTACAAGTAACAGAGGAGCACGACTATGAAGGTTAATCCAAGCGTGAAGAAGATTTGCGATAAGTGCAAAGTCATTCGCCGCAAGGGTCGCGTCATGGTCATTTGCGAAAACCTTCGTCACAAGCAACGTCAGGGTTAATTTAAAAATTAACTAGCAGTACAAGTACGCGTGATGCGACTTAAGTAAGTAATTACTTAAGACTCTCGGACCGGCAGGCCGAGACTGGAAACATTCCAGACGAGCATTGCGGAGGACCTCCGGATACAGATCGGTTGAACACATGGCACGTCTAGTCGGTGTTGATCTTCCACGCGAAAAGCGTGTTGAGATTGCACTTACCTATATTTTCGGAATGGGTCTTACTCGTTCCCACGAAACACTCGCAGCAACTGGCATTAGTCCAGATACTCGCGTAAAGGATCTGCAAGAAGCAGAACTCGCACAGCTTCGTGAGTACATCGAAGCCAACTACAAGATTGAGGGCGATCTTCGCCGCGAAATCGCTGGCGACATTCGTCGTAAAGTTGAAATTCAGAGCTACCAAGGTATTCGTCACCGTAAGGGACTTCCTGTACGTGGTCAGCGCACACATACCAACGCACGTACGCGTAAGGGTCCTCGTAAAGCAATTGCAGGTAAGAAGAAGGTGACTAAGTAATGGCCGCTCCTAAGTCAAAGACCGCTGCCGCTAAGGGCAAGGTAAAGATTCGTAAGAAAGAGAAGAAGAACGTTGCCGTTGGAAAGGCTTTTATTAAGTCGACCTTCAACAACACAATCATCTCAATCACAGATCCATCCGGCGCTGTTATCTCTTGGTCATCATCTGGCCAGGTTGGTTTCAAGGGCTCACGTAAGTCAACTCCATTCGCAGCACAGCTTGCAGCAGAAGCAGCAGCTCGTCGCGCGCAGGAGCATGGCTTAAAGAAGGTAGATGTTTTCGTAAAGGGACCTGGTTCCGGACGCGAAACTGCAATCCGTTCATTGCAAGCAGCAGGCTTAGAAGTTGGAGCCATCTCTGATGTAACTCCAGCTCCACACAATGGCTGCCGCCCACCGAAACCTCGTCGAGTTTAAGGAAGGAAGAGAATAAATGGCTCGTTATACCGGAGCAGACTGCAAGCGTTGCCGTCGCGAAAAAGTAAAGCTCTTCCTTAAGGGATCAAAGTGCGATGGACCTAAGTGTCCGATCGAATCACGTCCATATCCACCAGGCCAGCACGGTCGTGGACGTTCAAAAGAATCTGAATACCTATTGCAGATGCGTGAGAAGCAGAAGTGCGCACGTATTTATGGAGTTCTAGAAAAGCAGTTCCGTGGTTACTACGAAGAGGCAAACCGCAAGCAAGGTAAGACTGGTGAAAACCTTCTTATTCTGCTTGAGACACGTCTTGATAACGTCGTATTCCGTGCCGGCTTTGCAAAGAGCCGCGACATGGCGCGTCAGTTAGTTCGCCACGGTCACTTTGTGGTCAACGGTAAGAAGGTAAACATTCCTTCATACCGCGTCTCTGCGATGGACATCGTTGATGTTCTTCCAAAGTCACTTGATCTCACACCATTTATCGTTGCAAGTGCAGAACTTGGCGAGAAGTCAGTTCCGGCTTGGATGGAGGTTGTTGGTTCACAGATGCGAATCATCATCCACGGTATTCCTGCTCGCGCAGTTATCGACACCCAAGTTCAAGAGCAGCTCATCGTTGAGCTCTACAGCAAGTAATTTTTTCGACCCCAATCTAGGAAATCAAATAGTGGATTTCCACGAGAAGAAAGAGGAGCACTAGTGCTAATCGCGCAACGCCCCACGCTCAGCGAAGAAGTAGTCTCAGAGAACCGCTCACGTTTCATTATTGAACCGCTTGAGCCAGGTTTTGGATACACCCTCGGCAACTCAATGCGCCGTACTCTGCTCTCATCTATTCCAGGTGCAGCAGTTACAAGCATTCGCGTTGCTGGCGCACTTCACGAGTTCACCACTCTTGAAGGCGTAAAGGAAGATCTCACAGATATCGTCTTGAACATCAAGAACCTAGTTCTTTCAAGTGATAACGATGAGCCAAGTGTTGTTTACATCCGTAAGACCGGTGCTGGCGCAGTAACAGGTGCCGACATTGCAGTCCCTGCTGGCGTTGAGGTTCATAACCCAACACTTCATATTGCAACTCTTAACGGCAAGGCAAACCTTGAGATCGAACTTACTGTCGAGCGCGGCCGTGGCTATGTCACTGCTGTTCAGAACAAGCAAGCAGGAGCTGAGATCGGACGCATTCCGGTTGACTCAATCTATTCACCAGTACTCAAGGTGACATATTCAGTTGAGGCAACTCGCGTAGAACAGCGCACAGACTTCGATCGTCTCGTTGTAGATGTTGAGACCAAGCCATCAATGAAGCCACGCGATGCAGTTGCATCAGCGGGCCGCACACTTGTTGAGCTCTTCGGACTTGCTCGCGAACTTAACCTCGATGCAGAAGGTATCGAGATGGGGCCATCTGTTATGGATGCTGCTCTTGCTGCTGATCTTGCGCTTCCAATCGAAGATCTCGATCTCACAGTTCGTTCATACAACTGCTTGAAGCGCGAAGGCGTTCACACAGTCGGTGAGTTGGTAAACCGTTCAGAGGCAGACCTACTCGACATCCGTAACTTCGGATCGAAATCAATCGATGAAGTTAAGGCTAAGCTTGTATCAATGGGAATGTCACTTAAGGACAGCCCAGCAGGATTTGATCCAACCCAACACCAGAACTACAACGCATCAGATGATGATCTCACTGACGCGGATGCGAACTAAGAGGAGAAGAGAAGATGCCAAAACCAACTAAAGGTCCTCGTCTGGGTTCAGGCCCATCGCACGAGCGTCTCATCCTTCGTACACTCGCTGAGCAGTTGTTCGAGCATGGCAAGATCACAACAACAGAGGCAAAGGCAAAGCGTTTACGCCCCCTTGCTGAAAAGTTAATTACCTTCGCAAAGAAGGGCGATCTTCAAGCTCGTCGTGAAGTATTGGCACGCATTGCAAATAAGAGCGTTGTGCACACACTCTTTACAACAATCGCACCAACATTTGCTACACGCGAAGGTGGATACACACGTATCACCAAAGTCGGTCCACGTAAGGGCGATAACGCTCCTATGGCAGTGATCGAACTTGTAACAGATTAAGTAAAACTTAAATATGGCCGGACCCACTCTCTTTCCAGAGGGTGGGTTTCGTCGTTTACGGATTGATCTTGCCTACGATGGCAGCCAATTTTATGGATGGGCAGCCCAACCAGATCAACGCACCTTGCAAGATATGATCGAAGCAGCAATCTCAAAAATTTGTCAGAGCCCAGTGACATCCGTTGTCGCAGGGCGTACCGATGCTGGGGTGCATGCCACCGGACAAGTAATCCACGTCGATCTCCTTGATTTAATCTTTGCATCGAGCCAGTCGGAAGCGCTGACATATTCCGATCTACGTTTTCGACTCAATCGCATCCTCGATGAAGATGTGCGGATCTTAGATATCTCGGATGCGCCCGAAGGATTCCATGCCCGCTTCTCAGCGCTGCGTCGGTTCTACTCTTATAAAATTCTCGATAGCAATCGAGTAGTCACACCACTTGCTCGCTATGACACCGTCTCTTGGTATCGCGAACTTGATCCCGAGTCGCTCAATCAGGCGAGCGCGCAATTACTTGGCCACCACGACTTCGCCGCATTCTGTAAATTCAAAGAGGGTGGCACCACAATTCGTACCCTCGAAAAATATCAATGGCAGCGGGGCGCCGATGGGCTGCTGATCGCCGACGTTGTCGCCGATGCCTTCTGTTATTCGATGGTGCGCAATCTGGTGGGGGCGGTGGTCTCGGTGGCAGATGGCCGAAAAGATAGTTCTTGGCTGGCAGAGCTCTTAGCCAATAAGGAGCGGGTCAGTGATTCACTGGTCTTTCCGGCTAAAGGGCTCACCCTCTATCGGGTCGAATATCCATCGAATTCGCAGCTAATTGAGCGGGCAAAGGTGACGATCGGGAAGCGCTCGCCTGAGCTTTAAGGTCGATTTTGACCCTACGCCTGTGGAAGGTAAAGTTCAACCTCTGCGCTACACGGCGCCTGGCACCATCGATCACGTGATCACCCGAAAAGAAAAAGGTAGATAAGAGCATGCGTACATATAGTCCTAAGGCCGGAGACGTCGTTCGTGCATGGCACGTTATCGATGCACAAGATGTTGTACTCGGTCGCCTAGCAACACATGCTGCTGTTCTTCTTCGCGGAAAGCACAAGGCAACATTTGCACCTCACATGGATATGGGTGACTTCGTCATCGTAATCAATGCAGAGAAGATTGCACTTTCTGGAAACAAGGCGCTTTCAAAGTTTGCACACCAGCACTCAGGTTTCCCAGGCGGTCTTACATCAACTGTCTATGGAGAACTTCTTGAGAAGCATCCAACCCGCGCTGTTGAAAAAGCGATCAAAGGAATGCTTCCAAAGAATCGCCTAGGTCGCGATGTTGCATCAAAGCTAAAAGTTTATGCAGGACCAGAACATCCACATGCAGCACAAGCACCAAAGCCATATACATTCGAACAAGTTTCACAGATTATTAAGTAAGGGAATCCATAGACATGTCAGATAACACAACAGTTGCAGATCTCGACGAGAACGAGATTCCTACTTCATACACTTCAGCATCACCTGCTGCAGCGACTAACCGTCCTGCAATCAAAGCACCAGGAGCTGGTACCGGCCGTCGTAAAGAAGCCGTTGCACGCGTTCGTTTAATTCCAGGTACAGGTCGCTGGGTTATCAACGGTAAGACACTTGAGAATTACTTTCCAAACAAAGTTCACCAACAGCTAGTCTCTGAGCCACTTCGCACAGTTGCCGCTGAAGGTCAGTACGATATTTTTGCACGCATCAACGGTGGTGGAGTTTCAGGTCAAGCTGGCGCACTTCGTTTAGGTGTTGCACGTTCACTCAATGAGATTGATGTTGAAGCACACCGTCCAGCACTTAAGAAGGCTGGATTCCTTAAGCGTGATGCACGTGTTATCGAGCGCAAGAAGTACGGCCTTAAGAAGGCTCGTAAGCGTTCACAATACTCAAAGCGTTAATTCATTTAAGGCGGTTCATATGTCCCTTTTCGGAACAGATGGAATTCGCGGCTTAGCCAATGGCCCGGTACTTACCGCCGAACTAGCACTCGATGTCTCTGTCGCAGCCGCTCATATTCTCGTTGAATCTCTTATTGGTCAAAAAGAATCAGTGGTAGACGAATCCGTCCGTCCGCGCGCAATCGTTGGTCAAGATTCACGTGCATCTGGTGAATTTTTAGAAGCCGCTGTTGTTGCTGGTTTAACAAGTGCAGGTGTTGATGTTTATCGTGTGGGCGTTCTACCTACTCCGGCAATTTCATTTCTTGTTGCCAGTACTGGCGCAGACCTTGGTGTGATGATCTCGGCATCTCATAATGCAATGCCAGATAATGGAATTAAGTTATTTGCTCGCGGTGGCGGCAAGCTCGATGACTCAGTTGAAGCGTTGATTCAAGCGCGCATCGGTGAGCCATGGGAGCGACCAACTGGCAGTGGCGTGGGACGAGCCATTAACGATATTGGCGCCAAAGAGAAATACATAGAACATCTGCTTACATCTGTTGTAACACCACTTGCTGGTCTGACCATCGTGCTCGATTGTGCCAACGGCGCTGCCTCATTTGTGGCACCTGTTGCTATGCAACGCGCTGGTGCCAATGTGATGGCGATTTCAGATACCCCAGATGGCTGGAACATAAACGATAACTGCGGCTCTACCTATCTCGATAATCTAAAAGCTCGGGTCATCAAAGAGGGTGCTGATTTCGGTATTGCACACGATGGCGATGCTGATCGCTGCTTGGCAGTAGATGCCCAAGGCAATGAAGTCGATGGCGATGTAATCATGACAATTCTTGCAATCGCGATGAAAACAGCAGGTACTTTGAAATCTAATACCGTTGTTGGCACAGTCATGAGCAATCTCGGATTTATACATGCGATGACTGCCGCTGGCATTACGGTGGAGACAACTCCAGTTGGTGATCGATATGTACTTGAGAAAATGTTAGAGAAAGATTTTGTACTCGGCGGCGAACAATCAGGCCACCTGATTATGCGCGAGTTTGCAAAGACCGGTGATGGACTTCTTACCGCCCTGGCCCTTGCCCAAGAAGTTGCCCGCAGCAAGAAACCTTTGAGCGAACTTGCATCAGCGATGGTTCGTTTTCCGCAGGTATTAATTAATGTAAAAGGTGTTGCGAAAGAGAAGTTATTTGAATCAGATGTAATCGCAAAAGCACTCACCGCCGCCGAGGCTCAACTTGGTCAAACTGGTCGAGTATTACTTCGCGCATCTGGTACCGAAGCACTCGTTAGAGTGATGGTGGAAGCTTCCAGTGATAGCCTTGCCAACGAAGTTGCAACTGTTCTTGCAGGCGTTGTTGAGCAAGAACTCTCGCTGTAACACCGGCAGTTTTAAAAGCTAGGAGAGCCATCGATGTGCGGCATTGTGGGATACACAGGCTCACGCTCTGCAATTGGGCCACTGATTGAAGGACTTCGCCGCCTTGAATATCGCGGATATGACTCAGCTGGAATCGCACTCGGAACACCAACATCACTTTTTATTGAAAAGCGCGCCGGTAAGTTAGCAAATCTAGAAAGCGCGCTCTCACCAAATATTCCAACAGTTCACTCAGGTATTAGCCATACTCGCTGGGCAACCCACGGCGGCCCCACCGATCGCAATGCACATCCGCACGTTGATAATGAAGGCAAACTTGCCGTCATCCACAACGGAATTATCGAAAACTATTCAGAACTCAAGGCCCAACTCGAAGCCTGTGGCCATGTCTTTGAATCTGATACCGATACCGAATCAGTGGCACATTTACTCTCTGATCTACGTAAAGAACATGGGGGAGATCTCACCCAAGCAATGCGGGCTGCGGTCAAACTACTACGTGGATCTTTCACGCTGCTTGCAGTTCATGCCGATGATCCCGAGCGCATTGTCGGTGTTCGTCGCAATTCACCGCTAGTTGCAGGTATCGGTGATGGCGAGAATTTCTTAGCATCAGATGTAGCCGCCTTTATTGATTACACCAAGCGCGCAATCGAACTTGGTCAAGATGAAATTATTACGATCACGCCTGAATCAATCTCAATTATCGATCTCGATGGCAAATCAATTGCACCTCGTGAATATGAAATTACTTGGGATAGCGCTGCTGCCCAAAAGGGTGGCTTTACCCACTTCATGTTAAAAGAAATATTCGAACAGCCAAAGGCAGTTGCCGATACTTTGATTGGGCGCCTCAGTGATAACGATCAGATCTTGATCGACGAACTACATATGAGCGATGCTGAGATTGCATCACTTAAAAAGATTGTGGTAATTGCGTGTGGCACCGCCTATCACGCTGGCATGGTGGCTAAATATGCAATTGAAAAATGGGCCAAGATCAGCGTTGAGGTAGAGATTGCAAGTGAGTATCGCTACCGCGATCCAATCGTAGATAGCAGCACACTGGTTGTTGCGATCTCGCAATCAGGTGAAACTATGGATACCTTGATGGCGGTGCGCCATGCAAAGGCAGCTGGTGCTCGGGTGCTGGCCATTTGTAATACCAACAGTTCCACAATTCCACGCGAATCAGATGCAGTGATCTACACCCACGCTGGCCCTGAGATTGCAGTGGCATCGACAAAGGCGCTGCTGACCCAAATTGTTGCTGTTTATCTTTTGGGCCTCAAACTTGCTCAGGTACGTAAAGTATTAACCGATGTGCAGGTACGCGAGATTTATCATCAGATGCTTGAGTTACCGGGTCAGATCGAACAGATTTTGGAGACGGTCGAACCACTTCGCGAACTCACTAGAAAATTTGCGGAATCAAATACCGTTTTATTCCTGGGTCGAAATGTTGGATATCCAGTAGCCCTGGAAGGTGCATTGAAGTTAAAAGAACTTGCCTATATCCATGCCGAAGGATTTGCCGGCGGCGAACTCAAGCACGGTCCAATTGCGTTAATTGATTCAATGCAGCAGACACCAGTGATTGCGATTTTGCCCGCCGGTCATGAAAACTCACTCGATGAAAAAATGTTAAGCAATATCCAAGAGGTAAAAGCACGTGGCGCCAGAGTGATCGTGATTGCGCAAGAAGGTGCTGAGGTAATTGGCGCCGAGCACATCATTAGGATTCCAGCAGCCCCAGCGCTGCTACAACCAATTTTAGCCACCGTGCCACTGCAAGTATTTGCCTACGAAATGGCGATCGCTCGTGGCAACGATGTTGATCAGCCGCGCAACTTAGCTAAATCAGTAACGGTGGAGTAGCGAAAAAATAATGCCGGAAATTCGTAAAGCTCAAAGAGATAAGGCCCTGCGTTGGTCAGTATTTCTATTTGCTGGCTTTCTCGCTGTCACCCATCAGGTCTACACCTTTGGTCCACTGACTTCATATGATCGAAGTATCGATGCAACTACCAAACCGCAATTTGATGGATTTAGTGGATTTATTCTGATGCGACTAGATGATTTGGGTCTGCGCGGATTTACCGCAACCGTATTGTTGATTGCGGCAGCATTTATCGCCTACAGATTTAAAACCTGGCGTCCACTTAATCTGGCATTCTTATCTTTAATTCTACTCAACTTGGTAGTTGGCGGATTTAAACTTTTACTCGGTCGCACAAAGCCAAGACTTGGTGTTGATTTGCTACACGCAGGTGGAATGTCATACCCAAGTGGACACGCATCCAATGCGGTTTTGTCGTGGGGGATATTGGCCTATTTGATCTATCGCTATGCCCGCGTTGATCGATATCAAGGTCGACTAGCAAGTGCTGGTGTTGTGGTTATTTCACTTACCGTCTGTATCGTCTCGCTGATTCGCCAGACACATTGGTTTACAGATCTACTCGGCGGATTATTTGTGGGCAGCGCCTTACTCGTCGCAGTAATCGCAGTAGATAGGTATGTTCCCTCAAAGAGTCAACGCAATTAGGCTGATCCCATGATTGATGGAATCGGAATCGATGTCGTAGACATTGCGCGCTTTGAAGCCAGCCTGCTTCGTACACCTGCACTCCGTCAGAAATTATTTACCCCCCGTGAGCGCACTAAGTCACCAGCTTCACTGGCCGCAAGATTTGCCGCAAAAGAGGCGCTCTATAAAGCCCTTAGCCCAACTCAAGGATTGTCATGGCAAGATGTTGAAGTGATCAATGAAGAAAGCGGTCAGCCAGCATTTCTCTTTTACGGCGATATCGCCACACTTACTAAAGGTGCACGTGCCCATCTCTCACTTTCACATGATGGCGGAGTCGCAACCGCGATGGTGGTACTCGAGCGATGAGTGCTTTTAGCCGTGCCGAAGCCCGGATTGATCTCAATCGTATTAGCGAAAACATCGCTCATTTAAAAAATAGCGCTGGCGTGCCAGTCATGGCAGTGGTTAAGGCAGATGCATACGGACACGGCTTAGTACCTGTTTCAAAAGCTGCGATTGCCGGCGGTGCTACCTATCTCGGCGTTGCACTGTTGGAAGAAGCAATTGCACTACGTACTGCTGGAATTACAGTGCCAATTCTGGCTTGGTTGGTTCCGCCCGGATCTGATTACTTATCAGCAATCGATTACGACATTGAATTAGCGGTTGCTTCACTTATTTCACTGGCAGAAATTAGCGCCGTTAAATCTGATCGAAAAGCTCGAGTACATCTAGAAGTTGATACCGGAATGAGTCGCGGTGGATTTCTATCTGAGTGGGATCAGTTGAGCGGTGATCTTTTAAAAAATATTGAGATCGTTGGAATTTTCTCCCACTTCGCCCGCGCCGATGAACCTGGTCAAGCACAGAATGAAAGTCAACGAATTCGTTTTGAAGAGATGGCGCGAAAACTTGAGTCACTGGGTTTTGCAGACGTAATCTGCCACCTATCTAATTCAGCTGCGACGCTCATGGATCCAGCATCCGCTTTCGATATGGTGCGTACCGGAATCGCAATGTATGGACTTACTCCCGATGTTGAGAATTTAGGGAGTTCACTTTCACTCGGACTCAAACCAGCAATGTCACTTCATGCAAAATTACATTTGGTAAAAGATGTGCCGGTCAATTCTCCAGTGGGATATGGCGCAACTGCATTTACGCAGAGTGATACCAAACTTGGCCTCGTCGCAATCGGATATGCTGATGGAATTCCACGCTCTGCCCAAGGTGCCGGCGTATTTATCCATGGAAAACGTGCATCGATTATTGGGCGGGTATCCATGGATCAATTTGTGGTTGATCTCGGAGAAAATTCACAGGCAATCTCTGGTGATTGGGTTGAAGTCTTTGGTGATGGAAGTAGCGGGGGTTATACCGCTGAAGATTGGGGCCACGCATCTGGCACAATTAATTACGAGATAGTTACACGAATCGGCCCACGAGTGCCTAGAATCTACCGATCGCATTCGTTGATCGCAGAGTAGGGGGAGAAGATGACTTCACAATCTGTGCTCTCGATCTCTAATCTCACCGTGAAATTCGGTGGCCTCACAGCGTTATCCGATGTCTTTCTTAATCTAGAAGAGAACCAAGTTGTCGGCCTGATTGGTCCAAACGGTGCGGGCAAGACAACTCTCTTTAATGCAATCAGTGGATTGGTAGAGCCAACATCTGGAACTTTTACTTTTAACGGCGACAAACGTGGCTGGCCATCTACCCACGAACTTACATCTTTAGGAATTTCTCGCACACTGCAAGGCGTTGGTCTCTTCCCAGATCTTACGGTCGCTGAAAATGTAATGATCGGGGCACAGAAATTTTCTAAGACGGGTCTGATCTCAGCTGGATTTGGTCGCAATAAATCAGATGAGCGACGACTTCGAGACAGAGCCCATGCAGCGTTAGAACGCGTCTATGCCGGCAGCCTTGCTGACAAGCGCGCAGATTCGCTCTCTTATCCTGATACAAAACGGGTTGCAATTGCACGAGCACTTGTCAGTGAACCAAAAATTCTAATGCTGGACGAACCTGCCGGTGGTCTTGGGCCGCAAGATATTGAATGGATGAATGGCCTCATTCGCACGCTACGTTCTTCGATGTCAATTTTGATCGTAGAACATCACATGGATGTTGTGATGCAGGTCTGCGATCAACTTTACGTACTCAACTTTGGTGAAGTTATTGCAAGCGGAAGCGCTGAGACGGTTCGACGAGATCCAGCAGTGATTGCTGCTTATCTTGGGACGGGTGTTGCCTAATGTTACAAATACAAAATTTAAATGTAGATCATGGTGCAATCCGCGCACTCAGTGGCGTCTCCTTCACCGTCGGGCAAGGAAATTTAGCTGCTGTAATTGGTTCAAACGGTGCCGGCAAGACAACACTAATGCGCACGCTCTCTGGACTTAAATCTGCCGAGAGCGGTAGCGCGACGTGGATGGGCCACAATCTCTTGCACGGTAAACCAGAACAACTTGTTCGCCATGGTGTTTCACATGTCTCTGAAGGCAAATCAGTAATTGCACAGTTAACTGTTGAAGAAAATCTTGATCTAGGAGCGCTCTGGCGCCGCAATCGCACCGAAGCAAAAAGAACTAAAGTTGAAGTCTTCGCTCTCTTCCCACGACTGCAAGAAAGACGTGAACAACTTGCCGACACACTTTCTGGTGGAGAACGGCAGATGCTGGCAATCGGTCGCGCATATATGTCTCGACCAAAATTACTTCTTCTTGATGAACCATCACTTGGTCTTGCACCACTTGTTGTAGAACAAATTTTTCAATCTATTCGCCAGATCGTCGATTCAATGGGCGTCACCGTGGTTCTTGTAGAACAAAATGCCATGAGTGCTCTCAAAGTTGCAGACTATGGAGTAGTTCTCAACCTTGGAGTCATTGCCGTGACCGGTAAAGCAGCTGATCTGATAGCCGACCCAGCAGTTCGCGCTGCTTACTTGGGATATTAGGGGGCGGCCATGAATCAATTTTTAGACATGATCATGATTGGTATTAGCGCGGCATCAATCTATGCACTGATGGCAATTGCCATGGTCTTGGTCTGGCGATCGACTCGCGTTGTTAACTTCGCCCAAGCTGGCATGGCACTTCTATCAACTTATATTGGATTTGAATTAGTGAGTGCGATTGGTAACTTTTGGATTGCGCTCCCACTAGCAATGATCTTAGGCGCAGCCTTCAGCGCCTTCATCGAATTTTTCTTGATGCGTAATTTATTAAAACATAGTAGTCAGGGCGCGATCGCTGCCATCGCACCCATTATCGCCACCCTTGGTTTACTTGGATTAATTCGGGCGACGATCGGATTTATCTGGGGTCATGCAGATGTTCAACTCGAAGCACCGTTATCTAAAGTGGGCTTTACCTTTGGCGATACAACTATTGTGATAAGTCCGATGGGATTGTTTGTACTTCTCTTTGTTATTTTCCTTGTCACTTTAGTGAGCATTGTTTTCCAAAAAACGAATATTGGTTTAGCCCTTCGCGCCTCTGCCTACGCTCCAGAAATTGCTCAGCTAGCAGGTATTCGAGTCTCTGGTATTCGTACACTCGGTTGGGCAATTGCCGGTGCCGCAGGTGCTGCGGCTGGAATCTTGCAGACAGTAAATGGCACCGGTGCTCTCTCTCCGGAATCACTCGAATTTAGTCTGTTACTTGTATTTGGTTTCATCGCAGCAGTGATCGGTGGACTTGAGTCACTGCCTGGCGCAGTACTTGGAGCACTCATTCTGGGATTAGTTCTCGCCTTTGTACAAATCTATATCAGCGGAACTCTGGCCTTTATTGTTGCCTTCTTACTTTTACTGATTGTCCTCATCGTGCGCCCACAAGGGTTCTTAGGTTCTAAGGCAGGTCGCCGTGCTTAAAAAACATCCAATCCTGACCTTTATCTTCTTTGGTTTTATTCTATTTCTTATTAGCAATCGACTCGACGAACTTCGCGTATACCAAGGTGCAACAGTTGCAATCTATGCAATTGGTATTTCATCGCTGATTCTCTTGATCGGATACTCAGGTCAAGTTTCACTTGGCCACGGTGCACTTCTTGCAATTGGTGGTTATGCCGCAGCCCTTGCCCGAATTCATTACGAAGCTCCAATCTGGTTAACTTTTGTTGTTGCAGTATTGGCAGCAGCAATCGGTGGTGCGCTCTTAGGTTGGGCGGCTGCACGATTAAGCGGACCGTATCTAGCGGGCACAACTCTGGCCCTTGCAATTGGGCTCCCTTCAATTGCTAATCAATTTTCAATCTTTGGTGGCGAGCAAGGGCTCTACTTTGATATTGGATTACCACCAGCATCACTCGGTGAAGATTTCACTCAGTACAAGTGGTATTTCTGGATCAGTTGGTCGGTCGCACTCATTACTCTTTATTGGCTCAGAAATCTCTTGCACTCCAGATATGGTCGCAGCTGGCGGGCTGTCCGAAGCAATGATGTGGCGGCTGAGTTGGCTGGCCTGCACATCGGCCGGAACAAGATCCTGGCCTTCACGATCAGCGCTGGCCTGGCTGGCCTAGCCGGAGCCCTGCTGGCGATGACGATTAGCCTGGCTTCACCTGGGGTTTTCCCGCTTGCGCTCTCATTTTCACTGGCGACAGGCGCAGTCCTCTCTGGCGTAACTACCCTCGGAGGCGTCATGATTGGCTCCGTAACCCTGGTGGCAATCCCTGAGATCGCGCTAGCGATAGCCAATCGCTACGGCTCAGAGACGATCACCACGAATTTGCCAGGGTTATTAGTAAGCGCGTTACTGATCTTGACCGTTCTATTCGTTCCGAATGGACCAGTCGAGCAGTTGCACGCAAAGCGAGCGAAGAAGGGACACTCTTCGCATACGCCGGTAGAGATTTCAGTTCGCGTCGGCAGTAAGACGTGGAGTTCGAAAAAGTAAGTCAGTACGGAAGTAAGAAAGAATCCCGCAAGGGCCAACTATGGAAGGAAAGAGATGACAAGAATCAATCGTCGGAAGCTCATAAGCGCTTCTGCGGTACTTGCAGTCGCAGCACTCGCAGTCTCGGCTGTGCCTGCGCAAGCGTTCAACCCGCGTGCGAAAGAAGTCGGAGTAACTGCCACAACAATTAAGCTGGGTATCACATCACCACTAACTGGAATTGCAGCCCCTGGCTACAGCAAGATTCCAGGTGCAATGAAGGCGTACTTCGATTACGTCAATGCAAATGGTGGAGTAAATGGTCGCAAGATCACTTTGGTCAGCAAAGATGACCAGTACATCCCAGCAACTGCAGTTGCTAAGGCGAATGAATTAATTCTTCGCGATAAAGTTTTTGCACTAGTGGGAACCCTGGGAACTGCGAGCACAAAAGCTCTGACAGCTGCCACTCAACTTTCAAAGCGCGGAATTCCTTCACTCTTTGTTAATACAGGTTGGAGCGGTTTTGCCGACAAGAAGGCATACCCGACAACATTTGCAATTCTTCCTTCATACCAGATGGAAGCAAAGATTATTTCGAAGTACCTCAAGGATACGTACCCAGGCAAGAAGCTTGCTCTTATCTACCAGGATGATGACTTCGGTCGCGATGCGCTGGCAGGTTTCAAGACAGGTGGCATCACATTTGACACCTTGATTCCATACGCATCAGGATCACAGTCACTTCCTGCAACTGGTGCTGGCTGGATTACAAAACTTAAGGCAGCAAGCCCAGATGTCACCGTTATGTTCGGTGTTTCATCTGCGACAACAGCGCTACTTGGTAACGCATTAGGCGGTGGATACGTTGGAAAGACTCAGTTCATCCTCGGATCAGTCGGTGGAGATGCAACAACAATTGCTGCCACTAACCGTGGACTTGTTGGTCTACTCAATGGTGCAAAGGGACTTTCATTTGCACCAGCTCCATCTGATTCATCTGATGAGTACATCAAGCTCTTTCAGACAATCTATGCAGCAGCTTTGCCAAAAGAGATCTTTGATAACAACGTTGTCGCTGGAATGTCGAACGCCTTCCTTGCAGTTCAGGCAATTAAGGCAGCTGGTCCAAAGTTGACTCGTAAGGGTCTAATGAACGTCATTGAGACAAAGGGAGCAACGCTTGCTAACCCATTCCTCACACCACTCGGATACTCAACAACATCACATGTTGGTGCAACCGGATACTGGGTTGGAACATATGGGCCAACAGGTGCTCTCACCGCTGACGGTGGCAAGTACACCGTTTACACAACTGATTCAGGTTCAGGTGCTGTTGTTGAATCAACATACAAGCGCCCAGCAATGCCTGCGAAGGGATTACCTAACTAATGAAAATCTCACTTAAATCACGTCTCATCTCAGCCTTAGCTGTCACAGCAATTGCTGGAACAGTTCTGGTTGGAGCACCGAGCGCTGCAAATGCAGCACCAGTCTGTGCAACCGCTAACTTCGTCACCCAGTGTGGTGGAGTCGGTGCCGATGGTGCACCGTATGCATTCATCGCAGCAGCAAACTTCAATGGCACAGTATTTCTCTGGTCACATGGAGTTCGCCCATCGATCGATATTCCAGCAACACTTGCTCCAGTTGGTCCATATACAAAGACCAATGCAGCAGAGCCTGGTCCCGGAGCAAGTTCTGGTGATTTTTCAATCATCAACAAGCTAGTCGCTGCTGGATATGGCGTTGCCGGTTCGGGCTTTGCTCGTCAAGGAATCAATACCACTGAAGCACTTGCTGCTAACAAGGAATTGATTGCAACCTTTAAGACAAAGTACCCAACTACAAAGACTGTTATTGCATGGGGTGCATCACTCGGTGCAATGAATGCACAGAGACTCGCAGAGAGTAATCCTGAACTCGTTGACGGTGTGATCTTGGGCTGCCCAGCAGCAAATCCACAAGATGCACTCGTGGCTTACTTTGGTGATGCTCTCTTTGGTTTCAAGGCGCTCTTTGATCCAACCATCAAGGTCGGTGGATACTCAACCGATCCAGTAATTCGTCAGCAAGAGCAGCACGCCAACATTGGCAAAATTCTGCTCGTGTTGAGCAAGCTCTCTGCTGGACTTACATCAGGTGTTTGGCCAGATACGGCAAGTCCTGCCGGTAAGGCACTACAAGCAGCAGGAATTCCTTCACGTTCAGCACTGCTAACAGTTGGGCTAATGGCTGGAGTTTCTACTCGTAGTAAGAATGTTGATGGAACATCTGGTCCAGCTGGTGCTGCTGAGACATATCCATTGGCAATTGCGCCAGCAGTGGCTGTGCTCCAAAACATGGGTGCAACACTGAACTACGGAACTCTGCTCATTGCAGATGGTGAATTACTTGCTGGTGGAAAGGTCTTTGATAACACAAAGACTGATTACGCAGCTCGTGTAGCAGCCGATGCAGACATCTTCTCATTTGCACTCAGTGGAAATAGTGCAGTGGCTGGCATCATCGGTGCACTTGCAGCAACTCCGCGTGAGACGGCAGATCCAGCAGCTGTTGCAAAGATTTCAGGATTGGTTGGTCTTTCAGGAAAGATCACAAAGCCAACCTTGATCTTCCAAGCAGAATCTGAAGAGTTCGTGCCAGCATCAATCGTGCAGTGGTACATCGACACATATGCAGCTCAATTTGCAGGTGAGAAGATGAAGGCTATGGCCGATGCTAAGAAGTCACGTGCATACGTGGCTCCTAAGAATAATTTGGTTGTACTTTGGGCAAAGACTGCTGCGAAGTACTCCAAGTTCACCGCGGCTGGAACTCCTGATCTGACTGCAGAGCCAGGTGCCGGAACCGGTCACTGTCTCTTCACGCCAGCACAGTGGTTAGCAGCAGCTGACCTCATGGTTGCAACACTTAAGTATGACAAGTTCCCGCTAGGCGGAGGGATTGCATCTACCGCTCGCAAGGTTGGCCTGTCATATGACAACAAGTTCAGTGTGCCTTTATTTAAGTCACTCCAGTAACTTGGAATAAGTAGTAAGAAGAAAGGCCCTGGGAAACCAGGGCCTTTCTTCATCTACTACCCTTATCTATTATGAGTCAGAGCGCGGTAACTACGATTGAAATTGCTAATGCCGCAGCGATGTGCTCACTTGGTAAATCTCTTGGTGGCAAAGTTAAAGCGGGCGATCTGATCTTGCTCAACGGGGCACTCGGTGCCGGAAAGACAGTGTTGGTGCAAGGAATCGGAAGCGCATTGGGATTCGATGAAATTACATCTCCCACTTTTGTTATCTCTCGCATTCACCAAGGTGCTTTGCCTCTAATTCACGTGGATGTTTATCGTCTTTTAGATTCTGGAAATGCCGCCGCCTATCTCGATGATCTAGACCTTGATACTTCGCGCGAAGATGCGGTCACAGTCATCGAATGGGGTGGGCCAGAGTCTGCACGTTTGAGCGATGACCGATTAGAGATTGAGATTGATCGAAGTGATGAAATTCGCCGAGTGAGTGTGAAAACAATCGGTGATCGTTGGCAGGGGTTTTCGCTATGAAGGTTCTCTTGTGACCATCTCGCTAGTTATTGATACAGCCACTTCTCGCACTGTAGTTGGGTTAGCCGATGGCGCAAACATTTTCTGGCAGGACTTTCATGAAGGCGCGACAGATCACGGTAGCGCTGTTGCACAACTTGTTGCGCAGGCGCTGAGTAAAGGGAAAAATCCGAATCAGGTAATTGTTGGAATGGGGCCGGGGCCATTTACTGGGCTCCGAGTCGGCATCTCTTTCGCCAGAGCATTTGCAGCAGCTCGTGGAATTCCGGTAATCGGTATCTGTTCACTCGATGCGATTGCAATTGATTTACCGACATACACAGTGGCAATTGATGCCAGACGAAAAGAAATTTACTGGGCCTGCTACAACAACGGTGTGCGCGTGAGTGAGCCGGCCGTTAACTTTCCAGCAGATGTAGATGGATTTATTATCGATTGCTATCCAGATGTGGCAAAGATGGTCGGGTTAGCTGCTGGTATGAGTATTGATAAACCGATGTATCTGCGTCGCCCAGATGCGGTACCGACGGATGCGCGTACGCCATGATTACTTATCGCTCAATGATTGCACTTGATATTCCAGTGATTGCTATTCTGGAGAAAGAGATTTTTAAAGATGATCCCTGGTCTATCGGCCAGTTCAAAGAAGAAGTTTCTAATAACGGGATCACTCGTCACTACGTAGTCGCCTGCGATAGCGACCACCACATTATTGGTTGGGCTGGCGCCATGTGTTCAGCCGAAGGGACTTCTACCGATGTACTGACTATTGCGGTCAGCCCTGATTATCGATTGCAAGGAATTGCACGTCACATGCTGACATCGCTAATTGATTGGGCCTACTCCAAAAACTCACCAACGATTTTGCTGGAAGTTGAGAAGAAGAATTTTGCAGCACAGGCTCTTTACGTCGCTGAAGGTTTTGAAGTCATTAGTGAGCGGAAAGATTATTACGGCGCTGGTATCGATGCCTTAGTGATGTCCAAGGTCTTGTCATGAGAACGCTGACATGAGAGGCCC
>JBDNJI010000030.1:0-4979 GCA_041687825.1 Candidatus Planktophila sp.
CACAAGTGTCCTTCGGGAACAACGCGCATATGACCAATCTCCGCCGCAATTCCAAAACCACCACGATATAAATTTCCATTAACGACAATGCCACCGCCAATTCCAGTTCCTACTGTGACGATTAACAAATGATCGTGCCCTTTACCGGCGCCGAAGGCGGCTTCTCCCCACGCCGCTGCATTGGCATCATTTTCTATTACCACCGGGAGACCGATAATTTCGGTGAGCTCGGCATCGAGATTAACGCCGTTCCAGCCAGCAATATTTGGAGTCGCTAACATCGTCTTTCGATCAGATGAAACAAATCCCGCCGCAGAAATTCCAACTGAACTAACAGAGTAAGCAGCGGTGAGTTCGCGTGCGACTTCGGCAATAGTTGCAGTTAACGCCGCGCCACCTTCACGCGGTGTGTCACGCCGGGCATGCATAAGAATTTTTCCGTGTTCGTCGACAACGCCGCCGAGAATTTTCGTTCCGCCGACATCAATTCCGACTGTATATGTCATCCTTTTAGGATCGCAGGCAGTGCAAGGTGTTTAACCCTCGCAGTGCTCTTTGAGTTGAGCTAGCGCGCCATCAATTGTTGACTTCTCTTGCTTTGTGATCATCATCTGTGGAAGTGGCATTGAGAGCGCTACTGAGAGTTGATAGGTAACTTCAGTCTCATCACCAAGTGATTTCAGAATATATGCGCCATCCATTTTGGTGAGCATATTTGCATCTTCAAGTTCAAATTCAATTCGCTCAGGAGCGCCATCCCAGTTGTAGGAGAGGCTGACCTCATCTTTGAGCGCACCTGCGCTAATCGTCAGGGTTGCGCCAGTAACACGACCAGACTCATCGCGCTCTGAGACCTTGACCTTTGTAATTGAGTCAGACCATTCTGGGTACTTTTCTAGATCCGAAAGAACCGCCGAAACTTCACTTAGTGGGGATTCAATAATGATTGTGGAACTGCTCATATCGCTCATGTGCGCAAGGCTACCCGAAAACTCACGCATTTAGCCTCTCCCATTTTTGCTCTTCCACCGCTAGCGTTTACCCATGACCGAATATGCCGTAGCCCCATTAGTCCCAGCCCCTACCGAGGGAAACCTCACCGAACTGATTGCTCATCGCGCATGGTTTGAACCAGAGCGCGTGATCATGTCTCGCCCACTTGGCGATGGCTGGTCCCCCGTCACTGCCCGCGAAGTAGAAGCTGAAGTTCGCGCAACTGCAAAGGGTCTGGTCGCGGCCGGCATCAATGTTGGTGATCGGGTCGCAATCATGGCGCGCACTCGCTATGAATGGACGATTTTAGATTTCGCAATTTGGTTTGCCGGTGGATGCGTTGTTCCGATCTATGAGACGTCATCGGCCGAACAAGTTGATTGGATCTTGAGTGACTCGGGCTCAGTCGGCGTAATTGTTGAAACACCGACGCATCGCGATTTAGTAAATTCGGTTTTACCATCACATACCAAACACCTCTGGACCATGACTGAAGATGTTCTCTCAGTTTTGGCAGCTGCCGGCGCTGGAGTCAGCGATGATGAGATTGATCGACGTCGCAACTCACTCTCACCTGACACTCTGGCAACTCTGATCTACACCTCAGGCACAACCGGAAAGCCAAAGGGAGTTGCACTTACACATTCAAATTTCCTCTCCGAATGCGGAAACGTCTCTCAGGGTGCATCGGATCTTTTCTTAAAGCCTGGTGGTTCTACTCTCCTCTTTCTTCCGGTTGCGCACGTCTTTGGCCGCATGGTGCAAATTGGTGCCATCACGGCAGGTCTACATCTAGCTCACTGCAGCGATCCAGTAGGTCGCTTATTGCCAGATCTACAATCATTTAAACCAACATTTGTGCTTGCCGTTCCGAGAATTTTCGAGAAGGTCTACAACGGCGCAGAGGCAAAGGCGGAGGCAGCGGGTAAGGGTAAAATATTTAGAAAGGCTGCCGAAATTGCAGTCGCATATAGCGAGAACATTGATGCAAAGAAATTCAACCCGTTGCTTACCTTTAAGCATGCACTCTTTGACAAGTTAGTCTTCTCAAAGATTCGCACAACCTTGGGTGGCGCGGTCGAAGCAGCAATTTCTGGCGGTGCACCTCTCGGTGCTCGCTTAGGCCACTTCTTCCGTGGCGCCGGCATTACGATCTATGAGGGTTATGGACTCACTGAAACAACTGCAGGAGCAACACTGAACACAACCGGAAATATTCGAGTGGGATCAGTTGGCCGTCCAGTTCCTGGTACTTCTATAAAAATCGCAGAAGACGGTGAAGTGTTGATCAAGGGGCCAATTGTGATGCGCGGTTATTGGCAGAACGATCAAGCAAACCAAGAAGTCTTTGAAGGAGACCGCTGGTTTAGATCAGGTGACCTTGGAAAACTTGATAGTGAAGGTTTCCTCTACATCGTGGGTCGCAAGAAAGAACTTATCGTTACCGCAGGTGGAAAGAACGTTGCCCCAGCAGTACTAGAAGATCGTTTGCGCGCTCATCCTCTTATCAGCCAGTGCATGGTGGTTGGAGATAACAAGCCATTCATTGCAGCGCTAATCACCATCGACCCTGACATGATCAAGAGTTGGATCGCCACCAATAAGAAAGATGGCGCCACTATTGCCACCTTGACGCATGATCCAGATTTGATGGCAGTGATTCAAACTGCAGTCGATGAGACAAATAAGGCTGTCAGTAAAGCTGAATCAATCCGTAAGTTCGCAATTCTGCCAGAGGATTTCACCATCGCAGGTGGCCAACTGACCGCCAAGCTATCGGTGAAACGCCACGTTGTCGCGCAGCAATATGCAGCTGAGATTGAAACCCTCTTTCTCAAAGATTAATTAGTCGACCTCATCTCTTATGACAATCTCAACCAGAGTGGAGATTGCGCTGGAGATACACGATGGGATAGCCCAGGACCTAGTGGCCTTGGGCTATCAACTCGACCTTGTATTAGCCCAGCCGGGTACACCACCCGATATTCGTAATGAGATAAGAACCATCAGATTCTCGGTGACTTCAATTGCAGAGAAAGTGCGAGCCGAGATCTTTGCACTCCGTGACACGCCAGAATTTACTGCATCGCTGACTGCTGCCCTTGAAGTGATCTCACCGGATTTCATCATCTCTATAGCTGGCGCTGAATTTAACGAAATCCACGCGAATGCACTCTTACGCGTGATCCCAGAGTTATTGCGTAATGCCCACAACCACTCTGGGGCTAGCGATATATCGCTAACAATTACACAGGTTCAAGATCACTCCGTGGTGGTAATTTCAGATAACGGCACTGGTGGCGCCCAAGTTACTCCTGGTCGATACGGTATTTCCGGAGCGATCGAGCGGATAGAAAACATTGGTGGTTCAATTTCTATCGATTCGAACTCGCTTGGAACCTTGATCACCATCACTTTATGACAACTCCTTCATGAGTAACACAGTTCTCGTGATCGATGACCATCCTCTTACTCGTGAAGGCATTAAGAAATCATTATCCTTGGCCGAGTTCGACTGTGTTGGTGAAGCTGCATCTAGCAAAGAAGCGATCGCGATGATCGCACTGCTTAATCCCGAAATTATTACAGTGGATATCAACTTACCTGATGGGCATGGCTTGGAAATAGTTTTGTGGGCTCGAAAACATTCATCGAAAATAATTATTATTGTGCTTTCACTAGATAACGAATTAAACCTGATTGCAGGGTGTATCTCATCGGGAGCAAATGCCTTCGTCTCTAAATCAGAGCCGATTTCACATGTCATAAGTGCCATCAGATCTGCGCTATCGAATCCTGCTGGTTTCACCAGTTCTCAGATGGTGGATGTACTAAAACGTAATACTCATACTGGCCTGCTTACTGGCCGAGAACTAAGTGTGCTAGCCCACCTTGATGGTCCTGAGAGCAATGAGCAGATTGCTGCTGCCATGTTTATCTCACATGCAACTGTTAAAACTCACATCGGTTCTATTTATCGAAAACTTGATGTCCGTACTCGAAGAGCTGCGATCTTACGAGCAGGTGAATTGGGGCTTATTTAATGGAAAGTAAATTGTTAAATTCAGTTGACCACTTTTGCCAACTCCACTCGTCGATTATCCAGCGGCGACCACGTGCACCCATTTCTTTGGAGCCCTTGGGGTCACTCAGTAATTGAATAACTGCAGCGCAAACTTCGGCTTTACTTCGACCATCCACGACAAGACCTGTTTCACCAGCCAATACCGCATCTGGTGCACCACCAGAATTTCCAGCAATTACTGGTAATCCACAGGCACTGGCTTCAAGATAGACGATTCCAAGTCCTTCAACTTCCAGCCCCGCAAGGCGTGAGCGAGATGGCATCACAAAAAGATCACCAACACAAATGTACGTTGGTAGTTGCGCGTATTGAATCCGCCCAATAAAAGTTACATGGTGATCTAATTTTAAATCCTTAACTCTCTGCTCAAGATGCTTTCGGTACGGCCCCTCTCCAATCATCAGAATGTGGGCATTGGGCTGTGAAAGAAGTATCTCTGGCATTGACTCAATCAAAATATCCTGACCTTTACGGTGGACCAACCGTCCAACGCTGACAATCACTTGCTTGTCTGTAAGCGAAAGCTCGCTGCGAAGTGACCTTGCATCAATAGGCGTGAAATGTTCAATATCAATTCCTGGTGCGATCTTGACCATCGATTTCTTCGCCTGCGCGGTGACAGAGCGGGAGATGACGCTCTTGGTGAAATCCCCTAGGTAGGTCAGATGGCTGACTCTATGAGAGATCGATTTGATTGCCAGCGTGAAAGGCCAGAGCTTTGACCACCACACTTCATGTCCATGGGTCAGCGCTACGATTTTTTCGACACCGTTGCGAGAAAGTCCATGAGCAAGAATTCCAAGTGGCGCAGCAGCCCCGAAGAAGGCTCGCTTGATATTTCTTTGCCGAACAAGGCTGTTGATCGTTCGCGCAACACGTGGAGTTGGAAGCAAGATCTTAG
>JBDNJI010000031.1:0-7771 GCA_041687825.1 Candidatus Planktophila sp.
AGTGCAGCTGTGATCAAAAATGGCACACCTTGCCCTACCGCAGGAGTGACAAAAAAAGTCTCAGGCACAACCTATAAGTGTGTCAAGAACCTCTTGGTGACTAATTCAAAACTTACCTATCGCAGCTCTGAATGTATTACTTCAATGAATGCATTCGTACGTGCAAATAAAGATGTAAATACAGCACGCGCAGCAACCACGACAACTATTGCTTCAGTCGATCTTGCAATTACTAGTCTGCAAGAATCACTCACCGCGATCACACCCGGTGTTCTAGTAGAGATAAAGATTCAGCAAGATAAAATCAATGCCAGCCAAGCCAAGATGGATGTGCTCAAGGCAGATATAGTCAATGCGACTAAGAACGCAAAAGACATCAAGGATTACGACACTGCAATTAGATGGCGTAATGTCACAATCACACGCCTTAATAATCAGCTTAAATCTTTCACATCACAGATAACGCGCCTAAATAGCGAGAAGCGGGCAGCCCAGAACAACCTTGGTCTGATCTCTTCTGCTTCAAGCACAGCGCGCACCACCGCAAACACAATCTGCCGCTAACTAGCTGACTTCGAGGAAGCCTAAGGCTTCCCTTATTCGCAGGGGCACGTGGGCATAGAAGACTCACCTACATGCGCCGGGATCGTGTGATTCGTTGGGGTTCACTTTCGCTGCTGGCCTTTCACGCACTCTGGCAACTTATGCCGGCGGGAGAAAGTCTCTGGTCTGATCTCATCGGTTATCACGTTATCGCTCTGCTAATTTTTGCAGCGCTCTTTGCCTCGCCTTCGCATAACGATTCACTTGGAATCGCATTTCTTGCATGTGCCTTTGGCTGTTGGATATTTGGATCTTTTATATCGAGCTACGGTCAATTTTTTTCAATACCTGAATCGACCACTATTTTTGCAAGTATTGCTTACGCACTCTTCTATCCATTTCTACTTCTTGCTATTCCGCGAGTACTCAATAAACGCGAAAAGATTTCTTTGATTGAGATTTTAGATGCGGCAATTTTTGGCTTAGGTTTAAGCTCAATCGCTACCGCTCTTATATTCTCCAAAGTCATCAGAGTTGGAAGTGGCCAGAGTTTTTTTGAGATTCTCTACCCTGTCTGTGACTTAATTGTTGTGATCACAATTGCCATTGCCGCTCTAACTCAGAAAATAAATGGACGTTTTCTCACCCTTGCTGCTGGCGCACTGATCTACACGGGTGCAGATTATTTTTACCTCTGGCAAAGCCTGCAAGGTCGATATATCTTTGGATCAATCTTCGATAATGGCTGGTTGATTGGGCTAGCAATAATCACCGTTGCGCTCTGGTTGCCACCAGCACCGGCTCAAGAATTTCTTCCGATACACCCCGCTTTCATTGCGACCTCGATATTTATTAGTCCAACCCTGCTAGCAATGATGGCGCTACGGCCAGGGTTATTTCCTAGTTACATCATCGCCCCCACTATCGCGACCCTCTTTCTCGCATTTATCCGGATGACTGTTGGGCTTCGACAGGCGCATTCACTCACCGACGAACGGGTACTGGCGCGGACGGATGAATTAACACAGCTACCTAACCGACGCGCATTTATTGGTGAGTTACCCGAATTTTCTAAGACTGAAGGCGCTCTGATGCTCTTAGATCTCAATGGTTTTAAACCAGTGAATGATAAGTACGGACATGGCGCAGGTGATCAAGTATTAGCTCAGGTAGCTAGCCGTTTTTCCAGAGCGCTACCAGCAGGAACTTTGCTGGCAAGATTGGGAGGAGATGAATTCGGAATCTTGCTCAGTGGCCAAAGTAAAACAACGTTGGAAATCGCCAGTGCACTTAGGGCATGTGTGAGTTATCCATTTCAAATTGATGGCCTGGCAATATCAATCGGAGTCAGCATCGGGCGTGTGGAAAATAGTGAAGGTGGCGATCTCTTAGCTAAAGCTGATGCAGCAATGTATGAAGCTAAACGAAGTGGTGATGGAATCTGGCATCTGCCATCTCTCACCTAAAAAATATAAAACGTTACGCCGGCTGATCGGCTTTAATCTCTTTCAGCCGTACCAGTGATTCAAGTCGCTCGATTGCGTGATCGACGATTCGCTCAACATATCCTTGGGAATATCCATCGAGATAGAGCCACGGTTCATGAATTTCGGCCGCCGAGAGATGGGCTAGCTCTGGCACATATTTCCGAATGTAATCTCCCTGCGCATCAAATCTTTTGCCTTGCTCAATTGGATTAAAGACGCGGTAATACGGAGATGCATCAGTTCCGGTACCGGCCGTCCACTGCCACCCATGTGCATTCGATGCGACATCATAATCAACGAGGTGCTGCGCAAAGAATCGCTCTCCTAATTGCCATTCCAGGTGTAGATCCTTGACTAGAAAAGATGCCACAACCATACGAGTTCGGTTATGCATCCAACCTTCGCGTAGTAATTGACGCATCGCTGCATCTACAAATGGGTATCCGGTTTGTCCCTCGCCCCATTTCTTCAACTGAGCACCAGGCTTATCAAATCGCATCTCTTTGAATCGCGGTGCGTAGTACTCAGTATCCGTATTTGGATTGTTAAAGAGGACATCGGCATAGAACTCACGCCAGGCAATTTCTTTCCGAAAAGTATCGTGACTTTTACTCTCATCCAGATTCGCCAACAGTGTTCGTGGATGAATCTCACCAAATTTCAGATAGGTACTCATTCTTGAGGTGCCATCGATGGCCGCGAAATTTCGGGCCTCGTCATAACTCTCAATCGCACTCTTTGAAAATTTAATAAAACGATCAAGTGCTGCTTTCTCACCAGCAGCAATTACCTCGACACCTTTGGGCAGTGCGAAATCTGGGAAGGCGCGAAATTCTGCACTGGGTTTTACCGCGTTAATCTTCTTTGGCTTCGGCGCTGGGCCACGATATCCATGCATGCGCCATGCTCGATAGAAAGGTGTGTAGACCCGATACGGCGTGCCATCGCTTGGTTTTACGACTCGACCAGGTGCGACCGCATACGGACTACCCGTACGAATCAGTTTTATTCCAGCTGCCTCTACTCGAGCATCTCGAGCAGCGCCGTACCGTTCGTACTCATCTGAGATATGAACTTCGCTGATGTCATACTTTTTAATTAGCGCTTTCAAAATTTCAACCTGGTCGCCTTCGATAATATGCAGGCAATTACCGAGCGATTCATCTAGTGCGCGCAGTGATTGACTCATGTAGGCAAGTAAGTTTGAACCAGCTTCGTCAATCTGGGATTTATCTAATATAAATACTGGCACAATTTCATCACTTGATTCAATTGCAGCATTGAGCGCTGGGTGATCGCCGATACGCAGGTCACGTCGAAACCAGATGATGTTGCGCTTCGGTGATGTCATGGCATGATTCAATCACTATGAAGTCAATAAAGTCATTCCAAGTCCGTGGTATCCCAGGAGAAGTTCATCGCATCGCTATCGGTCCAAGAATTATTGACTACTGGCAGCCAAAAAAGGCCACAGATAGACTCTTGATCGCCCATGATGGCCAGAATATTTTTGATGGCAAGACAAGTACCCACCGAAGAAGTACGTGGGAGATCGGCCAAAGTGTAAATAGGGTCAGCCGTGAAATAGGAATGACTCCACCTGCAGTGATTGCAATTTGGAATGGCAGCACCAAAGAAGATCCGTGGGCTCGCTTTCGAGAGCTCTCACCTGAGAAAGTCTTCCGTGGTGGCGTAAAACCAATTATTGGTGACGATATTCCATTTTCGCTCGATCAACTCTGTGGCGATGAATATCTCAATCAAATTTTCCGTAAACAAGTTCCGCAAATTCTTAACCACTTAGATCTTGAAGTAACACCCGCGCGCACCGCCATGATTGGATCAAGTATGGGCGGGCTAGCAACGCTCTATGCGATGGCCGAACATGGCGACAAGTTTCACACCGCACTTGCACTCTCTACCCACTGGCCAATCGGCGCCGATGCGCTGGTAGATGCGCTAATAGGAAACCTGCCAGCACCAACTTCTCATAAAGTATTTATGAGCCACGGTACAAAAGGCGCTGATAAGAATTACGGTCCGTTTCAAAAGCGAGCAGACTCGGCGATGATCAATAAGGGCTACCGGATCGGACACGATTTTCTATCGCAGGTCTATCCGCGCTCTGGCCATAACGAGCGATCATGGGCATCGTATATTGATGTTCCAATTTCTTTCTGGCTCAAGAGCTTGGCTATTTAACTACCCAAATACCCTGCATCGGACGATTGCTAGTGATTGAAATTGATTTGCCCTTTATCTGATGACCAAAGAGCGTGCCCTCAATCTGTAGATCGAGGACTGCTAAATCAAGTGTGGCAGTGGTGGCACAGCGCGAGATAAAGACAAGTACCTTTTCACGCTTTGATTCACGGATGAAGAAAATGTAATCATCTTCTACTGCCACCCAACGTAACCCACCATTTGCCAGCGCATCACTTTTCTTTCGCAACCCAACCAGTGAAGTTACCTGTGTTAAAAACTCGTTATCCCACAGCTCTTTTTTACCCCATGGCATTGGCCGGCGGCCATCTTCTCCCCATGCACCCTCAAGACCAATCTCATCGCCGGCATAAATTGAAGGAACTCCCGGATATGTAAGAAGTAACGCCATTGCACTTAAGTGACGATCACGATCGCCACCAACAACTGTGCGCATGCGGGCTGTGTCATGTGAATCGAGTAGAACCATTGATGAGACAAGTGAGCGCCACGGAATTGATGCGTTAAAAGTTTTCATACTCTCGACCATCTGGCCACCAGTAATTCGTGGCATCGCGAAAGGAAGTCCTTGGAATCCCCCACCGATCTCAGAATTCTGATTAATCCAGTTCCACAGTGGTCGCATGAATCCTTGGTAATTCATCGCACCATGCCAACCAAATCCATCTAGATCCGATGCAAAGAAGTCACCATTCTCTGCCACTAACCATGCATCCTTGTTCGTCTCATCCATCGCCTTACGAATTCCACGCATGACTTCACCGTGGAGATCATCTTCGCCGTGGCGTCCAGTCATATTTCCAACATCAATCCGCCAGCCCGCCATTCCAAATTTCGGTGAGAGCCATTTGCGAACAATTGATTTCTTGCCTTCGTACATCTCTTTCCGAAGTGCTAGTGAATTAAAATTGAGTTTCGGAAGCGATGCGTGTCCCCACCATCCGACATATCCGTGCTTGACTGATTTATCCCAATAGAAATATCCACGCTCTTTGCTTTTGCTGCTCTTTAGTCCTTTTGCTAACCACTCATGCCCAGCGCCACAGTGATTAGATGTCAGGTCACCCATGATTCGCACTTTTCGCTTTCGCGCCGATTTCACCAGCGAGAAGAGCGCTTCATTGCCACCCAATAACGGGTCTGCATAATCAAAGCTCGAAGCGTCATAGCGATGATTAGATCGACCTGGAAAAAAGGGAGTGAAGTAGATCCCGTTAATACCTAAATCAGTCAGGTGATCGAGATGCTCTTCGACGCCTTTGAGGTCACCACCGAAAAGCTCTGTCCCTGTTGTCTTATCTCGACCTCGCGGTGCTTCGTCCCACTCACGCGGGGTAGCCCAATCAGGGATAACTTTTTTAAGATTTGATTTTGCAAATCGGTCCGGAAATATTTGATAGAAGACAGATGATCGAATCCAGGCGGGATACGGTGCGATCGCTACGATTTTGAAGTCATCGTTGCTGTGAACATCGTGATCACTCACACCATGTGCATTGAGCCATTCGTATTTATTCTCAGAGACAAAGACAAAGCGATATGAGATCCGTAGATTAACAACCTCAACTTTCACCTTCCACCAGCTTTCAGTGGCCTGCTTCTTATCGAGGGTTAGTTCGTACGAACGTGGTTCGCCATCCTCATAAATTCGAATAAAGGCTTTTGTAAAGCTGTAAGACTTTGGCACTCGCACGCGGAGAGTAATTTTGTCACCAATACGTGGCGCGGCATCACTTACATAAATTTCGCTGCCATCATGGTGAGGCAGATCAAAGAGACTATCTGTTGATTGTTTCGATCTGTTTGAAAACACTTCGATCTCCCTTAATATTTATCGCAGTTGCTTTAATTGCCAGCGTTGAACCTTCTTTGTAATCTGCTGGTGAAATATAGATCCGATATGGGCTACTGAAATCAGTACCTGCATTCACCCAGACTTTACTTCCGGCTGGCTTAATTGAAAATTCAACACGGCTAAGTCCAGTGCTCTTGAGCGGTGCTGAAACTTCATTCATTCCAGTAAGGAAATCTTTCCTGACCTTGAGGGTACTTGCCGTGATTTTGGCGGGCACCATAAGTTTTGTAGATTGCAACACGACGGTATCAAGGGCCGGGACAGTGATAGTCACTGCAGAACCTTTTGCACTTACTGTTGGTGTTCCAAAAATCGTTTTCCATGACGGTCCGCTCGCGGTGGTGGTTGTTCTTGTGACCGCGCTCTTTGCATTATTAAACGCGACTAAATATTCAATCTTCTCCACCGGATCGTATTTGGATAAGACTAGGACTCCACCAGTCGATGATCGAATCTGCATCTGACCATTAGCTAGCGCTGGATACATTGTGCGTAGACGGGCTAGATCCTTGAGGTAGAGCGCAATCGGATGAGTTGCTGCGCCAGTAAAAGAGTTTCCATCTCCGACAGGCTCTGAACCCACTCGCTCTTCACTCTTCCAGAATGGAATCTTCGTTTCAAACATATCTTGTCTGGCACGCTGATCCCCACCATTGCCTGATCCAGTCATACCGACTTCATCGCCGTAGTAAACCGTTGGGATACCACGAGAGAGATACATCAGAGCATGAGCTAATTTGGTGCGTGCCAGCAGATCGCGTTTCGCATTTTGTTGTGAGGCAGGAATCAGAAAGCCAATGCGACCCATATCGTGATTGCCTAGAAATGTAACAAGATTTGCTGCATTCGATGTCGATGTCGTGTACTGATCATCTACCCCGAAGAGATTTGCTAAAACATCTGCATCGGAATATCCCGATGCAAACTGAGTAGCTGTTCGCTGGAACCCGAAGTCTAGAACCGTCGGTATCTTCTTCTCTCGGACATAAGTTACTAAGTTCATGGGATTAACATCATAAACTTCACCAAAGACTGTGAAGTTATCAATTCCTACCGATTGCGCAGACTCCTTTATGCCAGGAGTCCAATTTTTAAAGAAATCATTATCTACATGGCGCGCGGTATCTACTCGAAAACCCGCAAAACCATATTTCTTAATCCATTCACTGTAGACATCAATCCAGCCTTGATAAACCTCTTCTTTCTCTGTCGCTAAATCATCAAGGCTATAGAAATCACCTAACTGCTCACATCTTCCTTCACCCCAGCAACTATTTACAGATCCAACATTGTGGTAATTATTTAAGGTATTAAGCCACGCTGGATTCTTCGCGTTCTTGAGTGACTCTGGGATAAATGCGTTTCGCCCACTATATTGAATAACATCACCGGTGTGATTGGTGACAACATCAAGAATTAATTTAAGTCCAAGTTTCTTTGCACAAGCTGAAAGTGCCACAAGATCTTCATTAGTGCCTAGGTGTGGATCAACATTGAGAAAGTCTTGCCCCCAGTAACCGTGATACCCCGCACCTGATGATGTTCCATTTGTCTGAGTGACCAGCGGAGTAAGCCAAACGGCAGTAAATCCAAGCTCTTTAATTCTGGCTAGCCCGTTGTCACCCGGAAGACAGGTGCCCGTGAGTCCCTTGAGATCACCGCC
>JBDNJI010000032.1:0-20670 GCA_041687825.1 Candidatus Planktophila sp.
GACATCTTTATTACCCCTTTTGCCAGTAGCTAGTCTGTGCCTAACTGACGTTAATGGGGTAAGTGTGCGCCGAATGTGGCAAAGGCGCTAGGCGTAGCACGGGGTACCGGCTATGAAGTCAGCCACAGATTAAGAAATTTGGCGGAGGGCGTGGGATTTGAACCCACGAGGCTTTCACCTGCCGGTTTTCAAGACCGGTGCACTCGGCCACTATGCGAGCCCTCCGTGGGAGAGATTACATGAATAAAGCGATATCTAAAAAACCGTGAGGGTCAGGCAGGCAGATCGAGCAACTCTTCGATGATCTGTGCGACGCCATCTTCCATATGTGGAGCGGTGAAATCTTTTGCAAAGAGTCGACCATCAGGATGGCCGTCGCCAATCGCATAAGAACGGCCACACCACTCGAGCATTGAAAAATCATTTGGGTTATCGCCAAAAGAGACGCAATCTTGCGCACCGATTCCAAGGCGCCCAGCCATTAGCGCCAGAGTTTCGCCTTTAGAAATTCCTTTCGCTGAAATTTCAAGTAAAGAGGCGGTCGGACTTGAATGTGTGACCGTCACCAAATCTCCAATTTCTGCGACCGCAATCTCAAGCATTTGATCCGATGTGAATTCATGTCCCGAACAACGGACTAAACATTTAAGAATTGGTTGTGTAAAGACTTCTTCAATCTGATTACATCCATCATGATCAATTCCTGCATCCCACATCGCAACATATGATTTTTCGCGCTTAAAAAAGTTATCTGATTCCACTGCAAAAGAAACACCTGGAATGGCTATTCGCAACTTCTTAATCGTTTCTAGTAAAAGATCATTTGGAATCGACCACTCTTCGATAACTTTGCCTGACTGAAGGTCATAATGCATCGCGCCGTTACAACAGATTGCACTTCCATACCCAAAGGTGTCACGGATCTCGTTCATCCATCGAGGTGGGCGCCCTGTCACAAACCAAATTTCAACGCCGAGATCACGTGCACGGGCAAATGCAGCCTGCGTTCTGGCGGTAATTGTTCCGTCGTGATGAACGATCGTTCCATCTAGATCAGTTGCAATTAACTTTGGGCGTCTCGCTTGCAAACTCACACAAGCTCAAATCGCATCATACCCAGGAATGGCTGTAAGGCGGCGGGAACATTAACACTACCGTCAGCAGTCTGGTGATTCTCAAGAATCGCAACGATCATGCGAGGAATAGCGACCAATGTTCCATTAAGTGTTGCAACAGCTTGTGTGCCATCGCCATCTTTGTAACGAATATTTAGTCGGCGCGCTTGAAACTCAGTGCAATTCGAAGTACTGGTCACTTCACGGTAAGCGCTCTGGGTTGGTATCCACGCTTCAATATCAAATTTGCGATTTGCACTTGATCCCAAATCACCGGAAGCGACATCAATTACGCGGTAAGGGATCTCCATGGCGTTAAGGAAATCCTTCTCCCATTGCAGCAGTCGCTTATGTTCTTCCTTTGCTTCTTCTGGCTTACAGAAGGAGAACATTTCAACTTTATCAAATTGATGAACCCGAATAATGCCTCGGGTATCTTTTCCATAACTTCCTGCCTCGCGCCGGAAACAAGAGGAGTATCCGGCATATCTCATTGGTAATTTTGCTCCATCTAGAACTTCATCCATATGGAAAGCAGCTAGTGGTACTTCACTCGTACCGACAAGGTAGAGATCATCTTTCTCTAAGTGATAAACATTTTCAGCGGCTTGTCCAAGAAAGCCGGTTCCCTCCATCGCGGTTGGCTTTACTAAAACCGGTGGAATCACTGGCGTAAACCCAGCTTTGACGGCTGATGAAATTGCGTAATTCACAAGCGCAAATTCCAGAAGTGCGCCAACGCCAGTTAAATAATATGAACGTGAACCAGCAACTTTTGCACCACGTTCTGTATCAATTGCACCAAGTAACTTACCAAGTTCGATGTGATCTTTAGCCTCAAATTTTTCTGCCGCAAAATCACGTGGAGTACCAACATGCTCAATGATTGCGAAATCTTCTTCGCCACCGATTGGTGCTGCTGGGTCAAGAATATTTGAAATTACCATCGCGAACTTCTGGGCTACCGCTTCAAGTTCACCGCGCTTTGCATCGGCAGCTTTTACATTGTCGGCTAACTCTTTGGCGTTCGCTAGTAGCGCTGCTTTTTCGTCGCCTTTAGCGCTGCCCACTAATTTTGAGAGCGCATTTTGCTGCGCGCGTAATTGCTCAAACTCGGTAATGGCATCTCGCCAGCGTTTATCACTTTCGATTACCTGGTCAACAACACTGACATCTTCGCCGCGACCTTTTTGGGATGCACGAACGACATCTGGGTTTTCACGCAGAAACTTAATGTCAATCATGTGCGCACCTCTCGTGGATATGAACCCAAGAATCTAATATCATCACAAATCTCTCCGAGCTCCTTGAGGGATTGCGCCACTGGTTCATCTTGGCAGTGGCCTTCAACATCAATAATGAAATGGTAGTGACCTAGTTCGCGTCCGGTTGGACGACTCTGAATAAATGTCAGGTTAACTCCATGATCGGCAAAAACGGTCAGGATTTCCAACAGCGCACCCGCGTGATCAATATCAATAAATAAGGCAACTGTTGTTCGGTCGTGGCCTGTTGCTGCAGGGATGACTCCGGGCTTACTCACCAATACAAATCGGGTTACTGCTCCATCGTTGTCGCCAATATTTTCGGCGATGATCGTTAAGCCAAAATGTTCGGCAGCAGCACTGGATGCGATTGCCGCATCGAAGTCACCAGTTGTTAAAGCGGCGGCTGCGGCTGCGGTGGATGCAGTAGGTACAAGTTCTGCGTGAGGATAATTTTTAGTAATATATGTTCGACACTGTGACTCTGCGTGAGGATGTGTAGCAATGGTCTTAATCTCACTTTGACCATTTTTAGTCATCAGCGCAAAAGTTACGGGCAAGGTAACTTCGCCGGCAATGACAAGTGGTTCGCCGGTTGCGAGTTCATCGAGAGTTCGCGCCACTACGCCCTCAACTGAATTCTCAATCGGCACTAACGCAAACTCCGCCAAGTCATTTCGAACTGCATCTAGGGCTGCTGTGACATTGGCGAACGGGGTCCGGGTATCAGATTGAGATGTAATCTTTTTCAGCGCCGCCTCGGTAAATGTCCCAATAGGGCCAAGGTAGGCATATGTACTCACCGCGCAAGGATAGCCGAGGTGCTTCTCTGGCTGTGCCGAGTAAGAATTGCGCACTATTGCGAAGAGATACTTCCATTAGGCTTAGCGATATGAACCAACTCTATTTCGCAAGCGCTGCGCGTTCTGCTGTGGGGTTGGTTCGAAATGGAAATGAAGATGGTGCGCTGACTCATCCGCTTCTACTTGCAGTCGCCGATGGAATGGGTGGCCATGCTGGTGGCGAAGTCGCATCGTTATTGGCTTTAAAAACACTCGCTGATCGAAGTAGCGTTTTCCGCTCGGGTGAAATCGATCAAGCCTCAGCTGATGACTATTTCACGCAATCTGTAGACGAAATTGATCTGGAGTTAAAGCGAGCCAGTGATGATGAGCCATCCCTATCTGGTCTTGGCACAACACTTACCGCGCTATTTTTACGAGCCAATCAAGTCGCGCTATTACATATTGGAGATTCCCGCGCTTACCGAATTCGTGGTTTGGTGATTGAACAAATTAGCCTCGACCACACTGTGATGCAGGAGCTCTTAGCCAGCGGTGCAATTTCCGAGTCAGATGTCGCCGAACATCCGCAGCGCTCAATGCTCACCCAAGCGCTAATGGGGTCAGGCACTCTCTCAATTCCACTGCAGATTTTTAATGTTAATGAAGGCGACCGATTTTTACTCTGCAGCGATGGCCTCTCAGGTGTCCTGACTGACGGTGAAATTCATTCTTTAATAATTTCAAAATCAGCAGAAGATTCTGTGGAAGCGCTAGTCGACGCAAGTTACCTTAATGGTGCGCCAGATAATGTCACGGTAGTTGTTGCAGATGTAAAAAGTGGAGCCGGCAACGATTATGCGATAACTTTCTTTGGAACGGCTAAGCAATGATGCAAACTCTGCTCGGTGATCGCTACCTACTTGGCGAGATGATCGGTACCGGTGGAATGGCCGATGTTTATATTGCGCAAGACCAGCGACTTTCACGCGAAGTTGCGGTGAAAATTCTCCGCAGCGATCTCGCAAAAGATCCATCATTCGTTTCACGATTTAGAAAAGAAGCAAAAGCTGCGGCAAGGCTAAACCACCCAGGAATTGTTGCTGTCTATGACTCCGGTGAAGAACCTGCGCCATACATAGTGATGGAGCTTGTCACTGGCCACACACTGCGAGACCTTATTCATAAAGGCGAACGGATTGGATTAGATCGTGCACTCGAGATTATTAGTGGCGTGCTTGATGCACTCGATTACTCACACATGCGCGGCATTGTTCATCGCGATATCAAACCTGCCAACATTATGATCACAGCAAGTGGCGATGTGAAGGTGATGGACTTTGGCATCGCACGTGCGATCGATGATCTTGGTGCGACTCTGACAAGTACATGGAATGTTGTTGGAACTGCGCAATATTTATCACCTGAGCAAGCGCAAGGTACAGCAGCAGATTCACGAAGTGATCTCTACTCAACTGGTTGCTTACTCTATGAATTACTCACTGGCTGTCCGCCATTTACTGGTGAAACACCTGTCTCAATTGCGCTACAACACGTCTCTGGACAATTCACGCCTGCACGCACGCTGCAGCCAGATTTGCCACAAGATCTCGAAACAGTCTTAGCTGTTGCGCTCAGTAAGAGCCCAGATGCGCGCTACCAAGATGCTCTTTCAATGCTGGCTGATATTAAACGTCTACGCAGCGGCGCTCATGTGACTACCAAGATTGCTGGAGTGGGGCGGTTTAATCGCCGCAGTTTTGTGATCGCAGGTGCCTCAGTTGTAATTGCATCGATACTTGCAGTCGTTGGGCTTTCGGTTAATAACAATACTCAATCAAGTGTTAGATTCGAATTGGCAAATGTTGTCGGTCTTACCGAAGAAGAAGCTCGGGCAATGCTGGCTGACTACGTCGTTACGATTACTCGCGCGCATGATCCACGTATTCCATCCGGCAGAGTTGCTAGCCAAATTCCACTTGCTGCAAGTGATGCCCGACCAGGTTCCGGAGTAATTCTCACAATCTCTGACGGGCCAGGAGATGCAATTGTTCCTGATAATCTCGTTGGAATGGCGCTGACTGATGCTCGTGCTGCACTTTCTGCTGTTGGTCTATTGGTCTCGCAAACCATTGCTTCGCCATCAAAAGAGCCACAAGGAACGGTACTAGCAGTAACACCGGGCGCAGGATCAACAATTACCGCGGGCTCTGGCGTGATTCTCACAATTGCAAGTGGGGATGTAGAAGTACCAGACCTAGTTGGAATCGAAGCAATTCAAGCGAAGACGCTGCTCTTTAATTCAGATTTCTTAATTAAGGAATTTTACGATTACGATCCTGAACAACCTGTTGGAATTGTAATCCGTCAAGCGCCAGAAGCTGGTAGTACTCAGACTATTGGTGGCTCGGTTACGATCACAATTAACAGCGTACCTTAAATTTAAAAGTTACGACTTCTTTCCAAGTACTGGTGTAAGCCCTACCGACTTTGCGAGCGCTTCAGTATCGCCACATTCAGTGAGCCAGTTTGCCAGCATGAGATGTCCGTGTTCTGTCAATACTGACTCTGGATGAAATTGCACGCCCTCGATGGCATATTTCTTATGTCGCATCGACATTACAATTCCAGATTCAGTTGTACTTGTTACTTCTAATTCATCGCTGACTGTCTCTGGTTGCACGGCAAGTGAGTGATATCGAGTTGCAATAAATGGTGATGGTAAATCTTTTAGTACGCCAACTTGTTTGTGATGCACAAGGGAAGTCTTGCCGTGTAAAAGTTCCGGTGCCCGAGAAACCGTGGCGCCGAAAGCAACTCCGATTGCTTGATGGCCAAGGCAGACACCAAAGAGTGGAATTGAGTTTTGTGCGCAGTACTCAATCATCGCAATGCTGACACCAGCCTCTTCTGGAGTGCCTGGTCCTGGTGAGATTAAAACTCCGTCGTAATCTTTAGCGGCGCTGGCTTCAACTTCATCGTTTCGCACAACGGTGCAGGTGGCCCCTAATTGCGCCAGGTATTGCACCAAGTTAAAGACGAAGGAGTCGTAGTTATCAACGACAAGGATGCGACTCATGGGGCAATTCTTGCCTATCGCAGCCTTTTTAGGTGTGGCGGTTTTGTAATTTATGCGTGTAACCTTGCCCTATGCCAAAGTCGAAGCTTCGTAAAAAGGTCCAAGAGTCACGCGCTCACGAAGAGCAGATCCACACGGAAGAACCAGCAATCCCGACCGAGAGTCCCTCATGGCTTGCTCCGGTAATGGTCGCCAACTTCCTGATTGGTCTCTTCTGGATTGTTACCTTTTACGTCTCTCAGACCCAATATCCAGTCCCTGGAATCGGCGCATGGAACATGATTATTGGCTTTACCTTCATCGGCGTCGGCTTCTCGCTGGCGACCAAGTGGCGCTAACTCCCCTAATTTAACGGCAATTCTCAGTATTCTCCCAGCCTAAAAGAGGACTCTACTCTCATGGCTAAAGATGATTCCGGGCACCGCATTCTCGTCGTTGATGATGAAGCAAATATCAGCGAACTTATCTCTACCAGTCTTCGATTCGTAGGCTTTGATGTTCGCACCGCCGCTACTGGATCACAAGCACTCACCATCGCTGAAGAATTTAAACCGCACGCAATCATCCTTGATGTGATGTTGCCAGATCTAGATGGTTTTGAAGTCTGTCGTCAGATTCGCAATGAAGGAATCAACGTGGGCGTTCTTTTTCTTACTGCAAAAGATGGCATGGAAGATAAGGTCGCAGGCTTAACAATTGGCGGCGATGATTATATGACTAAACCATTTAGCTTAGAGGAGTTGGTGGCACGCTTGCGCGCACTACTTCGTCGAATTGGCGTGATTGATCGCGATCAAGATGAAGAGAAAATTCGTTTTGCTGATTTAGAGCTTGATGAAGCAACACATGAAGTTCGTCGCGCAGGGCGACTTATTGATCTCTCCCCAACAGAGTTTTTACTCACTAGGTATTTATTAATTAACGCTGATCGAGTTGTCTCTAAATCTCAGATTCTCGATCATGTCTGGGAGTACGACTTCCGTGGTGATGCTGGAATTGTTGAAACATATATTTCATACTTGCGTAAAAAGATCGATATCTTTGAACCACCGTTAATCCACACTGTTCGTGGCGTTGGATACCGACTCCGGATCCCTAGCAGCAAATAATGTTTAGGTCGCTGGCTCGTTGGAGCCTACGTAGCCGCCTCGTTCTCGGCGTTGTCATCTTGTCTACTCTTGGTTTTCTTGCATCAGGAATCGCTGTAGAAAATGCTCTGAAAAATTTTCTAATCCAGCAAGTAGATGATCAACTGATTTCTATCGCCTCAGGTTCTCTCCCGCGAATCGACCGAGCGGGTATCGTCGATAATCGTGAACGACACCAACAACGACTCCAGGCGCTATCTGATTCTGATGACTATAAAGTTCCGTCAACTCCGCTTGACCGAATTCCGACGTCAGTTTCAATCACACTACTTGGGCCTACTGGAAAAATTCTCGGGGTTGTCGGTGGAGACCTTAATACAGTGCCAATCGCTAGTTTGGTCGAGGGCTATACACCTAAGACGGTTTCACAAATCAATGGTAAGCCATTTACGCTGCAGAACGACGATGAGAATTTTCGAATTCTTGCACAGGAACTTCCATCCAGTGCTGGTTCAATCTTGATTGCACAATCATTAAATGAAGTAAATAAAACACTCAATCAGGTTGGGTGGCTCCTTCTCCTTATCGGCTTAATTGCTATTTCTCTCATCGCATTAGCTTCCCGGGCAGTGATCAAAGTCGGGCTCGCACCTCTGACTGATGTTGAAAACACTGCCGAAAAGATTGCTAGCGGAGATCTCTCTGCTCGATTACCTGATGCCAAGCCAACTACGGAAGTGGGACGCTTGGTTACCTCGCTTAACTCGATGCTTGCCCGTATAGAAAATTCGTTTAGCCAGCAAAAAAATAGCGAAGATAAATTGCGCCGATTTGTGGCAGATGCCTCACACGAATTGCGCACTCCGCTGACGGCAATTCGTGGCTTTGCTGAACTGCACCGCCAAGGCGCTGTCGCTGATGGTGAAGATACAAAGATCTTGCTATCTCGCATTGAAGGTGAATCGATGCGAATGGGAAGCTTGGTCGAAGATTTACTTCTTCTTGCCCGAGTCGATCAATCACGTGAGATGGAATCAAAGCCATTTGATCTATCGCGAGTAGTTGAAGATGCCGTGATCTCTGCTCGCGTAGCCGGGCCACAACACCCAATTACTTTTACTCAAAATGAGAATGAAATTTATACTCTTGGAGATGAACTGCGAATTCATCAGGTTGTTGCAAACTTGCTTGCCAATGCCCGTACACATACACCTGATGGCACCGACATCACGGTTTCGATTTTAGATAGTAGCGATGGCACCCGAATTACTGTTGCAGATCGCGGACCTGGCTTAAGTGAACAGGATCAATCGAAAATATTTGAACGCTTCTACCGCGCCGATGTTTCACGAACACGCGCCGATGGTGAAGGAAGTGGCCTCGGTCTATCGATCGTTGATGCAGTAATGAAGGCACACGGTGGAACTATCACTGTAGATTCAGAACTCGGAGTCGGTGCGACTTTCACACTCTTCTTCCCACACCCAAACGAATAACTTTTACTGTTGTGGGCCTAGCGATTCCATTGCGCGCAAGGTTTCAATTCGCTCACTAATTGGCGGGTGAGTTGAAAATAACTTTGAGATGCTCTTGCCATCAAGTGGTGATTCAATCCAAATATGTGCCACTGCATTTGATTTCTGACGAACAACCGTGGAATCTGCGGCGAGAGTTTCAAGCGCACGGCGAAGTCCAGCTGGGTTTCGAGTAAATGAAACCGCAGTGGCATCAGCTAAAGATTCACGGCGGCGTGAGATAGCGCTACGCAATAGCATCGCAGCAATTGGAGCCAAGAGCATCACAACTAGCGAGACCACCAGTAGTAATGGGTTCTGATTACTATCTCTGCGATCGCGACCGCCACCAAAGAACATCATGCGGGTAAGAAAATCACTCAGGATTGCAATTGCGCCGGCGGTGGTCGCAGCAACGGCTGACACCAAAGTGTCGCGGTTTGCAACGTGTGACATTTCGTGGGCGATCACACCTTGCAGTTCGTCTCGGTCCATTACTTCGAGAATCCGGGTTGTAAATGCAATCAGCGCATGTTCTGGATTTCGACCTGTGGCAAAGGCATTTGGAGCGCTATCTTCAACGATTGCGACCTTAGGCATGGGCAGGCCACTTGCGATTACTACTTCTTCGATCAGATTAAAGAGTTCAGGATTATCTTCACGTGTAATGACTTTTGCACCCGTCATCGTGAGCACCAATTTATCTGATCCGTAATACGAGCCCCAGACACCTACTAGTGCAATACCAACGGCAAGTGGAACGATAAAAGATGTGGTGCCGGCGCCAAAGTAAGTCAGTGCTGCATAAGCGACAAGCCAGGTAAGGCCAGCCATTGCTGAAAGCAGAAAGTAGGTCTTTCTCTTATTTGATCCCTCTGCAGCGCGAAAGTTTGAATCCATAAATTTAGAAAGTCACCTTGGGAACTTCACGTGATTGTGGATCTTGTACTTCGTAAAACTCACGTGCGGAAACTTTGGCAAGACCTGCGAAGAAACTTGTTGGGATGGTTGCAACAGCTTCGTTAAGCAAGCGCACATTGTCATTGTAGAACTGACGTGCGAATGCAACTTTGTTTTCGGTAGTTGATAGCTCTTCTTGCAGTGCTAAGAAGTTTGCTGATGCTTTCAGATCTGGATATGCCTCAGCAACTGCGAGTAATCCGCGAAGTGCTTGGGTGAGCATCCCGTCAGCAGCCGATACATCTGCAACACCGGTGGCTGAAGTCGCCTTGGCGCGTGCCTGCACAACTGCATCAAAGGTTGATTGTTCGTGCGATGCATATCCTTTAACGGTTTCAACTAAATTTGGAATTAAATCGGAGCGACGTTGGAGTTGAACTTCGATCTGGGCGAAGGCTTCATCAACGCTGATATTAAGGCGGATTAAACGGTTGTATTGAGCAACAATAAAGAGCCCTAGAAGTACAACTACACCGAGAATTATAAAAAGTTCCATACCTACTTCAACTCCTTAACGAAGGGAAGTATTCCCTTGCGATTAGTCGATCTTACTCCTGTGAAAATTAAGGAATGAGCGGCTTGCAGTTGGGCCACGCTGACCTTGGTAGCGTGAACCGTACTTTTCGCTGCCGTAAGGATGCTCGGCCGGAGATGAAAGTCTGATCAAGCAGAGTTGGCCAATCTTCATTCCGGCAAATAATTTCACCGGCAAGTTTGCAACGTTGGAAAGTTCTAGGGTGATGTGGCCTGAAAATCCAGGATCGATAAAACCAGCAGTTGAGTGAGTGAGCAAGCCAAGGCGACCAAGTGAGGATTTACCTTCCAGCCGCCCAGCAATGTCATCTGGCAAAGTAATAACTTCATAGGTGCTGGCCAAGACAAACTCACCTGGGTGCAAGATAAATGGTTCATCACCTTCGGAGATAATTTCGCGAGTCAATTCAGGCTGCTCAAGTGAAGGGTCAATCACAGAATATTTGTGGTTTTCGAAGACTCGAAAATACTTATCGAGGCGGACATCAACCGAAGATGGCTGGATCATCGCTTCGTGGAATGGCTCGCAACCGACTCGGCCAGCTGCTATCTCTGCCCGGATATCGCGATCACTTAGTAACACGGCGTGAGCCTATCTCCCGCCACGCAAAAATAAGTACAAGCCACAACTTGCATAAGTTACTAGCGGGTAGCACCATATCGCCATGGGACATTACATATCTAACCTCCGCGACATTGAATTCTGCCTCTTCGACCTACTCGGTCGTGACAAAGTCATCGGCACCTCGTTGTATTCAGATGTCGATCGTGACACTGCAATGGGAATGCTCGAAGAGGTTAAGCGCATGTGCGAAAACGAACTCGCCGATTCATTTGTTGATGGCGATCGCATTGGCACAGATTTCAACAAAGCAACTGGTGATGTAAAGCTTCCCGAGAGTTTTAAAAAATCTTACAAGGCATATATCGATGGCGAGTGGTGGCGTTTAGATGCACCGGTAGATCTTGGCGGAATGAAAGTTCCACCATCACTACGTTGGGCAATTGCTGAAATGGTTTTAGGTTCTAACCCAGCAATCCACATCTACGCATCTGGTTATGCATTTGCTCACGTTGCACACGTGCTCGGAACGCCAGCACAGAAGAAGATTGCAAAACATATGGTTGAAAAGCATTGGGGCGCAACAATGCAGTTAACTGAACCTGATGCAGGTTCAGATGTTGGTGCTGGTCGCACTAAGGCTGTTGATCAGGGCGATGGAACTTGGCACATCACTGGTACTAAGCGTTACATCACATCAGGTGATGCTGATTTCTATGACAACATCGTTCACTTTGTACTAGCGCGTCGCGAAGGTGGCGGACCAGGAACAAAGGGGCTATCACTATTCCTTATTCCTAAATTTATGTTTGATGAAGAGACCGGCGAACTCGGCAAGCGCAACGGTGTCTACGTCACAAGCGTTGAACACAAGATGGGACTTAATGTTTCAGCTACCTGTGAAGTAAACCTCGGCGAGAAAGAACCAGCCGTTGGATACCTACTCGGTGATGTGCACGAAGGTATTGCCCAGATGTTTAAGATTATTGAGTTCGCTCGCATGATGGTCGGCAGTAAAGCGATTGCAACACTTTCTGCTGGATACCAACAAGCACTTCTCTACGCAAAGCAGCGTATCCAGGGTGGCGATATGAAGGTTATGAATGACAAGGCTTCACCTCGCGTAAGCATCATTCATCACCCAGATGTGCGCCGCTCACTGATGGTGCAAAAGTCCTATAGCGAAGGCATGAGAGCCCTTGTTCTCTACACCGCTTCTATTCAAGATGAGATTGAGCTGGCGATAACCGCTGGCGATACCGAACGTGCCGAAGCAATGGAGAAGCTCAACGATCTACTCCTACCAATTGTTAAGGGCTTTGGATCTGAAAAGTCTTGGACGCTCCTTGGTACTGAATCACTTCAGACATTTGGTGGCGCCGGATTTACCCAAGATTGGCCACTAGAACAATATGTTCGCGATGCCAAGATCGACACCTTGTATGAAGGTACAACTGCAATTCAAGGTCTTGATTTCTTCTTCCGCAAGATTGTTAAAGATGGTGGAAAAACAATTGGGATTCTTTCAAAGGAAATTCAAGAGTTCACCCAAACTGGTGGTCCACACGATGCGCAGAAGCAGGCGCTCAATAAAGCACTCGGTGATCTACAAGGCATGATCGGTGTACTTGTTGGACACGCGATGGCATCTCAAGAAGAATCTGCCGAGATCTACAAAGTTGGCCTCAATACATCACGTGTATTAATGGCAGTCGGTGACATCATCACTGCCTGGCTATTGCTACGTCAGGCTGATATCGCATCAGCCAAGATCGAAGCCGGCGCCGGTAAAGATGCTGCTTTCTTTGAAGGCAAGATTGCATCGGCTCACTTCTTTGTTACCAACTATCTTCCACACATCACAGCAGATCGTAAGATCGTAGAGGCTACTGATAGTGCGATTATGGAGATCTCAGAAAACGCGTTCTAATCAGATACTCTTCGCGAGTGTTAAATCGATTTAGAGGCGAGATCTACCTCATTCTTGGGGCAATCTTCTTCTCCTTTAATGGCATAATTTCGACCATACTTCTTGATCACCTCTCCCCATTTCGACTAACCCAAGTGCGCTGTGTTGGTGCATTTCTCATTCTCTTTCTGATCGTTGCAAGTCGTGATCTCAAATCATTAACTGCAACCCGCAAGGAAATTCCAACCTTGATTCTCTTTGGCATTGTTGGATTTGCAGCGGTGCAGGCTGGTTATTTCATCGGTATTCAACGTGGACTTCCGCTCAGCCTGGTCTTGATTATTGAATTCACTGCACCGATTTGGATTGTGCTCTGGATTAAATATGTGCAGAAGAAAGCTGTTCCGGGTGGAATGTGGAGCGGTATCGCGCTCTCCTTTATTGGGTTGATTTTTATCGCAAAGGTCTGGGATGGACTTATCTTCGATCTCGCTGGAGTACTTGCATCCCTTGGGTCAGCATTTGCACTCGCTGTTTATTTTCTGATTGGCGCAAAAGTTGGCAGCAAAAGATCTGCCCAATCCATGACGGTTTGGGGACTTGGCATGGCTGGCCTTACTTGGATTCTGGTAATGCCAGTCTGGCAATTTCCGGTTGAGGTATTTACAAAACAGATGGATCTACAAGGAGTATTCGCTGGCACATTTGTACCGGGCTGGATTCTGATCGCCTGGGTAATTTTAATTGGCACGATCGTGCCGTATCTCTTTGTGGTCGGTGGGCTACGACGTTTATCGCCATCAACAAGTAGCGTGATGGGAATGTTGGAGCCAGTACTTGCTGGTGCATTTGCCTGGATCTGGTTGGCACAGAGTTGGGCACCAATTCAATTAGGCGGCGCTGCAATCGTGCTCGTTGGAATTTATATTGCTGATCGCGCAAAGATTGCTGCGACCTCGAGTAAGTAAATTACTCGTTCCAACCGCCATCACCAGGTGCCGATGGTTGACCAAAATCTTGTGGCTCAGATGCAGTGAAGTCGCGGCCTGATCCTGGATTGAGTGCAATATCGGTAAAGCGGGCAAAGTGAAGTTGGGCCGATACGGTAATTGTACGAGTTGGTCCGTTACGGTGCTTAGCAACAATTAAATCTGCTTCACCCGATCGGTTCTGTGAATCGTACAAATCTTCACGGTGCAGCAAAATTACAACGTCTGCATCTTGTTCAATCGATCCAGATTCACGCAAGTCAGAGAGCATCGGCTTCTTATCAGTACGTTGTTCTGGACCACGGTTGAGCTGAGAGATAGCAATAACAGGTACATCTAACTCTTTTGCCATCAATTTAAGTTGGCGTGAAAATTCAGATACTTCTTGTTGACGGTTCTCAACGCGCTTACCCGATGTCATCAACTGTAAGTAATCGATCACGACGAGTTGCAGATTGTGGCGCTGCTTGAGGCGACGCGCCTTTGCCCGAATCTCCATCATGGAAAGATTTGGTGAATCATCAATAAATAAAGGTGCATCTGAAATTTCGCCCATACGCCTGGCAAGTCGCGCCCAATCATCATCGCTGAGTTGGCCTGATCGAATGCTATTTAACCCCACTCGCGCTTCGGCGGATAACATACGCATCGTAATTTCAGATCTCGACATTTCGAGCGAGAAGATCACTGCAGTTTTATTCTCATGAATCGCAGCATGGCGCGCAATATCAAGACCGAGCGTTGACTTACCGACTGCAGGTCGCGCCGCGAGCACAATCATGTTGCCGGGATGTAGTCCGTGCATCAATAGATCGAGATCACGGAAACCAGTCTTCACACCTTCGACTCCACCACCTTTTGAGATTGCTTCAATCTCATCAAAGGCTTGCGGAAGAATTGTGGCGAGCTTTACATAGTCTTCGGATGTACGACGTTCAGTAACTGCATAGACCTCAGCTTGTGCTTGATCGACTGCGTCATCGACTTCACCCTCTGCGTTATATCCAAGTTGAACAATCTTGGTACCGGCTTCGACAAGGCGGCGCATAATTGCATGTTCAAGAATTATCTTTGCGTAGTAACCAGCATTCGCTGCAGTTGGTACCGATGAGATAAGAGTGTGTAGATATGGTGCGCCACCTGCGCGTGCAATGTCGCCACGTTTTGTAAGTTCGGCCGATACGGTAATTGCATCTGCTGGTTCACCGTGGCTGTAGAGATCAAGGATTGCATCGTAGATAAGTTCGTGTGCTGGGCGATAGAAATCGCGTTCACGAATAATTTCAACAACATCTGCGATCGCATCCTTTGACAACATCATCGCGCCAAGAACAGATTGTTCTGCGATCAGATCTTGTGGCGGTGTGCGTTCAAACTCTGCGCCAACGGTGGAAAAATTACGGGAAGAGTTATTTGGAAGTTCTGCGATGCTCACATCCACACCCTCTCACCAGCCACCGACACCTTTATCGCTACGAATCCGAGCGACTACGGAGGTAAAGTTAGGCTTTCATACGCTCAGAAGCGAAAAACTCGAGCCGTTGTTGTGGAGAAACTGTGTATAGGGCGGTGGATAAACCCCCTGTTTCCTGTGGATGGCTGTGTATAAGGTGTGGGTAACTTTCACCGACTAGCAAATATTTTGATAAAAGCCCAGTTCAGGGGCGATTCCCCCCTCCACAGGCGCAGCCAGAAAATTTATTGGTTCGTCTTGCATAATGAGAAAGGCCCGCCGCAAGATGCGACGGGCCTTTCTCATTGACCATTACTTAAGCAGCTACAACGCTCACAGTTACTGTTGCGATGACGCCGTGGGCTAGTGAAACCTTTACTGAGTGGTTACCGGTCTTCTTGACGTGTCCAGCAGTCTTGATGCTGTGACGATCAATATCGGTACCTGCAGCAGCTTTGATTGCAGCAGCAATATCTTTATCTGTAACTGAACCGAATAAACGACCGTTTGCTCCGACCTTTACAGTGATAACAATGGAGGCCTTTTCAAGGGCAGCCTTGATCTCTTTAGCGTGATCGATATCGCGAACTTCGCGTGCAGCACGTGCGCGGCGGATTCCGTCAATCTGCTTCTCGCCACCAAGTGACCATGCGATTGCTACGCCACGTGGCAACAAGAAGTTGCGGGCATAACCATCTTTTACAGTGACAACGTCACCTGCGTTACCGAGCTTTGCTACTTCGCGAGTAAGAATAAGTTTCATTATTGGATACCCCCTTAGCGAGCTGTCGATGTGTAAGGCAGGAGTGCAACTTCGCGACTGTTCTTTACAGCCGTTGCAATCGAGCGTTGGTGTTGGGTACATGCGCCAGTAACGCGGCGAGCGCGAATTTTTCCGCGATCTGAGATGTACTTGCGAAGGGTCGCAATATCTTTGTAATCGATATATGAAACCTTGTCGCGACAGAAGCTGCAAGGCTTCTTCTTGAACTTCTTATTGAGGGCAGCAGCTTTCGCGCCCTTATTCTTCGGTTCCTTGAGGTTCCGGTTATTACGTGCTCCCATTGTGGTGCTCCTTTTCGGGCCCTCACGACAATCGATTTTCGATTATCCGTGAGGAATGGATTGTTGGATTCGATTAAACTTTTTAAAATGGAGGTTCGTCGGAGGTAGTGGTTGCCCATCCACCGCCGGCTGGTGAAGTTGATGCTGCTGCCCAAGGATCGTCGTTAAATGAATCTGCGGCAGCAGGAGCTGCTCCAAATCCACCGCCTGCGCTAGCGCCGGCACGCTGTGCGCGTGTGACCTTAGCGGTTGCGTTACGAAGTGATGGACCTACTTCGTCAACTTCGACTTCAAAGACTGTGCGCTTTTCGCCTTCTTTTGTTTCGTATGAACGTTGCTTGAGACGACCAGAGAGAATGACGCGCATTCCCTTTGTTAACGACTCTGCAACATTCTCTGCAGCTTGACGCCAGATTTGGCATTGCAGGAAGAGGCTCTCGCCATCTTTCCATTCGTTAGTAGCTTTATCAAGATAACGGGGGGTTGAAGCAACACGGAATTTCGCTACCGCCGCACCTGATGGTGTGAAACGTAGCTCTGGATCGTCAACGAGGTTGCCGATCATTGTGATTGTTGTATCTCCTGCTGCCATTTTCCTTGCCTCTATCTCTCTGTTCGCCGCTAAGGCCTACTCTGGGTGGTCTCTACTGGTGGAGTCCATACTTTTAAATTACATCCCGCCGACGACATTTACTAGATGCCACCAACGAGTCTGTGGAGATTATTCGGGACGAATAACCTTTGTGCGAAGAACGGACTCGTTCAAGTTAAGTTGACGATCCAATTCTTTGATCGCAGCCGGCTCACAGTGCATATCTACAACTGCGTAGATGCCTTCGCCTTTTTTATTGATTTCGAATGTCATACGACGACGGCCCCATACATCGAGCTTGTCGACGCGGCCTCCGCTGTCTTTGATGATCTTGAGATATGTCTCAAGTGACGGTGTGACTGTACGTTCTTCGAGTTCTGGATCGAGAATGACCATTAATTCATAGTGACGCATGCGTTAACCCGACCTCCTTTGGACTAAGACGGCCACGGCATTTCCGTGACAGGAGGGTTAAATTCTCCTCAACCCGAGGGAAGAGGAGGGCTAAGGGTAACTCTCTGCTGATTTAAAGAGAAATTCATGCGGGAATTGGCCGCCTTTGAGGGCCCGCCTGGCTAAAACGCTAATGAGATAGAGGCAGGCTGCGATCCGAAGCAGGCTGATGAGCGCATACCCAAAGAGCGGCAGCCCAAATTTTGCACCGGTAACAGTGGCTAGATGCTGCCAAATTGCGACGTGATAGATAACTTCGGCAATCTGCCAGATCCAAAAGGCATGCAAGTCTCGCCGAGATCGCAACGCTATGACTGCAAGTGGGACCAACCACAACACGTATTGCGGTGAATACACCTTGCTAGCAGCCATGACGAGAGCCAAAAATATAAAACTCACATCAGCTAACTGCACAGTCACTCTTGTTGAAAAAATGAAAAGTGTAATTGCCACCAGTGAAGTTAAAAGTGCAATGATTGCTAAGAAGTTTGTATCTGGAAGATTTATCCCTAACGACGATGTGGCATACCAGAGTGAGCCCCAATCCGAATCGCGATCAAAGTTAAGTTGATAGAAACGCAACCAACCATCTGGGGTGGTGAGGAAAACCGGCAGATTAATAAGAGTAAACGTTGAGATTGTGACCACTAGGTATATAAAGATTTTTCGAACTTCGTTGCGACGCCATAAAATCAAAACGATCGGCAAGAGTAAGAAGATTGGTAAAAACTTTGTCGAGATTGAGATTCCTATTGCTAGCGCTGAAGGTAAATACTTCTTTCTATCAAACCAATAGATTGCCAAAAGCATCGAGCTGATTGCCCACAGATCCCAGTTGATGTAGATAGCTGCGATTGCAGCGGGTGCAATTGCAGCTAAATAAGCAAACTCGGGAGTGATTCGATAAACGATGTATGCAATAAAGATAAATAAGAGTGCCAGGAAGAAGATGTTGGTTCGGTAATAATTTAGAATTTCATTATCTGATGCTGGTAGCACCTTTGCTATTACCCACATGATGGTTCCGGTAATTACTGGGTACTCCACCGCATTTGTCGTAGATGAGTAAGACCATTGATCTTTATCTAAACCGCGATCTCCATACAAAGTGGCGATATCTGAGTAGCATGCATGCACATATTGATCTGGTGTTGACCAGAGCGAACTTTCACAGGGAGAAAATTTTAAAACTCCAACAAGTGTTCCAACGAGTGCTAGAAAGAGAATGACAACAACTGGTTTTGCAAAGCGCGCATTCATAGCGAGAACTCTATTTAGCCCTTAGGGATTTGAACGCCGCCGGTTGTCATCTCAATCGGTTCCAAGCCACCAACATTGGAAGGTGCTGGGAAAGTCATTACTGGCTGGCCTTTAAGTGCACCCTTCATAAACTGGGTCCAGATTCGGGCTGGGAAAGTTCCACCAGTAACCGACGTTAAGCCGCCAATTCCATTGAGTGATTCGGATGCTGAATCTCTAAAGAGTGCAACCGAGGCTGCAAGTTGTGGGGTGTATGCCGCAAACCAAGCTGATGCATTTGATTGCGATGTTCCGGTCTTTCCGGCAGCAGGGCGACCAAGTGAAAGCGCTGCCGCACCAGTACCGCCAGTGACAACACTCTTCAGTGCATACGTTAAATCTGCCATTACATCTTTTGAGAATACTTCTTGGGTCTGCGGTGTTGCTTCGTAGAGAATGCCTTTATTTGGTCCAGTCACAGATGCAACTAGGAATGGCTTGGAGTAGACACCTTGTGCGGCGAAAGTTGCATATGCATTTGCAACATCGATTACATGGGGAGAAGCGACACCGAGTACAACTGATGGTGTTGCAATCATTGCCACACTCTCTGGGATTCCTGCTCTGCGGGCTGCATCAACGACATTATCCATTCCAGCTTTCATCCCAAGTGGAACGAAAACAGTATTAATTGAATGTTTGGTTGCATTGAGCAGATCGGTTTGACCCCAACCTTTATTGCCGTAATTACTTACGACATAGGGTTTTCCAAGATCATCAAAGGTTTGTGGTGAATCACCATTCCACATCGAAGTTAATGGAATGCCTGCTTCAAGGGCTGCAATGATCGCAAATGGTTTAAAGGTAGAACCGGCAAGTGCAATTGACTGCGTTGCATCATTGAGTTGTCGCTCTAAATAATCACGACCACCATAGAGTGCAATGATTTCACCAGTACCTGGACGAATGGCCACGAGTCCGATTCGTAAATTTTCCGGTGCGCTCTTTGGATAGAACTTAGTTACTGCATCGACTGCAGATTGCTGTGCTCTTTCATCCAAGGTTGTACGAATTACTAATCCACCAACAAGTAGCTGCTCTTCGGTAAATCCAAGTTTGTATAAATCACGTTGTACTTGTGAGATGACATGTCCTTTAGGCCCACTGAGTGAACCTGATGTCACGCGCTCAGTAATGACTGGGAATTTCGCTTTATCGGCCTGCTCTTGGGTAATCCAACCTTCATTGAGCATTCCGTTAATTACATATTGGAAGCGATTTTCAAGGCGTACCGTATTTGATTCAGAGAGCGATGGGTCGTAATACCCAGGTGCTCGTAAAATACTAGCTATTACAGCGCTCTGTGAAAGAGAGAGTTGATCTACATTTCTATTGAAGTACATCTGCGACGCGGTCTGAACGCCATATGACCCTCGGCCGAAGTAAATCGTGTTGAGATAGTTTTCAAAGATCTGATCTTTCGTTAAGGCGTTCTCAAGCTTCATCGCAATCACGAGTTCTCTTACTTTTCGCTCAATAGTGCGACTTGATGTAAGAAAGGCAGTCTTTGCATACTGCTGAGTGATTGTTGATCCACCTTCACCAGTGAGATTTCCAGATCGCAAATTATTGATCAGCGCACGGCCGATTCCGGTGACGCTAAATGCTTGGTTGGAATAGAAATTTCTATCCTCTGCCGCTAAAACAGCGTTCCGTAAATTCAACGGAATTTTCGCGATTGGAAGAATCTGTCGATTCTGGGTTCCGACGCGACCGATCTCTGCCCCGTTTGAATATTGAATAATTGTGGATTGACTATTTACATATTCATTTGGGTCTGGAATCGAGACGGTAAACCACGCCAGTGCAAAGAGAGTGGAGCCAGCGATAAATCCGAAGCCACCGAGAAAGATGCCGGTGCGAAAGAGTCTTCGGCGCAGCACGACTTTATCCATTATGGAAGGTTACCTTTCTTCTACTCATCCTCGAGCGTTCGAACTTTACGTGGCGGCTTACGTGCACGTCCATCACCCAAAATGAAGGTGGTACACAGGTGATTCCATGAACATCC
>JBDNJI010000033.1:0-6373 GCA_041687825.1 Candidatus Planktophila sp.
CTTCGCACAATTGAAGAGCGCAATATTCGCTTTATTAGATTGTGGTTTAGCGATGTGTTGGGGACTTTGAAATCTGTTGCGATCGCACCAGCCGAACTTGAAAATGCTTTTGATGAAGGCATTGGTTTTGATGGTTCTGCCATCGAAGGCTTTGCTCGAATTACTGAGTCGGATATGTTGGCAAAGCCTGATCCATCGACTTTTTCGATCTTGCCTTGGCGTACTGAAGCACCAGGTGCTGCCCGCATGTTCTGTGACATCACGATGCCCGATGGTTCGCCCTCCCATTCTGATCCGCGCAATGTTCTTCGTCGCACCCTAGATAAAGCGGCCAAGATGGGTTACACCTGTTACACCCATCCAGAGATTGAATTTTTCTTATTTAAATCACAACCTGAAAAAGGCGTTGCGCCGGTGCCAGTTGATCAGGGCGGGTACTTCGATCACACACCAGCTGTCGTTGGTCACGATTTTCGACGTCAGGCGATCACACTGCTAGAGGCGATGGGAATTTCGGTCGAGTTTAGCCATCACGAGGGTGCACCCGGACAGCAAGAAATTGATCTTCGTTATGCAGATGCGCTCAGTACTGCAGATAACATTATGACCTTTAGACATGTCATTAAAGAGGTTGCACTCGAACAAGGTTTCTACGCATCCTTTATGCCAAAGCCGTTTACGGAGCATCCTGGTAGCGGAATGCATACGCACGTCTCGCTCTTTGAAGGCGAGCAGAATGCTTTCTATGATCCAAGTGCCGAATTTAATCTCTCTAAAGTCGGCCGTTCATTTATCGCTGGAATTTTGACACACGCATCTGAAATCACTGCGATCACAAATCAGTGGGTAAATTCTTACAAACGACTTCAGAGTGGTGGTGAAGCTCCTTCGCTGATCAACTGGGGCCAGAGTGATCGAGGTACTTTGGTGAGAATCCCGATGTATAAACCTAATAAAGAGAACTCCACCCGAATCGAATTTCGTTCACCAGATTCTGCCTGCAATCCGTATCTGGCATATTCGGTAATGCTGGCTGCCGGTCTCAAGGGAATTGAAGAGGGTTACATTCTTGAACCCACCACAGATGCGCAGCCGCTGCCTGCTAATTTAAATGAGGCGATCGCAGCGATGGAGAAGAGTGTGCTCGTGCGAGAAACGCTAGGTGAGCATGTCTTTGAATTCGTATTGCGAAATAAGCGTGCTGAATGGCTGGATTATCGACGTCAAGTAAGTGCCTACGAACTCGATCGGTATCTGCCAGTTCTTTAAAAGTTTGAGTGCTACCGTTTTAGTTATGAGTAAAGAGATCACATCAGATAATTTGCGCCGGATCAATGTTATTGCTGGCGCCTTGCACTTTGTCCAGATGGCAGCAGTGCTTGCACTTTCCGCTGACTTCACACTCCCAGTCACAGCTCGGTATATGTCTGGTCCGCCAGGTAGCACATACAGCGATTTGATTGTGCTCTTCGAAGCTCCGCTGGCCATTGGTGTGGCAATTTTTCTTGGTCTCTCATCTCTGGCCCATTTCGTCGTAGCCAGTCCGAAATTTTTCCCACGCTATATCGCTGGACTCGCTGCTCATCGCAACTTCTTCCGCTGGGTTGAGTATTCAATTAGCTCTTCAGTAATGATTGTTTTAATTGCACAAGTCACTGGAATTACAGATGTCACCGCACTTATCTCTCTCTTTGGTGTTAACGCCTCCATGATTCTCTTCGGGTGGCTACAGGAGAAGTATGAGAATCCAGGAAACGGTGGCTGGGTACCATTTATCTTTGGCTGTATTGCTGGAATCGTCCCATGGCTCGCGCTCTCGTTCTATGTTTTTGCAATTGGTGGCGCAAGTGAAGCAAAGGCCCCAACATTTGTTTACGTAATTGTCATTACTATCTTTTTATTCTTCAACTCATTTGCGCTCGTGCAGTGGTTGCAATATAAAAAAGTGGGCAAATGGTCTAACTATCTTCGCGGCGAGCGCACCTACATCACTCTCTCACTGATTGCTAAGTCCGCCCTTGCATGGCAGATATTTGCAAATACACTCATCCCATAAATCTGAGAGGAAATTAAAATGGCACTACGTTGGGGATATTTAGGGGCTGGCGGAATTGCCGATACCATCGCAAAAGATTTTGGTCATGCAGGATTAATTATTCAAGCAGTAGCTACTCGAGATATCAATCGCACCAATACCTTTGCTGACAAATTTAACATTCCTAATCGTCACCCAGATTATGCATCCCTTGTGGCAGATCCTGAAGTTGATGTTATCTATATATCTACAGTCCAGACATTTCACTATGAACATGCGATGCTAGCGATCAATGCAGGTAAGCATGTCCTGATGGAGAAGCCGTTCACAATGACGGCAACAGATGCTCATAAAATTTATAGCGCTGCGAAAGCGGCAAAAGTTTTTGTGATGGAAGCAATGTGGACCCGCTTTCTACCAACCATGGTTGAAGTTTTTGCGGCAATCCGTGGTGGCGAGATTGGCACTCCTCATTATGTCTATGCCGATCACAGTCAATACTTACCGATCGAGAGAGCACCGCGATTGTGGAATCGCGAACAAGGCGGTGGAGCACATTACGATCTAGGAATCTATCCGGTTCACATGGCAATTAGAACTTTAGGTATTCCTGATTCTGTGCAGGCTTCTTCGGTGATGACTGAGACCGGCGTTGATTCGGCTACTGCTGCAGTGTTTTCATATAAGAATGGAAGTTTGGCAGTTATTAATTCATCCATGACGATCGCGGGCACAGTCACGGCAGCTATCCACGGCACCGACGGATGGATCGAAATTGATCCATGGTTTTTCGAGCAGACTTCATTTACGATTTACAATAATCAGCGCGCTGTTGTGCGTCGCTATGACGATAAAATTATTGGACGTGGAATGCAGTATCAAGCGATACATGTTGAAGAATGCATTGCACAGGGTTTGCTGGAGAGTCCTATTTTGAGCCTTGATGAAACCGTGAAAATCATGGAAGTCATGGAGAAGATTCACGTTTTCTAGTCAGATCGGTACGACATTTGCTCAGATTCAACGGATGGGGTTACTCTTAGATCATGTCATTACGCGGACTCCTACTTAATCGCCGCTGCGAGGCCAATTAACCGGTCTCCTCGCCGCGGGGTTTGGTGTTGCCGGTTCACCCACAACCGCCCCACTATCAAGGAGTAAGTAAATGAATTTTCCCAAGCAACAACCTTCCTCGATGCCAGTTCATCGATATGCATCATTTATCCCAGTCGATCTCGTTGATCGAACCTGGCCAAATAAAAAGATCACCAGCGCCCCTAAGTGGTGCTCAGTAGATCTGCGCGATGGCAACCAAGCCCTAATTGATCCGATGGATACTCCGCGCAAACTTGCGATGTTTAAGTTACTTGTGGCGATGGGCTACAAAGAGATCGAAGTCGGCTTCCCAAGTGCAAGTCAGACAGATTTTGATTTTGTCCGAAAAATTATTAATGAAGATTTAATTCCAGATGATGTAATTATTCAGGTGCTAACTCAAGCGCGCGAACCATTGATTCGACGTACTTATGAATCAATTGTTGGCGCAAAGCAGGCGATTATTCACCTTTATAACTCAACTTCTACTCTTCAACGGCGAGTCGTCTTTGGTCTAGATAAAGAGGGCATCAAGAAAATCGCAACCGATGGCGCTCAACTTTGTCTAGATTTAGTTTCGAGTGTGCCGGGTACCAAAGTTTCGTTTGAGTATTCACCAGAGTCTTACACCGGTACCGAACTTGAATTTGCAGTCGAGGTCTGTAATGCGGTCAATGCAATCTGGAAACCCACTCCAACGTGGAAGACGATTATGAATCTTCCGGCAACAGTTGAGATGGCAACTCCAAATATTTATGCCGATTCAATTGAGTGGATGTGTCGTAATCTTGAAAACCGAGAGAGCGTCATAGTTTCGCTGCACCCACACAATGATCGCGGGACTGGCGTGGCCGCTGCCGAACTTGGTTATCTTGCTGGCGCTGACCGTATCGAAGGAACTCTTTTTGGTAATGGTGAGCGCACCGGAAATGTTTGTCTAGTGACTTTAGGAATGAACCTAGTAAGCCACGGTATTGACCCACATATTGATTTCTCCAATATCGACGAGGTACGTCGCACCGTTGAATACGCAAATCAACTTAAAGTTGCCGAGCGTCATCCATATGGTGGTGACTTAGTTTTCACTGCATTCTCGGGTTCACATCAAGATGCGATTAAGAAGGGTTTTGATCATCTCGAACGAGATGCCAAAGCTGCTGGTGTCCACGTAGATACCCACACATGGGCGGTGCCGTATCTTCCAATTGATCCAAAAGATGTTGGGCGCTCATATGAGGCGGTTATCCGCGTGAATTCACAATCAGGTAAGGGTGGAGTTGCTTATCTGATGAAGACAGAACATCACCTTGATCTTCCACGTCGACTTCAAATCGAATTTTCCAAAATTGTGCAGGAAGCAACTGATGTGCAGGGCGGTGAAATTTCGGCCGAGAAGTTGTGGGAGATTTTTGAGGATCAATACCTTCCAACTGAATCTGCTCCATGGGGTCGCTTCCGTTTGAAAGGGTTGTCCCAATCATCGGTGATGAACCAAGATGTTCAACTCACTGCCTCGATTACTGATCGTGGCGAAGAGGTTGAGTTGGCTGGTCACGGAAATGGTCCAATTGCAGCATTTTGTAATATTCTGCAGAACTACGGCGTTGATGTGCGAGTTCTAGATTTCCATGAGCATGCACTCTCATCAGGTGGAGATGCCTCGGCAGCTGCCTATCTTGAGTGCTCAATCGGGGATGAAATCTTCTGGGGCGTTGGCGTTGATCCAAACACCACAACAGCTTCACTTAAAGCCGTTGTGTCTGCAATAAATCGCGCAATTCGCTGACTACCGTAACCCTGTGACTCTCTACCGTGATGAAGCAATAGTCCTGCGTACTCAAAAACTGGGCGAAGCTGATCGCATTATTACGATGCTCACCCGTGAGCACGGTCGAATCCGTGGCGTCGCAAAGGGTGTTCGTCGCACTATGTCTAAATTTGGCGCCCGACTTGAACCCGGTAGCCATGTCGAAATTCAACTTTATACTGGCAAAACTTTTGACACGATCACTCAAGTTGAAGCGTTAATGAATTATGGTGAAGCGATTTCACATGATTACCAGCGTTGGACGATTGCATCGGCAATCCTGGAAACTGCCGAACGTTTTACCGCTCAGGAAAATGAACCAGCACTAGCTGAATTTCAACTTGTTGTTGGTGGCATGAAAGCGCTGGCTGAAAATCGCCATGATTCATCACTGATCCTTGATGCATTTTTACTGCGCTCACTTGCAATCGGTGGATATGCACCATCGATGACAATTTGTTCACGATGTGAAAAACCTGGCCCGCACCGATACTTCTCATTAGTCGGTGGTGGCTCGGTCTGTATGGAGTGCCGCCCATCTGTATCAGCAACACCTGCCCCGGAAACCTTGGAATTAATGGGTGATTTATTAAGCGGCAATTGGGAGCGCGCCCAAGAAAGTGAGCTGCGTTATCGGCGTGAAGCCAGTGGCTTGGTAGCTGCATATCTACAATGGCACCTTGAACGCGGACTACGAAGTCTGCCAATGGTGGAGCGGGCATGAGTGAGAAATCGAAGATAGATATTCCACGCCATGTTGCTGTTGTGATGGATGGCAATGGTCGCTGGGCAAAAGACCGTGGGTTAGCACGCACTGCTGGACATCAAGCAGGGGAGAAGGCGCTCTTTGATGTAGTGCAAGGAGCGATTGAATTCGGTGTGAAAGAACTGAGCGCATATGCATTCTCTACCGAAAATTGGAAACGATCTCCAGAAGAGGTGCGATTTTTAATGAACTTTAATCGCGATGTGCTGCGCAATCGCCGCGATGAGATGAATGAGATGGGTGTGAAGATTCAGTGGATTGGTCGCCCAAAGAGATTGTGGAGTTCGGTGATAAAAGAACTAAAAGAGGCGCAGGATCTCACTAAGAAAAACAAAGTTCTTACGCTAAATATGTGCGTGAACTACGGCGGACGCTCTGAAATTGTGGATGCAGTGACAGCTCTGGCTCGAGATGTGAAGCGTGGAAAAGTAAAGGCTGATTCGATTACTGAGAAAACATTAAAATCATATCTCTATGATCCAAAGATGAGTGATGTTGATTTATTTCTGCGCTCATCAGGTGAGCAGCGCACCAGTAATTTCTTGCCGTGGCAATCGGTCTACGCTGAATTCGTATTTATGGATGTGCTGTGGCCCGATGTGACACGCAAAACTTTATGGAAGGCGATTGAAGAGTATTCAGATAGAGATAGACGTTTCGGTAAGGCGTA
>JBDNJI010000004.1:0-5428 GCA_041687825.1 Candidatus Planktophila sp.
ACCATCTGAGCCATAATTTCATTCCCACGCTCAGACTCACACCGTTTTCACAGTCTTTGGGCACCTTAATCAGAACTCTTGTACACCGGGTGGTGCCCCCGATCGGACTCGAACCGATACTGGAAGGATTTTAAGTCCTCTGTCTCTGCCATTGGACTACGGGGGCCAACTTCAGTTCGCGAGTCTACTAGGTGATTCCTGCTGCTTTTGCAGCCTTGGCTAAGAGGCTTTCTAGCATTGGTTTGGTGAGTTTTCCAGTAAAAGTATTCTGTTGGCTCGGGTGATAGCAACCGAAGATCGTAATTCTGACATCACCGCTTTTGAAAGTTACTTGCGATGCATGAGCAAATTTAGTGGTTTCAATTGTGTGGCCAAGTTGGCGCAGAGATTTAATGGTTGAGCTCCAAGCGAATGATCCCAGAGCAACATAGGTACGAGTTGATCCGCTGGCTAACTCAAATTCTTGCGTAAGAAATGGTGCACATGTATCGCGCTCGATGGTGCTGGGTTTGTTATCAGGTGGTGCACAGTGGACTGCGCAGGTAATTCTCGTATCACGTAACGCTTGTCCATCTTTGATTGAGGTGCTGGTGGGAATTTTTGCAATACCTACTCTATGAAGTGCGGCGTAGAGCCAATCACCGGAGCTATCGCCGGTGAAAATACGGCCGGTGCGATTTGCACCGTGGGCACCTGGGGCAAGACCAACGATCATTAGTTTGGGTGTATCGCTGCCAAATGATGGGACCGGGCGTCCCCAGTATTTTTCAGCTTCATATGATTTGCGTTTAACAACGGCAACTTCTTCTCGCCAATCGACAAGTCGTGGACATTTGGTGCAAGCGATAATTTCTTTATTAAGCAGCGGAAGAGTTGTAGCGGCCTTAGGTGGCAAGGGACCAAGCCATTCCATCGAGAATATCTGATTCAGATGCAATGAATTCGCTGACACCTGTTGCGTGCATGATGCGCGAAAGGACAAGTGCTCCTGCAGAAATTACATCGACTCGTCCTGGGTGCATATACCCAAGTGCTGCGCGATCATCATGAGTGCTGGCGGCGAAGAATTTTGCGGTGGAGTGCACTTTCGCTGCAGATATATGCGAGAGGTGAATGGCGTATCGGTCATAACTTTCGAGTTCCAGTGCTGCCGCAGCAACAGTTGTGGCGGTGCCAGCGACAGCAATCAAAGTTCTTGCAGTTGTGATCGGGACGATCTTTGCTGCTTGTGCAATTGCTTCATCAATATCTTCAGTCGCTGCTGCGATCTGTCCGGCATCGGGTTGGTCTTGTGTGAAGTGACGCTCACTCATGCGTACGCAGCCGATATTCACACTCTTTGCGAATTCAACTTTCTCGGTTCCGAAGACAAATTCAGTAGATCCGCCGCCGATATCAACGACTAAGAATGGGCCATCGCTATGTGGAAGATCGCGGGTGGCACCGAGAAATGAGAGCGCTGCTTCTTCTTCGCCAGAAATTACTTCGGGGCGAACACCGAGGCGCTCGAAGACGCCTTCGATGAAGAGATCGCGGTTTGAGGCATCGCGGGTGGCACTGGTGGCGCAGAAACGAATTTGCTCAACTCCGCGCTTTGCGATCTCGGCGGCGTAGAGATCAACTGCGGCGAGTGCGCGCGTTATTGCATCGGGGTGGAATTGGCCAGTCTTATCAACGCCTTGGCCGAGCCGAACAACTTCCATCAGTCGAGTGACTTCGCGAAAAGAGTCGCCATCAATATCGGCAATCAGTAAACGAATTGAATTAGTACCACAATCAATGGCTGCTACTCGCATGGTTCGTCCCTCCACCATTGTGGCAAGAGCGCTAGCGCTTCATCACCGAGTGGATTAACACCAGGGCCAGCAGAGAGTGAATGTGCAACAAGTGAATGCAGACACTTCACACGAGTCGGCATTCCACCGGCAGAGATGCCTTCGACTTCGGGTACATCCATCTTAAGTGCAGCACGGGCTGCTAAATAATCATCATGTGCCGCGGCATATGCACCGGATAGTTCGGCATCGGTCTCAAGGCGCTCGTTCATGGTCGCCATTAAGCCAGTGGATTCAAGAGTAGAAATTGCAGCGGTAAGACGTGGACAGGTGGCGTAATAAAAAGTGGGAAAAGGTTCGCCGTGACTTAAGCGCGGTGGAGTTTCAACAACGGCGGCGTTGCCACAGGGGCAGCGATGGGCGATTGCATGAACATCGCGTGGGGTGCGACCTAGTTGTCGTTCGATACAACCAAGATCAGCTTGGGTAACTTCTTTACTCATTTGTCACAAGTGTGATCGATGCAATCAGGCGGGTGTACCAAGGTGATCCGTCTTCGAGTTGATCGACGACTTCATTAACTGCGATATCGCCATCTTCTTTCGTTGTTCCGGTCACGATGTATTGACGCTCTCCTGGCATCACAAAGTGCAGTCGTTCACGCGCTTGTGCTTTTACGTATTCAGGATCTTGCCAGCGAGTTAACTCAAGTCGGGCTGCTTCGAGCATGCTTCGATCAGAATTTACTTGTGCTTCTAGCGCGCTGATCTGTGCTCGCTGGGTGAAGTAATTCTGAAGCGGCGGCGCTAAGACCAAGGCAAAGACGAAGAAGATTGAAACGAGTGAGAAGGTCCGACCAGATCCTTTGCGACGTGAAGGTGAGAACACCCGCTTGGATCTAGACGACGCCACGTGTACTTCTCTCTAGTAGATCTGTAATGGAGAAAGATTAGCCCGCAAAGCGTGGGAATGCTGCCCGACCTGCATAAAGTGCGCCGGTGCCAAGCTCTTCTTCGATGCGTAGCAATTGGTTGTACTTTGCAACGCGTTCGCTTCGAGCAGGTGCACCAGTTTTGATCTGACCACAGTTTGTTGCAACTGCGATGTCAGCAATAGTTGTATCTTCAGTTTCACCTGAACGGTGGCTGAGCATGCTGCGGTAATTTGCGCGGTGCGCCATTTCTACTGCATCAAGTGTCTCGGTCAATGTTCCGATTTGATTTACCTTAACCAGCAGCGCATTCGCTGTGTTTCCAGCAATTCCCTTTGAAAGACGCGTTGGATTGGTAACAAAGAGATCATCGCCGACGATCTGAACCTTTGATCCAAGTGATGCTGTCATTGAAGTCCAGCCAGCCCAATCTTCTTCATCAAGTGGATCTTCGATTGAAACCAATGGGTAAGCAGATACGAGCTCTGCGTAGTAAGCAATCATTTCTGCTGATGTACGAAGTGAACCTTCGAACTTGTACTTTCCGCCTTCGTGGAATTCAGTCGCTGCAACATCCATTGCAAGGGCAATATCTTTGCCTGGCTTAAATCCGACTAATTCGATCGCTTCTAGAATCAAATCAAGTGCAGCACGGTTGCTCTCGAGGTTTGGTGCAAAGCCACCTTCGTCGCCAACACTTGTTGCTAGTCCGCGCTTTTTAAGTACTGCCTTGAGTGAATGGTAGATCTCAGCACCCCAGCGAAGTGACTCGCGGAATGTTGGCGCACCAATTGGCGCAACCATAAATTCTTGAATATCAACGTTGGTATCAGCGTGTGCACCACCGTTGAGAATGTTCATCATTGGAACAGGTAGCAGGTGCGCATTTGGGCCACCGAGGTATGAAAAGAGTGAGAGATCAGCAGACTCTGCCGATGCCTTTGCAACAGCGAGTGAGACGCCGAGAATTGAATTTGCGCCAAGCTTTGACTTATTTGCAGTGCCATCGAGTGCGATCATCTCGGCATCAATCATGCGCTGATCGCGTGAATCAAAACCAACTATCGCTGCTGCGAGTTCGTTATTAACGAAATCAACTGCCTTCTCGACACCCTTGCCGAGGTAACGCTTTCCACCATCACGAAGTTCGGCCGCTTCAAATGCTCCGGTTGATGCGCCGCTTGGAACGCCAGCGCGAGCAAATGCACCATCTTCTAGGAGTACTTCGACTTCAACCGTGGGGTTTCCACGGGAGTCAAGAATTTCACGTGCGCCGATTGCTTCGATAATTGCCATAGAGATACTCCTTCAAAGATTTAAAATCTACGCTCTACGTTGAACGACCGATCTGATGGTGAACTAATGCTGAGTCTACCCTGCCTCAGATTGGCGAATTTTCTCGATCATTACCCGGGCTTGGCCACGAAGGGCGCTCTCTGGATCAATATTGTGTTGATAGGCCCATGCAATTATCGCGGCGAGTGCTTGCCCGACTGATTCTTCGGTCGCAGCAGCGTCAAGATCGGTCGACAATGATGAGATATCTGCAACCGGCAGTTCAACTTTATATTTCTGAGCTCGATAGATTAATTTTTCAACAAGTGGCAGCGCTGGTTGTGCCATCGCAATTCCATCGATCGCTGAAGTGCGTCCTTTTTCTTTCGCTTTGATCGCTTCCCAATTCTCAATCACTTCATCCATGTCATCGACTTTGAGGCCTTCGAAAACGTGTGGATGGCGTCGAATCAATTTATCTGCGATCGCTTTTGCAACATCTTCTATTGAAAAAGGATCGGTCGGATGGTCTTGCGCCATTCGAGAATGGAAGTAGACCTGTAGTAAAACATCACCAAGTTCTTCCCGCATTCCTTCGCGATCGCCATCACCGAGTGCATCGATAAATTCATACGACTCTTCGAGTAGATATTTAACGAGTGATTCATGGGTCTGCTCGGCATCCCAAGGACAACCACCAGGTGATCGCAGACGATCCATTACCTCTGCCAGGCGAAGTAGTTCAGACATCGAAAGAACCCGTCAGATTATTCGTTGGAGGGAGTAACGACATCACTTGCAACATCGCCAGCCACAACCTGAGCTGTGGTTGCATCCCATTTTCCATAGCGAGGGTTAACGATGACTTTAAGTTCGTTGACTTTAGCAACAAAGAGTTCTTGTACTCGAAGTTGAACATCGGCTTCGGCTACACCAGTAGCAGTGAGTGCTTTCGCAAGTTGTTCAGTAATCAAGGTGGCACGCAAATATGGATTCAAATCTGCTGGGGCAATCGAGGCTTGAACTAGCGCGTTTGGTAGTGAATCTTCGCCACCTACATCGGTCACAATCGATGCGCGACGTGATTCAACCTGTGAATTTGTAATCTCGATCTTAAGCTCTTTTGCGATTGCATCAAAACCAAGAATAAGAAGTTGGAATTGCAATTGATTACGGATTAACGCTTCGCCAGTCTCTAGCTGCATCTGTGTTGTATCGACCTTTGCACGCTCTTCCAAAATCGTATCGACGCTTGTCAGTACTTGCGATGAAGTGATCTTTAAATCACCGAGAGTGAGCGCTGTACCAACACCTGAGCAGCCAGTAAGAAGAAGCCCGGTTGCAATCGCAAGGGCAGTCAGCATCTTCTTCATTTTGTACTCGCTTTCGTCGTTAATTCTTCGAGGGCCGTGGATACCCAGGCCAGAAGAGAAGTATCCCCCATTTG
>JBDNJI010000034.1:0-16435 GCA_041687825.1 Candidatus Planktophila sp.
CGGTGCCAGTAATTTACTCTTTCGCAGAAATTCACTTGATGGTTGTTTAGAAGTTGTTTTACGCGAAGGCTCGTGGGGCGGACTTAATTCAATTCTTCATTCAAATTAAAAGTTAAACCAGGGTGAAGGAATCTTCACTCGGCTTCTAAATGTATCCCCACGTATTTGCTTTGTTACACCACCACTTGACGTTCCAGCGATGGAAGTTACTGCGCCTGCTTCATTGCGCGAAAGAATTTCAAGTTTCACAACATCAGGCAAGATAAAAGCTTTAGCAACTAGCTCTTGCGTGGCACTCGCCCTCCACTTTGCAAAGCGTGGATTGAGGGTCACATCAACGCTGGCAGAATCTGAAACCGACTGGGTGTAAGCGCTAAAACCTCCCCAGGCATCCCGTGTTGTCTGAGTTGCACCACCGGATGAAGAGAAGAAATATGTCTGTGCTGGCTTTCCCTCGCTGAGTACAACCAAACTGGTTTGGGTGTCGATAATTGTTCGATCAACTGCTGCTCTCCACAGTTGTCCAAATCGAGGTTCACTCTCTTTTGCATATCCAACAAAATTTTGATCTGAAATGTGGGAGAAGACCTGACAGTCACAGACCGAACGGATATTTGAAAGGCGGGAAAGCGCATAACTTCGCGATGCGATTACTTGTGCTTCCATCATGGCGCTGGGCCAACTCGACGGAACTTCACTAATTCCATAAAGATATTCATCCCGTAGCGCGAGCGTATTTGTCACTTCCATCGAGCCTTTAGCCATCTTTATGGTGATGTATCCATATTTATACTTGGTCGAAGCGGTGCCACGAGTCATTGTGATTAGCGCATTCTCTCCACTCCAACGAAGCGTCAACGTTTTTCCACGGGCAATACCTGCTACCAGAATTGATTGCGTGATGGTGCTCAGAGTTACCCGCTTTTTTGTGGAGAAAGTTGCCACTGGACTGGAACCTGTTTCAAAAGCAATGTCACCTTCAAAGATATCAATCTGTGACGACGGTGTATGAGTAATAAACGAAATTGATTTAGCCGAATGTGCAATATTTACTCGGATCGTGTGGGTATCAACAAAGGGAACGATCTGTACGTCTTTGTAGTAATAATTAAGAATCGCACTGGCTGACTCTCCGCTGACTGCCCGCGCCTTGCCACCAATCTGACTCATCCCTACCCCGTGGCCATATCCACTGCCAGTAAATTCAAAAGTTGGTGGAGCGCTCTGAGCATAAGCTGGATGAGCGGTGAAAATGAGAGCGGTGAATAAAAGTGCAAATAAACTTTTATACGTCTTCATCGGAGGAAGCGCTCTTTCGAACCTGCATATATTCGCGGTAAGCGGTGATTACTGCAGTCGGTTCTCCGCGCATCATTAACTTACCTTTATCGAGCCAGATTACTTCGTTACAGATATCTTCAATTGTTGCAAGCGCATGGCTCACCAAAATAAGTGCACGTTCATCAGTTCGAAGTTCTTTAATGCGATTGAGGCTCTTCTCTTTAAAGCGAGCATCACCTGTGCTGAGCGCTTCATCAATAATCAAGATATCTGGCTTGACTGTCGCGGCCACCGAGAATGCAAGCCGGGCATACATACCTGATGAATATGTGCGCATCGGTGAATCGATTGCATCACCTAATTCAGAAAACTCTGTAATCTCTTCAAACTGGTCATCAATTTCTTTTCGGGTCATGCCAGCGGCAAGCCCGCCAAGATAAACATTCTCGCGGCCAGTAAGAGATGCATTGAAGCCAACACCTAAAGCTAAGAGCGTGCTGACAGATCCATACACTTCGATGCGACCCTGCGATGGTGGCACAATTCCTGAGATCACGCGCATGAGCGATGATTTACCCGCACCGTTTGAGCCAATAATTCCTAGAACTGTTCCGTAGCGAACATCGATTGAGACATCAGAGAGTGCATTAACTACTCGTGAAAACTTTTTACTGCGCCCAAATCTTTTGACGCGAGCCTTTAAGGTTGGTTTTTTATCAATGGAGGTCGTATAGGTGAGTCCTACGGCTTGCACTGATACCGCAAGGCTGTGATGTGGATGGGTGCTAGAGACGGACAGCGAAATCACGCTCCCTAGATAGGAAGAAGTAAGTACCGATCATAAAAATAAAAATTGCCCACACGGAAGAGATAATAATTGATTTTAAATCAGGGGCTTGCGCGTAGACCATTACCTGTGACCACGCATCTAAGAGATAGAAGATTGGATTTGCAATTTCGAAAGTGCGAATTCTCTCTGAGAGAGCTGATGCCTCGTAGAGAATTGGTGAGAGATAGATCAAAGTTCTTGTGATGTAGGGCAGCAAACTAGAGATGTCGCGGAAGTAGACATTGGTGCAAGAGATTGAAATCGCCATACCCAATCCCATAAAGACTGCTAACAAGAAGATTGGAATTGCCCAAAGCATCTGCCATGAGTACTCGGCACCTAAAACTGTGCGAATTACAAAGAAAACTATCAGCGTTGGGATGAATTTAAAGATTGCGATTACCGATGCTGAAATAGGCAACATGATTCGAGGGAAGGCGGTATTCATAATCAGGCGCTGTCCAGAGGTAATAGATTTAACGCCACCAGTGAGGCTGTTGGCAATCAAATAAAAGAAGAAAAGACTTGAAGTCAGATGGACATAACGATCGGCATCGCCTTTGCCACCGATAATGAAAATGAGTAAGAAATAAACTGCTGACAAGAGCAGTGGATTAATCACAAGCCAGAGTTGTCCAAAGACCGAGCCATAGTTTTGCTCGCGTAACTCTGATTTTGAAAACTCGGCGATAAAGTGGCGACGAGACCATAAAGAGCGCAGATACTCGCGCATTGGCGGTAGGCCAGCGCGAAAAGGCTCGTAAACAACAACTGGCGTACTCATATGGGTCAAGGTTACCGCAGAGAGTCTGGAACAAGCCTGCGCGGCGAGGTTATAAAGCCAAGCCCCCATGCAAAGTGCATTGTCGGAAGGATGAAGAGAAGAATTGGGTAATGGTTAATATCTTTTGAGATAAAGAGCGGGGTGATTGCGATGAAGGTGAGATACGTCGTTGCGGGCAGAAATAGTGCCGGTGCAATTGTCACACCAGCTATCAATGAAAGCACCGTCCCTACCAGCGCAACTGGCGGTGCGAGATATCGATAATTAATTGTGCCAGCGTATTTTCGAGCAATCACTCTGCGCCAGCGCCCATATTCAAAGTACTGCTTCGCCAGTCCACGCAAATTCGGACGTGGGCGATAAGTCACATGAAGTCGTGGATCAAAGTAAATCTTTCCACCGTTTTCGCGAAGTCTAAAGTTGAGTTCCCAATCTTGCGCACGGGTAAATCGCTCATCAAATCCGCCAACATCTAAAACAGCTTGCCGAATGAATGCGCCGAGATAGACAGTGTCTACAAATCCAGCGGCACCGCCTGTGTGAAAACGTGAACCTCCAACACCAAAGGGACTGCGCATCGCGGCAGCTACCGCCGTCTCAAAATATGTAACACCTTCGGCTCCCATCACTCCGCCCACATTTACGGCTCCACTTTCGCGAAGAATTTCTACAACGAGTTGTAGGTAATCGAGTGGGATTTGTGCATGGCCATCAACGCGGACAACGATTTCTCTAGTCGAGTGTGCAAGTGCAATATTGAGTCCGGCCGCAGTTCGTCCAGTTGGATTTTCAACAACAACCACTCGAGCATCTTGCGCCACAATTTCCTGTGCAATCTCCAAACTTCGATCACGTGAAGGACCAACTGCAACAATTACTTCAAAGTTACCGAGATATTCCTGAGCTAAAATTGCCTGAATTGATTCGGCTAAATGTGGACCTTCATTGAGAATTGGCAGAATGACACTAATCGGTGGCCATTGCGAGTGAGAGCCAGAAGATTGGCTAATCGGCGATGTCATAACACCTCCACGCTATCGTCCAAGTACTCTTACGAAGTGAAAACAACACGTGCGATTCGGATAATTACATCACTTTCAATCGCGATCGTGCTTGTCTCTTCCATCTCATCTTATGGTTTGGGGCGCGTAAGTAGCTCTATCGCTCGCTTAGATGTATTTAATTCGGTAGATAATCGTCCGGAAAAGACTTCGAAAGCCGAGAACTACCTGCTCGTTGGTTCTGACACTCGTGAGGGTCTTACCAAGGAGCAGATGCGTGAGTTGCGGGTTGGCTCTACTGCAACGGCTGCCGGTGGGAGATCTGACACGATGTTATTGGTCCATATAAGTAAGTCACGTGATCGCGCCTATATCATTTCACTTCCACGCGATAGCTTGGTAACAATCCCCGAACATCCAAGTAGCAGCGACGCATCCAAAATAATTCCGGCCCGCCAAAATAAACTTAATGCAGCATTTTCATTTGGTGGTCCATCACTTCTCATTGAAACAGTAGAACTTGCAACATCAATAAAGATAGATCACTACGTCGAGGTGAGCTTTGCCGGATTTGCCGGAATCGTGGACGCACTCGGTGGGATTCAAATCTGCACCAAAGTAGATATCGATGATCCAAAGAGCCACTTAGTCCTCAGTGCGGGAGTCCACACACTCGATGGAATAGATGCACTGAAATATGTCCGTACTCGTGATTTTGATGGTCGAGGCGATATCGGTCGTATGCAACGTCAACAACAATTTATCAGCGCAGTTCTTAAAAAAGCAACGAGTACCGGCACGCTTCTTAACCCCTTCAAGTTACAAAATTTTGTTAATGCCGCTCTCGCGAGCGTGCAACTAGATGCCGGACTTGCACCCGGTGACTTACTTGAATTGGCAAAGCAGATGAAAAATCTCTCGTCTGGAAATGTGCGCACGCTTACTGTTCCGCTCTCAAATGCAAATGGAAGGGTGGATGGGGTTGGTTCAGTAGTGATCTGGGATGAAGTCCTAGGTGCAGATCTCTGGACTCGGGTGCGCGATGATCTGCCACTCGTTGATGAAGTTATCCCCGTTGAAAGTGCAGGTGCTTCTCCATCAGCTAGCGCCAAACCGACTCCAGTGATCGTCGATAAATTTAAGACTCGCACCGCATCTGAAAATCCGTGCGGCGAGATTAAATAAATCTTGCAATAGACTCACACCCATGACTTTGAAGCTCTCAGTAATAGGTTGTGGCTATTTAGGTGCAACACATGCGGCCTGTATGTCCTCGCTCGGATTCGAAGTTGTCGGAATCGACACTGATCAGAGCAAGGTCGATATGTTGCAACGAGGAGAGCTACCTTTCTACGAGCCAGGGCTAGATACCTTGCTGGCAGAACAGATGAAGACCGGTCGACTCTCATTCACCACTGATTTTTCACAAGTCGCAGATGCTGATGTCCATTTCATTTGCGTAGGAACGCCGCAGAGTAAAGATGGTCTGGCGGCAGATCTCACCTATGTGAAATCTTCGGTAAAAGCGATTGCACCATTTCTCAAAGATGGCTCTCTTGTTGTTGGAAAGTCAACGGTTCCAGTGGGCACCGCGCAAGGGCTACGTGATCAACTAGCAGTTGATGCACCACAAGCAGATTTAGCGTGGAATCCAGAATTTCTTCGGGAAGGTTTTGCAGTCGAAGATACGCTCACTCCTAATCGTCTCGTCGTTGGAGTTGTCACAGATCGCGCAGAGGCAATTTTGAAAGAAGTGTATGCGCCGGTTATTGCGCTAGGAACACCGTGGATTCGGGCAGATCTTCCAACATCAGAGTTAGTAAAGGTCGCAGCAAACTCATTCCTTGCTACCAAAATTTCATTTATTAACGCGATGGCTGAAGTGTGTGAGGCAGCTGGTGGAGATGTCACTGTGTTGGCAACTGCAATTGGTTATGACCCTCGCATCGGTAATAAATTCTTACAAGCGGGAATTGGTTTTGGCGGCGGCTGCCTTCCAAAAGATATCCGTGCCTTCATGGCCAGAGCGCAAGAACTCGGCGCAGATCAAGCACTTGAATTTTTACGTGAGATTGATGCCATTAACTTACGTGCCCGTCAGCGAGTAATTGATGTTGTCCGGGCAGATCTCTCTGATGATTTAACTCAATATAAAATTGCAATTCTTGGTGCTACCTTCAAGCCAGATAGTGATGATGTGCGTGACTCCCCTGCACTCGATATTGCTGCGCAATTACAAGCCGCAGGTGCCACCGTTGTTGTGCACGATCCAAAAGGAATTGAACCAGCGCGTAAGCGCTTCCCAAATCTAGATTATGCCGAGCGCGTGAGTGACGCCGTTAAAGGGGCGGATGCGATTTTACATCTCACCGAGTGGAAAGAGTATCGAGAACTAGATCCATCGGTTATTGGTCAACTTGTTAAGTCAAAATTTCTGATTGATGGCCGCAATATGCTTGATCGCGATAAGTGGCGCAAAGCCGGTTGGCGAGTGCATGCACTCGGCCGCAGTGACTAAATAAAAGTTAATCTCCGCTAGAAACCAGCGCGGTTTTTGCTTGAGAGATTTGCACCCTTTGCTTTTGCTTCGGCATTTATCTCGATCAACCCTTGTGCCACCGCTTGCGAGATTTTCTGATCAGAGATACCTAATATCCGAGCAGCAAGGAGCGCTGCATTCTTTGCATTTCCGATTCCCACTGTGGCAACTGGAACACCTGCCGGCATTTGAACTATTGAAAGCAATGAATCCATTCCATCTAATTGTTTGAGTGCAACCGGTACACCGATCACAGGAAGTGTTGTCAGCGAGGCAACCATCCCGGGCAAATGCGCTGATCCCCCAGCACCGGCAATAATTACTTTAAATCCTTGGTCAGCTGCGCCTTGCGCAAAGGCAACCATCTCAGTCGGCATACGATGAGCGCTAATAACATCGCTCTTATATGAGATCCCAAGTGAATCTAAAACTTTTGCGGCATCTTCCATGACGGGCCAATCAGAATCTGAACCCATGATGATTGCTACATCACTCATCAATTTCTCCACTCATATAGTCACGTGCATGGCTAATTAATTCTCTTAAGTGTAGAAGGTCATCGCCCAGCGCGCTTACGTGACCGATCTTTCTCCCTGGCCTGACTTCCTTCATATATTGATGGAATTTGAGTTCTGGATTTCTGGCCATGAGGTGGAGATATGGACGATACATATCGCCCTTTGCCCCACCAAGAATATTTCCCATCACCGCATAGTTAGCGGTCATAGCAGGATTACCAAGAGGTAAATCTAAAATTGCACGAAGATGTTGTTCAAATTGACTCGTGATTGCACCTTCAATTCCCCAGTGGCCTGAGTTGTGGGGGCGCATCGCGAGTTCATTAATATAAATATTTTCACCCTTTACGAAGAATTCAACTGCCATCACGCCGACTAATCCGACCCGCTCTGCAATGGTGAGTGCGAGTTGGGCTGCCAACTCCGCGACATGGTGCGAGATATCTGGCGCCGGTGTCATGGTCATTGTGCAGATGCCATCACTTTGCACAGTTTGTGTTGGGGCCCAGGTACTTGCCTGTCCATGTGGAGATCTAGCAACCATGACCGCAATTTCGCAATCGAATTCAACAAGTTCTTCAATGAGTAGTTGTGAATTTTGGCTAAGGATCGGAGCCAACATCTCTTGGTCGGTAATCTTCCAGACACCTCTGCCGTCATAGCCGCCAGAGATTGCCTTAGCGATGACTGGAAAATTGACTACATCACTTACTTCTCGGGCAATAAACCATTGTGGTGATGGCAGATCGGAGAGTTTCTCTCTCATTGCTGCCTTGTCTTGCGAATAAATAAAGGCCGATGATGGTGGAAAGACTCGGATGCCTTGCGCCTCTATTCCTTTTATCACTGAGAGCGGGATCAATTCATGTTCAAAGGTGATCACATCGCATTCACGAGCAAAGGCGAGAACTTCAGCGAGATTGCGATAGTCACCAACAACATGGTCGCAGATGAGGGCAGCGCTCTCATTTTTTGCACCTGCGAAGAGTTTCAGCGTGATTCCAAGTGCAGTTGCTGGTGCAACGCTCATGCGCGCGAGTTGACCAGCACCGATAAGGCCAACTGTTGGAAAACGATCGTTCACAGGCTCATCTTAGATGGAGAACATCTCCGACAGATACGACTAAGCCACTATCTAGGTGAAGTTGGCCAGATTTATCGATGGCTATGGCCATCCCCTCAACATTTTCTCGTCCACTGATCTCAATTTGTACTCGCGAGCCCACGGTTGATGAAAGGTGAGTGTATTCATCGACGAAGTCACGACCGGTTTCCCATTCATTAAAATCTTTCTCAAGTGCGTTGAGCAGTATTGGTAGTAAGAGATTTCGATCTAACTTTGCAACACCTTCGAGTGCAAGCGAAGTTGCATTTTCTACCGGCAACTCTTGACTACTCATTGAAATATTTATACCCACCCCAATGACCACCCCATCGGGCTGGAGCGTAGAAATCATGCCGCCAACTTTTTTCTCACCAATCATAAAATCATTCGGCCATTTTAAAGATACATCAGCGGAGAGTTTTTTAAGAGTATGCGCAAATGAATATCCAACTAGCAACGGAAGAAAACTCCACTCATCTTTTCTTCTCACTTCTATATTTGGAGTCAGATAAAGTGAAAACAGAAGTGCGGAAGATGGTGGTGCTAGAAATTTTCGATCAAGTCGGCCTCGGCCTGCACTCTGATGATTTGCAATAATTACATCACCGTTTTGTGCAATATTATTTGAAACCTTTTCAATCAGATCATCTTGGGTAGATGCGGTGACATCAAGCACGCTTACTCGCCAGTACTGTGATGAAGTCGCGGTGATCGCCTTTTGATCAAGTGGCGCTCTTGGCGCAGTGGTACCCATAACTAGTACCGTATACACATGAGCCCAGATCTGCACACTACCGCCGGCAAGATTGAAGATCTTCGAGAGAAAATCGAAGAAGCTGTTACATCTGGTTCAGATCGAGCAGCGGGTAGACAGCATGCCAAGGGAAAGAAGACCGCTCGCGAGCGTATAGAGATGCTGGTTGATCCAGATTCATTTACTGAAATCGATGAGTTTGCGCGCCATCGCTCCACCCAATTTGGAATGGAGAAAAACCGTCCATACGGAGATGGTGTCGTCACTGGTAGCGCCACAGTTGATGGACGGCCAATTGCACTCTACTCACAAGACTTCACCGTCTTTGGCGGAAGTCTTGGTGAAGTTCACGCAGAGAAAATTGTAAAGATTGCCGAGTTCGCACTTAAGAGTGGGATTCCCTTAATTGGAATAAACGATTCTGGTGGTGCCCGAATTCAAGAAGGTGTGGCATCTCTTAATGGATATGGAAAAATTTTCCGCCTCAATACTCGCTCTTCTGGTGTGATCCCCCAGATCTCACTCATCCTTGGACCATGTGCGGGTGGATCGGCATATTCGCCAGCGCTTACCGATTTTACGGTGATGGTGAAAGAGACATCTAATATGTTTATTACCGGTCCAGATGTGATCAAGACAGTAACTGGTGAAGATGTTGGGATGGAAGAACTTGGTGGTGCATTTACACACAGCACTAAATCTGGAAATTCACACTATATGGCAGATTCTGAAGCTGATGCAATTGATTACGTGAAAGCGCTACTGTCATATCTGCCTTCAAATAATATGGATGGCTCACCAGTTCTACCCGCGACTCAAACGTTGGAGAAGAGCGCTGGCGATATGGCGCTTAATACTCTTATCCCTGATTCACCGAACCAGCCTTACGATATGAAGGACTTGATTCACACGCTTGTTGATGAGGGTGAATTTCTAGAAGTGCATGCACTCTATGCGCCAAATATAGTCGTCGGATTTGCTCGCATTGAAGGGCAATCAATTGGAATTATTGCTAATCAACCATCACAACTTGCCGGAACTCTCGACATTAATTCAAGTGAGAAAGCAGCGCGATTCCTTAGATTCTGCGATGCCTTTAATATTCCTATTCTGACGCTGGTGGATGTGCCCGGATTTATGCCAGGGATTGAGCAAGAGTGGAATGGAATTATTCGCCGCGGCGCAAAACTTCTCTATGCCTACGCTGAAGCATCGGTTCCACTTGTCACACTGATTACTCGGAAAGCCTATGGCGGTGCATTTATTGTGATGGGCTCTAAATATTTAGGAAGCGACATCAACTTTGCCTGGCCAACTGCAGAGATTGCGGTGATGGGTGCACAAGGCGCAGTCAATGTGCTCTATCGAAAAGAGATTGCCGACGCAGCAGATCCACAAGAAAAACGAAGTGAATTAATCGCTGACTACACTGAAAAGCTCTCTAATCCGTATGCGGCAGCAGAGCGCGGGACAATTGACTCAGTGATTGAACCAGAGGATTCTCGCGCCTACATCAGTAAGGCATTTCGCACTTTAAAAACCAAGCGTGACGTTCTGCCAGCGCGCAAACATGGAAATATTCCACTCTAATGAAATTCACAGTTACTTCAGGAAATCCAACTCCGGCAGAGTTACTCGCACTCGAACTCGTGCTACGCGATCGAAAGCCGGTGGTACTTAAAGCGGTAATCAAGCGAAGTATCTTTGGCCTACCTCAACTTCGGGCGCCACTGCCACATCAGATCACCTTCGGCGCCAGAAAGTTTGATTAGATGCCAAAAATAGTTCTTGCTTCACAATCCACATCACGTCGTCGACTCTTGGTTGATGCCGGACTATCACCTGAAATAGTCGTAAGCCACGTTGATGAAGAGACTGAATTTTTCAATGCAATGGCACCGCAAGATATGGTGATTACCTTAGCAATTGCTAAAGCGCACACCGTGCGTGAGCTAATTGGCTATCCCGCCATCATTATCGGTTGTGATTCGACTTTTGATGTTGATGGAATTTCATTTGGAAAACCTGGATCTGCCGCTGTTGCCAAAGAGCGAGCTCAAAAAATTAGTGGCAGGAGCGGCTTGCTGCACACTGGTCACTGCATTATTGATACCGAAAAAGGCATAGAGATTGCTGATCGCGTGACTACAAAGGTTACATTTTCGCCGATGAGCGAAGTTGAGATTGATGACTATGTGGCATCTGGTGAACCGCTCCATGTTGCCGGCGGATTCACACTCGATGGGTTCGGCTCCCCTTTTATTCCCGTCATCGAGGGTGACTACACAAATGTGGTCGGTATATCGATGCCGTTCTTGCGCAGCGCCGTTATTGCACTTGGATACTCATGGCCACAATTTAAAGAGTTCAAATGAGTTCACAACCGATGCGTAGAGTTCTTATTGCTAACCGCGGTGAGATTGCGATTCGAATTATTCGTGCCTGTAAGGATCACGGTCTAGAAAGTGTCGCTATCTACTCTGAGGAAGATCGTGATGGGCTGCACGTTCGCAGCGCTGATTTTGCTTTCTCACTCAATGGTGTCATCGCAAGAGATACATATCTAAATATTCCAAAAATCATCGAGTTGGCTCAAAAGTCTGGCGCCGATGCAGTGCACCCGGGATACGGATTTCTATCAGAAAATGCATACTTTGCAGAAGCAGTAATCGATGCTGGACTTACTTGGATTGGTCCACCACCGGCTGCTATTCGATCACTCGGTGACAAGGTAAGTGCGCGAAGAATCGCTGCCCTCGCTGGTGCTCCTCTTGTTGCTGGTACTGCCGATCCCGTTGCAAGTCATGATGAAGTGGTGGCCTTTGCCAAAGAATATGGGCTGCCAGTTGCAATCAAAGCCGCATTTGGTGGCGGCGGACGCGGACTTAAAGTTGCACGCACGCTAGAAGAAATTCCAGAGCTTTTCGCATCGGCTGTACGTGAAGCAATTGCTGGTTTTGGTCGCGGTGAGTGTTTTGTTGAGCGTTACTTAGATAAACCACGTCACGTCGAAACTCAGATGCTGGTCGATATGCAGGGTCACGCTGTCGTGATCAGTACTCGAGATTGTTCGTTGCAACGTCGTCACCAGAAACTTGTCGAAGAAGCCCCAGCACCTTTTCTGACCGAAGCCCAGAACGAAGAATTATATCGCTCAAGTAAGGCGATTATGAAAGAGGCTGGCTATGTTGGTGCAGGCACGTGCGAGTTCTTGATTGGCCAAGACGGCACTATCTCATTTCTAGAAGTTAATACTCGATTGCAAGTAGAGCATCCGGTATCAGAAGAAGTAACTGGAATAGATTTAGTGCGCGAACAATTTAGAATTGCCATGGGTGAGCCACTTGGCTTTGATGATCCAATAATCCGTGGCCACAGCATTGAATTTCGAATTAATGGTGAAGATCCAGGGCGTGGATTCTTGCCAGCACCAGGTGTTATCTCGACTTGGAATATTCCCACTGGTCCCGGAGTTCGAGTCGATGCCGGCTTTAAAAATGGCGATGTCATTGGTGGCAATTTTGATTCACTCTTAGCAAAACTAATCGTGACCGGTGCGACTCGTAAAGAAGCGATTGAGCGAGCTCGACGGGCTCTGGCTGAATTTGAGATTGATGGATTAGCAACCGCACTTCCGTTTCACCAAGCGATTGTGGAAGATGCCGCCTTCGTTCAAGATTTCAAAATTTATACAAGTTATATTGAGAACGAATTTAAGAATGAAATTGAAGCCTTTATTCCAAGCCAAATTCAGATCGAAACCAAAGCGGCTAACGAGTTACTTGTTGCCGAGGTAAATGGAAAGAGATTTGAAATAAAAGTTCACGCACCTGCCCCAGTGATCAAGCGCCATCGCGCTAAACAGGCATCCGGTGGTGGCGCTGCCGGAACCGCGCTCACCAGTCCCATGCAAGGAACGGTTGTGAAAGTTGCTGTGGAAGAGGGAGCATCGGTTGAGAAAGGTGATCTGATTATTGTGCTGGAAGCGATGAAGATGGAGCAACAACTCAACGCCCACCGAAGTGGCGTTATTAAAAATCTTAAAGTAAAAATTGGTGAAACGGTTGCAAGTGCCACGGTGCTCTGCGATATAACTGACCTGTGACAGTATTGCGCCATGACATCTACCGAACTTCTTTATTCCGACCCACTTAAAGCGGCAGAGGTTGCCGCCAAAGAAATTGCAGAGCGCACTGGGGTTGCTACCCACGATATTGCGCTCGTGATGGGTTCAGGTTGGGTCGGCGCAGTTGATGCACTCGGTACCCCTGCATATGAATGTAACGCTGATGAGATCACTGGATTTCTACCACCAGCAGTCGTTGGCCATTCTGGAAAAATTCGCTCGTACCTTATTAAAGATGGAGATCGCACTATTCGTGCCCTCGTCTTTCTAGGTCGCACCCACTTGTACGAAGGCAAGGGAATGGAGCCAGTTGTACATGGCGTTCGTACTGCAGTTAAAGCTGGCTGCAAAGTAATTATTTTGACAAATGCATGTGGTGGAATCAATACCAAGTTCCATGTTGGGCAACCAGTCTTGATTCGAGATCACATTTCGCTGACCGCCCAATCACCACTCATTGGTGCGACCTTTGTAGATTTAACAGATCTCTATAGCAAAAGAATTCGTAGCATTATGAGGGCAGCTGACTCCACACTTGATGAAGGTGTCTATGTGCATTGGCGCGGACCAACCTATGAGACGCCGGCAGAGATTCATATGATGCGAACACTTGGCGCAGATCTTGTTGGCATGTCCACCGTCCCAGAAGCAATTGCAGCTCATGCACTTGGCGCCGAAATCCTAGGCATTTCACTAGTTACAAATGCTGCCGCTGGAGTAACTGGTGAAAAACTTAGCCATGAAGAAGTCATTGCTGCTGGAAAAGCGGCGGCAAGTTCGATGGGCGAGTTACTGAGAAAAACTATTCCACAGATAATCTAACTTCATTAAGATACGTCCCATGAATGAGTTGCTACACGCCGAAGTTGTTGCCTGGATTCAAGATGATCCAGATCCTAAAACTCGGGCACTCCTTCAAAAACTAGTTGATTCTGATGACGAAGTGGCCCTACGTAAGTACTTCAATGGGTTTTTACAGTTTGGTACCGCAGGATTGCGTGGTCCTAATGGCCCTGGTCCATCCTCAATGAATCGCGCTGTTGTTGGTCGTACCGCTGGCGGAATCGTTGAATATATGAAGGCTCGCAATATGACCAGCGTTGTTATTGGGCGAGATGCCCGTCATGGATCAGATGAGTACTCCACTGAGAGCGCCGAGATTTTTAGTGGTGCTGGTATGAAGGTTTATGTACTCCCCCGCGCGCTACCGACGCCAGTACTTGCATATGCAACAGCAGCGCTCAAGGCAGATGTAGGAATTATGGTGACCGCCAGCCATAACCCGCCAGCAGATAATGGATACAAGGTTTACATTGGCCCACAAGCTGATGGAATAAATTACGCAAATTCACAGATCATTGCTCCGACCGATGGATTTATTGCAGCCGAGATTGCAAAAATCACTTCCCTTGCGAAATTGCCTCGTGGCAATCAATGGATCACTCTGGATGAGAAAGTTATTGATGATTACATCGCTCGTACAAGTGCGCTCGCGCCTCGCCCCGGAAAGCTTACAATTGTCTATACCGCGATGCACGGAGTCGGAACCGAAACAATTACGCAGGTATTTGCTAAGGCTGGCTTCGCCGATTTAATTCTAGTGAAAGAGCAAGCCGAACCTGATCCGGAATTTCCTACAGTTGCATTTCCAAACCCAGAAGAGCCTGGTGCGATTGATATTGCGCTAGCCACAGCTCGCGCGCAGAACGCTGATTTAGTGATTGCCAATGATCCCGATGCCGATCGTTGTGCGGCGGCGATAAAAGATCGCGCCGGACAGTGGCGCATGCTGCGCGGAGATGAACTCGGAGTCATCTTTGGAGAGTGGATCGCGCGTTCGGCACCCACCGGGACCTTCGGTAATTCAATTGTCTCTTCCTCAATTTTAAGAAAGATCGCTGCCCACTATCAGATTGATTTTAAGGAAGTCCTGACTGGATTTAAATGGTTGGCCAAGATTGAAGATCTCGCCTTCGGATACGAAGAAGCCATTGGATATGCAGTCGACTCAAAGACGGTAAATGATAAAGATGGAATATCTGCTGCGCTATTTCTTGCTCAGATTGCCACGGATTTGGATCGCGAAGGTAAGGATCTCAACGATCTACTTGATGAAGTCTGGGCACGACATGGCTTTCATGGCACTGAACAAATATCTATTCGCGTCTCGGATATGAGTGCCATCGCCACCCTGCTCCATCAACTTCGACTCTCACCACCGGCAGAATTAGCCGGACGTGCGGTCGAATCAATCAATGATTTAGCAGCTCCGACAGATGGATTGCCACCAACAGATGGGTTGCGCATCTGGCTGGCAGGCGGTGTACGAGTAATCATTCGCCCTTCTGGAACTGAGGCAAAGTTAAAGTGTTATATCGAAGTTATTAGTAAGGATGCGCAGAGCGCAGCCGCGCAGATTACTTCGCTTCGAGATCCGCTGCGATCTTTCCTGCAAGGTTAATTCGCTTAGCTGCTGCAAGCAGCGCTGGTGAACGAACTGTAATTTCTACCGCCTTCTGTGAAATTCCATAACTACGACCAAAGACTCCAAGATCTGGGTCAATCTCATCATAGAGAGTTGATCCAGCGATTGTGGTCTTAATTAAATCAAGTAGCGCTAAATCCACTCGCTTTACAATTGTTGCAATCACAAATTTCTTATTTGCAGCATCTACCGTTAAGAATTGATCTGGTTCCACATTGATCAGCGCTGCAGGTCTCTGAGCACTCCGTGTTTTATTGGCTTGCACGATTACTCCGAATACATCATCGGCTGACCCGGTCGTCGCTAAGTAGACAACGTCAACACCTGATCGTAAAAGTGTGGCTGCTTCAGCACTGGCAGATCCAGAGATATACCGAACCTGCGCATTGATATTTTTCTTAGCCGAACGAGCACCGGCTAGAAATCCATTAGTGTAGATTGAACTCTGCGATGAATAGCCAATCATGGCAATTTTGCCACTCTTAGATGAGAGAGCTGCTGCAAAACCGGCTAGATAGGCACCTTGAATGTCGGCGAAAGTTATGGCAGTGACGTTGAGTGCATCGATAGAAACGTCATTCAGGATTGCAAATTGTTGATCAGCAAACTCGGTCGACAATTCTTTAATTGTCGCGGCATATCCACTACCAACTGCGATCACGATTGCGCACTGCTTAGCAATCAGCGCCCGCATTCGGTTGAGTCGATCTTTGGCATCACCCGATGTGACAGTTGTTGCCAGAGTAAATGAGAGAGTTGTCTGAGCCTGCTTTACACCCGCAGCGGCGGCATCATTGAAAGAACGATCTCCCGGTCCGCCAGTGTCATAAGCTAAGCAAATTTGATGATCTGTAGCGTGCGCAACCGGAGTCGCAATTGGAGATATTGCAGTGAGGAGGAGAGCGAAAACAAGTATGCGTTTCATCTATCTCACCACCCCAAGCCCTTTATAGGTCGCTTCAATTGTTGCACTTGCAACTTCTCGTGCTTTTTCACTGCCCTGATGCAAAATA
>JBDNJI010000005.1:0-35000 GCA_041687825.1 Candidatus Planktophila sp.
GTCGTGGTTTTGCCAACCCCACCTTTCTGGTTGAAGATCGCGATAATTTTTGCGCCACCATGCTCAGTAATTGCAGCCGGGATGGGGAATGACTTCACTGCCTTGCCGGTGAGGGTTGCGGTGGTGACTACGTCATTGTCTTTTGTCGATATAGCGCTCAAGCGAGAAACCTCTTTTCTTCCAGTGGGACTCTACGCGTGCCTGGCGTGTGTCGGCAAGTGGGGGCGATAAACCAAGTACTCTGCGCTCGTGGATATGTCGATCGAAACTGCGGAAAATCTCGCTCCCGAGAGTGGATTTAGCGTTCACCTCTCAAATTTCGATGGCCCTTTTGACCTGCTGCTCCAGTTAATTTCGCGCCATAAACTCGATATCACCGAGATATCGCTGAGCCTTGTGACCGATGAATTCATCTCCTACATTCGCTCCCTCGAACTTTCGGGCCAGGGCTGGCAGTTAGATCAAGCCACTGAGTTTCTGGTGGTGGCAGCGACCCTGCTGGACCTCAAAGCGGCCCGCCTCTTGCCAAGCGGTGAGGTTGAAGATGAAGAAGATCTTGCCCTGCTTGAGGCCAGGGATATTCTCTTTGCCCGACTGCTGCAATATCGAGCCTTTAAGGAGATCGCTGCCTCTTTCCAGATAATGATCGAAGCTGCCGATAAATCCTTCCCACGGGTGGTCGCTCTGGATCCAGCGCTGGCCGCCTTGCTGCCAGAGGTGCTGATCGGAGTCGGTGCTGAGCGCTTTGCGGCGATTGCAGACCGTGTTCTTACCCCAAAGGCCCCGCCTGTCGTTGCCCTGACCCACCTTCACACGCCGCTTGTGAGCGTAAGTGAGCAATCTAAGCTCGTGGTGGAGGCGCTTCGTCGGAGCCGAAATATGAGTTTCCGGGTCCTATGCCAAGGCGCAGAGTCGACCCTGGTCGTCGTGGCCCGTTTCCTGGCCCTGCTTGACCTCTATCGACAGGGCAATCTACGTTTTGATCAAGTAATAGCCCTGGGCGAGCTCTATATCACTTGGACTGGAGCCGAAGAAGGCGAAATTGAGACCAGTGATGAGTTTGATATCCCAGTAATTCTTATGGATGAGAGCGATGAAGGAACAGGTGAGGGTAGCAATGTCTGAAAATGAGTCTAATTCAGTACCTGATGTAGAGTCTCATGTAGAACTTGAGAGATCTATCGAGGCGATTCTGATGGTCGTCGATGAGCCGGTAACTGAACTTACGCTGGCTACCGTGCTTGAGGTGACGACTGAGACGATTATCGATGCGCTTAACCGAATGCGGGGCTCTTATGACGACCGTGGATTTGCACTCAAGGCGATTAATGGGGGATGGCGCTTCTACAGCCACCCTAATTACTCGGCGGCAGTGGAGAAATTTGTGCTCGATGGCCAGCAAAATCGCCTCACCCAGGCAGCTCTCGAGACTCTGGCCGTGATTGCCTATCGCCAGCCCGTCTCGCGAGCCCGTGTCTCAGCCATTCGTGGGGTAAATGTGGAGGCGGTAATGAAGACGTTGGTCACCAGAGGTTTAGTGGAAGAGTTTGGGATAGAAAATGAGACTGGCGCGATCTTGTATAAGACCACCAGTTACTTCCTTGAGCGCTTAGGGCTCAAATCCCTAGAAGATCTCTCACCGCTAGCCCCTCATCTGCCAGATCTTGATGGCCTCGATGAAATTCTTGAGGGCCTGAGCGACTAATTCTCCACTTTTGACCCAGTCGCCCCATTTTGCTTAAAAACAGGCTCACGCGTTAGAGTTGTCCCCTCGTCGCGTTGACGATATCGAGACTGTCGTTGAATGGATAGCCTGCCATGTCTAGCAATACTCCAACAAATACTCCTAAAGAATCTCCTAAAGAATCTCCTAAAGATAAGCCTGCTGATTCTCACCTAGTCCGCCTCAATAAAATCATTGCAGAAGCCGGCGTGACATCGCGCCGTGGCGCTGACGAACTCATCATGGATGGCCGAGTCACAATCGATGGCCTCGTTGTTAGAGAGCTGGGTGCCAAGTTTGATCCATCAAAGGTTGTAGTAGCAGTTGATAGTGAGACAATTAAGCCAACTTTGACTAAGTCTTACATCGTACTTCATAAACCAAAGGGTGTTTTGTCTACCATGTTTGATCCAGAAGGACGCCCATCTCTGGCTGACTTTATTGATCTGCGTAAGGAGAGACTCTTTCATGTGGGCAGACTAGATAAGGACTCAGAAGGTCTAATTCTGTTAACAAATGATGGAGATCTAACTTTTCGCGCGACCCACCCATCTTTCGGGTTGGTAAAGAGCTACATTATTGAATTTGATGGCCCACTGCCGGTGGGGGCAGAGAAGACGCTGCTGAAGGGGATCGAGCTCGAAGATGGAATGGGTCGAGTTCTCACCTTTAAACATCTCTCACCACAGTGGATTGAGGTGAGTATCCATGAAGGCAGATATCACATTATTCGCCGTCTTATGGAGGCAGTCGATCTCCGCGTCCTTCGCCTCATCCGCACCAACTTTGGCCCAATCAGCCTGGGGGATACACCCCTTGGAAGATGGCGCGATCTCAATGACGGTGAATTGGCAAATCTCCGAAACGCTTTAAACTTATAGCGTTAAATCGACTCACCATTTATAAATTGCTTTATTAATATATAGATAATCTATCGCAGAATCTTAATTTAGTTTATTTATCGATATTTTAAAGAGTGTTCATGCTCAATCTACGGCATAATTAGCGGTTTATCGATATTGCGAAAATACCCGATCGTTTAATGATAGAGCAGTGCGAAACTATCAGCAAAGACAGAATTAATTTAGTATTTAAGCAATAAAGCAATAAACACTTATAAAATCAAAGGCGAAACCTTGACTCTCCACGCTATCCTTTCCCCATGTCTAGCGTGAGAGCCATTCGAGGGGCGACCCAAATTCCGGCCAATACCCCTGAATCGATTGGCGAAGCGACAAAAGAACTTTTGAGCGCAATTTTGGAGGAAAACGGCCTCTCGGTCGATGATTTGATCTCAGTCTTCCTCACCGTAACGCCCGATATTAACGCCGCCTTTCCAGCAGCTTCAGCCCGCGAGATCGGCTTCCAATCAGTTCCTTTGCTCTGCGCTGTTGAAATTGATGTCCCGGGAGCGTTGAAAATGGCGCTGAGAGTGATGTTGCACTGCAATACGACCAAGAAAATGAGCGAAATTTCCCATATTTACCTGCATGGAGCCAAGGCTCTACGCCGAGATATCGCTCAGTAGTTAGATCCATGACCATTGAACTTGGCCACATTCGAATCGTTGGCGCGGGCCTGATCGGAACCTCAATTGCTTTAGCTCTTGCTAAAGCGGGGGTGCGAGTTTCAATAGTTGACAGTGATGAGCGTGCTCGAGATCTTGCCCAGGATTTATTGGGGAATCCATCACCAGAGCCACAAGTAGAAGACCTTCTCATCGTAGCTACCCCACCAGCAGCCATTGCTGATGTGGTTTCCAAGGAGATAAGCCGCAACCCAGCGCTGAGAGTTATGGATATTAGTAGTATAAAGTCTCAACCTGTACTTGATGTTGCTACAACTGGGCTTGCGAACGCTAGTTTTGCTCCAACCCATCCCATGGCCGGCCGTGAGGTCTCGGGTCCTGCCTCAGCGCGCGCAGATCTCTTTATCGGTCGACCTTGGATTTTCTCCCGGGATGGTGTCGATAACGAGCTGGCGGCGATGGTTAGTGAAGTAATCCGAATCTGTGGGGGAGTTGAGATTGAGCGATCAGTGGGAGATCACGATCGAGCCGTCGCGGCGGTGAGCCATCTGCCGCAACTAAGTGCATCGCTACTAGCGAAATCGCTGCTATCGGCCACTGATGAAGATCTGGAATTGGCTGGCGCTGGGCTTCGGGATTCAACAAGGATTGCCGAATCAGACCCGGATCTATGGGCCGAGATTATCTCTGGAAATGCAGCGGAGATTCGTCCATTATTAATAAGTCTACAAAACGATCTTTCACAGCTTATCCAGTCACTTGATAACCCGAGTGCGATCGCCGAGTTACTTGAATTGGGTCGACAGGGGCGTGCACGTATTCCTGGCAAGCATGGTGGGTCTGCTCGTAATTACACCTACATCCCAATCGTCATTGACGATAAACCCGGTCAATTGGCAGCAATTTTTGAAGAGTGCGCCAAGGCTGCGGTAAATATTGAAGATCTTTCGATCGAACATTCTCCAGGCCAAGAGACTGGGCTGATCACCCTTGCCCTCTCGCCAATTGATGCAGTCAGGATCGCTGACCATCTCGGTCGAGCGGGATGGAAAGTGCATCCGTCTCGTTAGAATAAGTCACTTCGCAACTCATCACATGTGATGTCCATGAACAATTAATGAAACGAGAACGACGATGATCGTCATTGCAATCGATGGGCCGAGTGGAGCGGGCAAATCGAGCACATCTCGTGAAGTTGCAAAGCGAGCTGGCTGGAATTATTTAGATACTGGCGCGCTCTACCGCGCAGTCACCTGGTTAAGTATAAAAATTGAAAGTGACGAACCAGCTGCAATTATTCAAGGGCTTGTGACATCGCCAATTAGATTCGTTGCAAATCCAGTTGACCCAAAGATATTTTGTGGAGATACCGATGTCACTGAAGCGATACGTACGCAATCTGTAACAGATCGCGTAAGTGCGATAAGTGCGCTGCCTGCGATTCGAAAAGAGTTATTTACACTCCAACGAAAAATTATCGATAAAATAGATCGCGGCATTGTAGTTGAGGGACGAGATATTGGAACCGTTGTCGCACCAAATGCAGCGATGAAAATATTTTTAACCGCCGACATCACCGCGCGAGCACAGCGTCGTGACGCTGAGTTAGCAGATGGATCGCAAGGAGTTGAGGCGGTCGAGACATCACTTAATAATCGTGATCATTTTGATTCAACACGTGAAATTTCACCGTTAGCGCCAGCCAGTGATGCGGTCGTAATCGACTCTACTCATTTCACTTTAGCTGAAACCGTTGAGCATGTCTGGGAGATCCTGCGCGAGCGAAATCTATTAGGACTTCCGATCGTTGCAATTTTAGGTCGTCCTAACGTCGGTAAATCAACGCTGATCAATAGATTCCTTGGGCGTCGTGAAGCAATCGTTGAAGATACGCCAGGAGTAACTCGAGATCGAATTCAGTACGAGTGCGAATGGAATGATCGTCGCTTCATCATTATGGATACTGGCGGTTGGGAATCAAAGCCGGATGGAATTTCAATTCAAGTTTCAGCAAGTGCCGAACTCGCAATGGAAGAGGCAGATGTTTTATGTTTCGTCGTAGATGCGCAAGTGGGTGCACTGGATGAAGATGATGTCTTAGTACAGCAACTTCGCAAAGCTAAGAAACCAATGATTCTGGTTGCAAATAAAGTAGATGGTGACTCTGATGAATCGGATGCTCATGCGCTCTGGAATATTGGTTTAGGTGAGCCTTACTTTGTCTCTGCCCTGCATGGTCGAGGTAGCGGTGACTTACTTGATGTGATTGTGAAAGAGTTGCCAGAAGTCGGTCGCGCACAGGCTGAAGATGGATATCGAAGAATTGCTTTAATCGGCCGTCCCAACGTTGGTAAATCTTCACTACTCAATGCACTCGCGGGGGAGTCACTCTCGATCGTCGATGATGTCGCCGGCACCACTCGAGATCCAGTGGATTCGTTGATCGATTTCGGTGGTTCGATCTGGCGATTCATTGACACTGCAGGGCTAAAAAAGCGGGCCAATCAAGCAAGTGGAACTGATTACTATGCAATGTTACGTACTCAGAACGCACTTGAGCGATGCGAATGTGCAGTCGTTGTATTAGATGCTTCGATTCCGATTTCTGAACAAGATCTACGAGTGATCACAATGGTGGAAGAAGCCGGTAAAGCACTTGTACTCGTAATGAATAAGTGGGATTTAGTTGATGAAGATCGTCGTGATCAACTCGATCGCGAGATTGATCGACATCTCGATCAAGTTGAGTGGGCACAACGTGTAAACGTTGCAGCCAAGACGGGTTGGCATAGAGATCGCTTAGCTCCTGCGATACGTACCGCTCTTGATTCTTGGGAACGTCGTGTTCCAACGTCGAAACTCAATTCCTTTCTTGGCGCACTTATTGGCGCAACACCTCCACCTGTTCGTGGTGGAAAGCAACCGAAGATTTACTATGCGACTCAGGCCGGAATTTCACCGCCGAAGTTTGTCGTCTTTTCCAGTGGTTGGATCGAAGCCTCCTATCGTCGCTTCATCGAGCGACGCCTTCGTGAGGAATTCGGATTCCCGGGCACTCCAGTTCAAGTCGCAGTTCGCGTCAAAGAGCGCGATAAAGAGAACAAGTAGCACTCGGCCTATGAGTTCGGCAAAAGCGTCTTTCTATACCTGGCCAAATGCGCTGACTGGTGTACGCGCACTTGGTATTCCACTTTTTACCTATCTTGCGCTAGGTCCCGAGGCTGACGGTTGGGCAATTTTGGTACTTGCCATCGGGGGAGCAACCGATTATTTCGATGGCAAGTTGGCGCGGGCCTTGGGCCAAGAATCAAAGTTTGGCGAGATTGCAGATCCGACTATTGACCGGCTTTATATCGTCGCAACTCTGATCGTTCTCTATATTCGAGAAGCAGTTCCGCTCTGGCTGATTGCAGCGCTAGTTTCTCGAGATTTAATTTTAGGTCTCGTCACCATTGCGTTGACGGCAAAGGGTAAACCTCCACTCAAGGTTACATTTATGGGCAAGGCAGCAACATTTAACCTGCTCTACGCCTTTCCATTTCTCTTACTAGCCCTAAGCGTTGGGCGAGTAGGGGAGATCGCCTTTATCTTTGGCTGGGCCTTTGCCCTCTGGGGCGTAGCCCTCTATCTCGCCACTGGCGCCGCCTATTTCGTAACGGCGCTGAAAGCAATTAGGGTATGAACCTTGTCGCAGCCAGAGTTTTAACTTTTATTCGTTAGGGAGAGTTCCATGTCGCTGATTCCAGATTCAGTTCAATACACCAAAGAGCATGAATGGGTAAGCGAAACTTCTCCAACCTTAGTTCGTATGGGAATTACTGATTACGCTCAAGGCGCACTCGGTGACATTGTTTATGTTCAACTTCCAAAAGTCGGCGATAAAGTATTTGCCGATAAAGTATGCGGAGAAGTTGAATCAACCAAGAGCGTCTCCGAGATCTTTTCTCCAGTAGATGGAATTATTGTTGCGATTAATGAATCACTTTCAAACAATCCAGAGATTCTCAATTCAGATCCTTACGGAGCTGGCTGGTTGGCAGATATTGAAGTAGCAACGATTCCGGCTGACTTACTCTCTGCCGATCAGTATCGTCAAATTACCGGGTAATTTTTCGCTCAAAAACGAGAAGAATGCCACTTGATTTATCTTCGCCGCCAATCTAGTGTCAGCCTTCAGTTGATCTTGAGCCCTTGATCGAGGGTTTTTAAAGAAATTAACTGGCGAAGTGAGGTGAAATTATGTCTCCACAAAACGAGGCTGAACTCACCACAACCCTTCGACTTGGCGCAATGTCGGATATTTCCCCAGCCGCGAATACGCTCTTTGAGGGTCACCTCTCCGAGATTTCTGGAGCAGAGCGCGCGATCATCGATGAGATCAGGGCCGGTTCTTGCGAAAAAGCGATGCTGGTTATTTTTAAAGGCCCATCCAAAGGTTCACGATTTTTAATTACGACTACCGGAGCGACGATCGGAAGAGCTCACGAAAGCGAGATCTTCTTAGATGACGTCACTGTGTCTCGAGCACACGCCAGCGTTACCTTTGCCGCAGGCGCTCGTAGTTTTAGCATCACAGATAGTGCAAGTCTTAACGGTACATATCTCAACTCAACGAGTGTGAGCCATGAAACTTTGAGTAATGGTGACGAAATTCAGATCGGGAAGTTTCACCTTATTTTTATTGTTGGCCAGAAGTAATTAGCGAAGCATCAAACGGGGAGAGAAAATTGAGCGTTCCAGCACGTGCCTACTTAAGTATCGGCGAGGTTTTATCCAAGCTGCGCGGAGATTTTTCTGACATCACAATTTCTAAGATTCGTTTCTTAGAATCTGAAGGCTTGATTGAACCACAACGCACCCCATCTGGATATCGCAAATTCACTAGCGCCGATCTAGATCGTCTTCGCTACGTTCTACTTGCGCAGCGGGACCAGTACCTGCCACTTCGTGTGATCAAAGAGAACCTTGATGCCATGGACCGTGGCCTTGAGCCATCCCGTAACGCCGGTGAAAGTGCCAGCCCACGTCCAGCTCTAGGTCTTGCCACTGTCGATGGTGCTATCTCGGCTGCAAACTTTGCTCCATCAACTGAGATGCGTCTATCTCGGGAAGAGTTGTTGAAAGCATCAGGTATTACCGATGCCGCACTCGTTAATCTCGAAGGTTTCGGATTGATCACAATTCGTGGCCGCCACTACGACGCTGATGCCCTCTCTGTTGCTACCGCCGTCTGTGAAATGGGAGCCTTTGGTATTGAACCGCGCCATCTTCGCTCATTTAAATCTGCGGCAGATCGTGAGATTGGGTTGATCGAGCAAGTGATCACTCCACTTAATCGTCAGAAGAACAGTGATTCCAAAGCACGCGCGCAAGAAGTTTCAAAAGAGATTGCAGCGCTATCGATTCGTCTCCATGCCTCCCTTGTGCGTGCGGGACTTAACCGTCCGCGCTAAGATTTTCACATGACGCAAGAAGCAACACCGTTTGTCAGTATGGAAGTTGTCGGCGTTCGAATTGAGATGCCTTCTAATCAACCTATTGTTTTACTGAAAGAGATTGACGGTATTCGCTTCCTGCCAATTTGGGTCGGTTCCACCGAGGCTGCGGCAATTGCATTTGCGCAGCAGGGGATTAACCCTGACCGCCCGTTGACGCACGATTTGATGCGTGATCTGCTGGAGACGTTGGATGCAACTTTGCTCGCTGTACAAATCACTCATATTCGAGATGGCGTCTTCTTCTCAACCTTGCAACTTCGAACTCAGGAAGATGCCGCCTTAAGTGTCTCAGCCAGGCCATCAGATGCGATCGCGCTAGCTCTTCGAACCAGTAGCAATATTGTGGTGGCCCGGACTTTAATCGATGAGGCTGGGATTGAAATCCCAGAGCGGCTGATCCAAGAGATGGATGAAAATGGCGACCCCATTGAAAATGGCAGCGCCGATATCGAGGCTTTCCGTGAGTTCCTCGATCAGATCAATCCAGAGGATTTCGCCGGCTGAGTCTCAACCTCTAGTTGAGGTTTTTCCCGTGTCGGTGATTGAATAGCAGGGGTGGGCTGCGTATATTTTGCACCCTTCCTCAGAAGAAATGAGACCTCGTGACCTCCCCAGCAACACCTCCAGAAATTGGCTACCGCGGCGCTACTGCATGTTCTGCCGCCGGGATTTCATACCGTCAATTGGATTACTGGGCACGAACTGGGCTAGTCGAGCCAAGCGTTCGTAGCGCAACGGGCTCTGGAACTTCGCGCCTCTATGGCTTTCGAGATATTTTAGTTTTAAAGATTGTAAAGCGACTTCTTGATGCTGGGATTTCACTACAGAATATTCGTTCCGCTGTTGATCATCTGCGCAGTCGGGGAGTAGTTGAGTTAGAGCGAATCACCTTGATGAGTGATGGCGCATCTATTTATGAGTGTGCCAGCCCAGATGAGATTGTCGATCTGCTCGCTGGTGGCCAAGGTGTATTTGGAATTGCAGTGGGCAAGGTGTGGCATGAAGTTGAAGGAACGCTTGCCAACCTTCAAGGTGAGATTGAAGGTCAGCCGGTATTAACTCAGGGTGATGATGAGCTTTCATTGGCCCGGAAGGCACGTCGCAGCGCGAAAGGCGCATAAGAACTCTATCCTTACCTGCTTACCGACTAAGTCGAACTCTCTGCAGTTGATCTGCGTTGTAGCGACGGATTGCGGTTAATACAGCGCAGGAATAGGGGACTTTCAGTGAGTAAGTACGAGGCATTCGAACATCGCCACATTGGACCTGACGTCGCGCAAGAAAAAATCATGCTCGATCTTCTCGGTTACTCATCAATGCAAGAATTTATCGCCGATGTAGTCCCGGCAAATATTGCGGTAACCACACCACTGGCAGAATTAATTACCGAGAGTCGTACTGAAACCGAAGTGATCGCTGAATTACGAAAGCTCGCCGATAAAAATCAGGTCTTCACCTCACTTATCGGAACCGGTTATTATTCGACTATTACACCAGCGGTTATTAAACGAAATGTTTTTGAGAATCCAGCGTGGTACACCGCATACACACCGTATCAACCAGAGATTTCGCAAGGACGCCTGGAAGCACTCTTTGCATTTCAAACAGTGGTCTGTGATCTCACTAGTCTAGATATTTCCAATGCATCCATGCTTGATGAACCAACAGCAGCGGCGGAGGCCATGACGTTGGCGCTGCGAAATTATAAAGGCGCAGATGGCGCAATCTTTTTGATCGATGAAAATGTGCACCCTCAGACAAAGGCGGTCGTTGCAACTCGAGCTAAGCCACTCGGCATCGATGTCCGAGAAGTAAATGCTCTCGCATTCGATAATTCGTTAGATTACTTTGCGATATTAGTTCAGTATCCAGATACGACTGGTGCGATCAGCGATTTCACTGCTCTATCTACCGCAGCACATGACAAGGGTGCCTTTGTAATTGCTGCAACTGATTTGCTCTCGCTAACTTTATTGACACCGCCAGGGGAGTGGGGCGCCGATGTTGCAGTGGGAAGTGCGCAACGTTTTGGTGTCCCCATGGGATTTGGTGGGCCACATGCGGGATTTATGTCCGTGCGCAATGGGCTAGAGCGTTCACTACCTGGTCGCCTCATCGGCCAATCAGTAGATGCAACCGGGCGACCAGCATTTCGGTTAACGCTGCAAACACGAGAGCAACATATTCGTAGAGATAAAGCGACCAGCAACATTTGTACTGCGCAAGTTCTGCTTGCGAATATGAGCGCCTTCTATGCCATCTGGCATGGTCCAAAAGGTCTGGCACATATTGCTCGCACCGTTCACGAACAGGCATCCGCCCTTGCTGCTGTACTCAGCGTCACCAATACAACTTTTTTCGACACTCTTACCGTCAAAGTTGGCTCAAGCGATCAGGTCATTAAAAAGGCACAGTCGTTTAAAATCAATCTGTTACGTGTAGATGATCAGCATGTACGTTTCTCACTCGATGAGAGCGTTAATGCGCAGACAATCTCTGATCTCGCGCAAATATTTGAGGTAAAACTCTCATCAGGAAAGAGTGGAATCCCAGCTCACGCAATTCGTTCATCTGCCTATCTGCAACATAAAGTATTTAATACTTATCACTCTGAGACTTCGATGATGAGATATCTGCGCACACTCTCTGATCGTGATCTGGCACTTGATCGAACCATGATTCCGCTTGGCTCATGCACCATGAAGTTAAATTCTGTAACTGAAATGGAAGCGGTAAGTTGGCCTGAATTCGGATCGCTGCATCCCTTTGCCCCTCTTGATCAGACCGTAGGGTCGCGTGAAATTGTTTCGCAGGTGAGTGATTGGTTATTAAAGATCACTGGTTATGACGCTGTATCACTCCAACCAAATGCGGGAAGTCAGGGTGAGTTTGCTGGTTTACTTGCCATTCGTAATTATCACGACAGTCGCGGAGATACACATCGCACTATTTGTTTGATTCCATCGTCGGCACATGGCACCAATGCAGCGTCAGCGGTGATGGCTGGCATGAAAGTTGTTGTCATCGATTGTGACGATCATGGAAATGTCAGCTTGGCAGATATTGATGCAAAGATTTCCGAGTACCGCGATAATTTGGCAGCGTTGATGGTGACGTATCCATCTACACACGGTGTCTTTGAATCCGCGATCTCAGATATATGTGCCCGCATCCATGACGCCGGGGGACAGGTATACGTAGATGGTGCCAACCTCAACGCACTCGTCGGTACCGCAGCGCCAGGAAAATTTGGAGCAGATGTTTCACACCTTAATCTTCATAAGACATTTGCAATTCCACATGGTGGTGGGGGACCTGGCGTTGGACCGGTAATTGCTAAATCACACTTGGCACCGTTCTTGCCCAATCATCCGCTCGATCCACAAGCAGGGCCAGCAACTGGGCCGGGACCGATTTCGGGTGCACCGTACGGATCTGCAAGCATCTTGCCTATCTCGTGGGCATATATTCGAATGATGGGTGGTGCAGGTTTAACGCACGCAACTCACGTTGCAATCTTGAGCGCTAATTACATGGCTGCACGCCTTAAGCCGTACTTCCCAGTGCTCTACACCGGCGAGAGCGGGAGAGTGGCGCACGAATGTATTCTCGATCTACGCGAGATCACAAAGGTCAGTGGTGTGAGCGTTGACGATATTGCGAAACGGTTGATGGACTTTGGATTCCACGCACCGACGATGAGTTTTCCAGTAGCTGGAACATTTATGATCGAACCCACTGAATCCGAAGATATTAAAGAGATGGATCGCTTCATCGATGCGATGGCCATCATCTCGCAAGAAATTGGCGCAATTACCGCCGGCGAGATCTCAATTGATGATTCTGCGCTTCGTAATGCACCGCATACAGCTGAGATTGTCATCTCTGAAGACTGGAACCGAAAGTATTCTCGTACCAACGCTGCCTATCCAAGCCCATTTACCGGCCTCAATAGCGGTGAATTAATCGGAACCCGAGGAAAGTATTGGCCAACTGTCGGTCGCATTGATGGCGCTTACGGTGATCGTAATCTGGTCTGTTCCTGCGCACCGATTACTGATTACGCCTAGCGAAGGCGTTCTCAGTTTTACTTTACATAATGTAACTTATCGGCGTTAGGGTTAAGCCTGCGCGAGAGGCCCCAACGAGTCGTCTGCCAGAGCGCTTCAATAACAATCGCTCTACTCATCTTAGAGACGCCGTTAACCCGTTCCACAAAGGTAATCGGAACCTGCGTTGCTACTGCGCCAGCTAAGTGGCTAGCCAACGCCATCTCGATCTGAAAACAATAACCATTGGCGATCATCTGGTTGAGTTTGAGGCAATTAAGCAGCTCGACGCTGTAGATGCGAAAACCACCAGTGAGATCGGCGAGATCGATCTTGAGCGCAAAGGATGCGTAAGCAGTCCCTGATTTCGAGAGTAATTGTCTGGATTTTGGCCAGTTCTGTACTGCTCCGCCAGCGATCCAGCGGGTTCCGAGCACGATTGAACGGCCACTGTGAGCAGCGCTCATCATGGCGGCTAGGTCGGCGACTCGATGAGAACCGTCTGCATCCATCGTCACAATCTGGTCGTATCCACCGCTTTTTAATACCTCTGCAAAGCCGGCCCGGTAGGCATTTCCAAGACCAGATTTGCGTTCTCGTTTGAGGACTTTTACCCATGGTAAATCGAGAGTCTGAACCAGATCCGCAGTTCCATCAGGTGAATTATCGTCAATTACTAGCACATCAAAATCAAAGTCAGTCGCCGCACGAAAGGCGAGTAGTGAATCCAATAATTCACGAATCGATGTTGCCTCGTTGTAGGTCGGAATCAAAAGTGCGAATTTCATAACGGCCTTAATATACGCAATCGCAAGGCAAAGAGTGTGGCTAACGCGACTACAAGTATCGGTGCTACCCCGCCAAATCGGCCCGCTAGCGTATTTTCGCTATTGCCACGAAGAGTTCCGGTCATCGAGGTTGAGACATTTTCCTTCGTCTGTCGCAATATTTTTCCATTGATATCGATGTGTGCTGAGATTCCAATAGTAGAGACGCTGACAATTTCGCGAGAGTTTTCAATAGCCCGGAGCCTGGTGATCGCTAACTGTTGCGCGCTCTCTGCCGTATTTGCAAATGTTGCACTATTTGTCTGCACCACGAAGGCATCAGAAATCTTGGCAGATTTTTGCATGAGCGAGTCAGAGAGAATTTCAAAGCAAATAATAGGGGCCAGATTCATTTCCTTAATAAGGTGGAGATCTTGCCTCTCCCCTGGGTAGAAATCTGCAACGCCATCTACATAAGGTGAAATAATTCTTGCAATCGGTCGAAGCGGAATATATTCACCAAAGGGTGTCAGATACTGCTTCGAGTACAATGACGCAACTGAACCATCTTTTCCATATGCCACCGAAATATTTTCCAATTGCCCACTTACTCGACTAATGGCACCCGCAATAAGCGGAACTCCGTACTCGGCGGTAATTGATTTAATCGCTAAAGCCACATCTGGATTATCAAATGGATCAACATCGATTGCATTCTCTGGCCAAATAATTACATCGGGTCCAGGTGTGACCATTTTCCGAGTTGTCTTGACGTGTAGATCGAAAACTGCCCGCGCTCGATCATTAAAAGTCAGACCAATTGATGGTGTATTTCCTTGAACGGCGGCGTATGTGATTGATTTCGTCTCTAGATACTCATTTTTTATTAGGCCCGGCAGAAAAACCATTGCCAGAATTATGACTAGCGATAATTTCTTACTGGGCACAGATCCGGCAAGAATAGAAGCTAAAATTAATACCCAGAACGAAAGAAGTAGCGCTCCCCCAATAGAAATCACCGACGCGTAAGGTGCCTCTGATTGTGAGAAAGCAATGCGCATCCATGAAAATCCAGCAAATGGAAATCTCGCTCGAAGTTCTTCTAGTACAAGTATTGCTGGGATGTACCAGAGCCAGTTGTCGGAGAATCGTCGGATGAGACCGAGTGGTAAAAAGTAAAGGCCGTGTAAGAGAGCTAAGAAGAATAGCGGTAACACTCCAACATATTCTCCAGCCCAGCCAAGTGTGATGACGCTACTGAGGAAACCAAATATAAAAAGGCAAAGATAGATGCGCTGACTCTTGCGCAGGACTTTAAAAAGAAGTGCGAAAGAGATTGGTGCAAAGAACCATTTACCGAGCGGCTCAAAGGAAGCGGCATAGAACAACGCCGCAATTATGGTTACCATTTGAGCGCTGAAATCAATCGATCAACGCTAGCTCCTAGCGCGTACTGTTCTTTGAGTTGATAAATCTTAGAAAGATCTGCGGGTGGTTTCGGAAGTGCAATATCTAAATCAGGCAGTGCCACATTTCGGGCACAATTCACAACCGTTGGAGCGATCTTGAGGTACTCCTCTCCCGCGATTATCTTTTTAGCAAGGGCTGCTGGTAAACGGGAATCAGCCGAGAACGCGCCAGCGAGTGCATCTTCCACAGATTCAAAGTGAGTTGCGATCAGCGCCGCCCCCTTCTCTCCGATTCCTTTTACACCCGGTAAGCCATCGGAGGCATCACCGCGGAAGGTAGCAAAGAGGGCGTAACGATCACCTGGGATTGAATATTTATCTGCGATGAATGCGAGATCAACAAGATCGTGAGCTGAGATTCCCTTTGCTAAGTACGCAACTTTAATATCGCGTTGGTCATCAACTAATTGGAATAGATCGCGATCGCCAGTAACTATCCGAGTAGGTCCAGGATGAGTATCGGCATATGTAGCCATCACATCATCTGCTTCATAGTCATCAACGCCAACCATCGGGATTCCGAATTCATCAAGTAAATCAAGTAGGATTGGAATTTGCGGAGATAGCGTGTCGGGCTCTGACTCTTCTTCACCTTCTGGATCTTCGAGTCGATTCGCTTTATACGCCGGAAATAGCTCAACTCGCCACGAAGGACGCCAATCCCCATCGATGCAGACAACGAGACGATTGGGCGAATACATTGTGATTAAACGCGCACTCATATCGAGAAACCCGCGGATGGCATTTACTGGCCTTCCATCGGGTGCGACCATTGTGTCGGGCATACCGTAATAGGCGCGATACCAGAGCGATCCACTATCTAGCAGCATCAGTGTCATAGATCCTCCAAGATATATGAAATGACGCCGCGATCCAATTTGCCCATTGCCTCACGACATGTTTTTCGTAACTCTGGACTTGCTACCGCTATCTGGTTAAGTAAATCAATTAATTGTTTAGTGGAGCGGACAAAATCACCCACTGACATGTCGCTGCCCTTAAGCACGCTCTGCAGCGAGTTTCCTTGCGCCCATTTATAGGAGATAAATGCGAATCCGAAATCTGGTTCACGCTGAGTCTTTACTCCATGTTTACTTTCCAGATCTTCAAGTTCGCTCCAAATTTTTACCATTCCTAGCAGTGCGACTGCGACATTATTGTGAGGCATTTTCGGAGCGAAGTTTTCCGCAGAACGAGACGAGAAGATCACAGCTGATGCAACTGAAACCAATTCCGCAGCGCTGAGGTTTGCAAAGAGACCTCTTCGGATAGCTTCGGTGAGTAGCAGATCTGATTCGGCATATATTTTTGAAAGAATCTTTCCTTGTTCCAACGTCTTCTCCCCCTCGATATATCCGAGGTCGGTAAGAACGTCACAGATGCGATCAAAGGTGCGAGCAATCACGTGAGTTCTATTCTCTACTCGCCCGCGCAACCCCTCTGACTCTCGGCGTAAACGTTCGGCGCGCTCTGCGATCCGAGCATGTGATTCGCGATCATTACAAGCATGGCAAGGATGGTTGCGTAGCGCTTTTCGAAGACCTTCTAACTCGGATTCCATAAATCGACGTTGCTTCTGATCGACTGTACGCCTGGCATCGCGTTTTGAAAGTAGCCGTTCTATCTCCTTAATATCACTTCTCATTCTGGCGTACTCGGCGAAGTCACCAAGGTGACATGAGACATCCTGCATCAGTTCGGAGGTAGCAGATTCATTCTTTTTTATCTGCTTCACCAAACCAACTACAGCGCGGTCTGCTTGGAACTGAGCGAAGGAAGATTCCAGAGAACCTCGGGCACGTTCTCTACCAAATCGATTAATCAAGTTAATTGCCATGTTGTAAGAAGGAGTAAAGGAAGAACGAAGCGGATAAGTACGAGTCGAAGCTAAACCTGCCACCATCGCGCTATCGAGTGTGGGTGACCATTGCACAATTGCATTACCTTCAATATCAATTCCACGTCGACCGGCTCGACCAGTGAGTTGGGTGTATTCACCGGGCGTGATCGCAACATGTGCTTCACCGTTCCATTTAGTGAGTTTCTCCAAAATAACTGTCTTCGCCGGCATATTAATTCCTAAGGCGAGCGTCTCGGTAGCAAATACCGCTTTCACTAAACCACGTTTAAATAACTCTTCCACAGTCTCTTTAAAACTTGGCAGCAGCCCTGCATGGTGGGCAGCAACTCCACGTTCGAGCGCATCAAGCCAATCGTCATAACCCAAAATATCCAGATCTTCTTGGGCTAAGTGTGCGTTGAGTCGCTTAGCAGTGCGCAGAATTTCCTCGCGCTCTTGCGTATTCGTCAGCCGAATACCGGCTTGCAGCAGCTGTTTCACCGCGGCATCGCAAGCAGCGCGCGAGAAGATAAAGGTGATGGCCGGCAGTAGACCTTGTCGATCGAGCGTCTCAATAATTTCGGCTCGTGAGAGCTTGCTATCACGTTCATTAAATCCTTCCCGCCGATGTCGCGGGACTTTTATCTTGCGCATAGCTTCGCGTTCAATAGCCAGAACTTCTGGATTTACCTTACCTGGCTCTTTGAAGAGATCGAGCAGTCGATTACCGATCAAAATATGTTGATAGAGCGGAATTGGGCGAATTTCCGAGACGATTACATCGGTCTCACCGCGGACGGTGCCGAGCCACTCCCCGAACTCCTCCGCATTCGAAACGGTGGCGCTGAGTGAGATTACCTGCACCGATTCCATCAAGTGAATCAGTACTTCCTCCCAGACTGCGCCACGGAACTTATCAGCCAGGTAGTGCACTTCATCCATTACTACCGACTGCAAATTCACCAAGGATGAGGAACTGGCGTAAAGCATGTTGCGAAGCACTTCGGTGGTCATCACCAGAATTGGAGCATCAGAATTTATATTTGTATCGCCAGTGAGAAGTCCGACATTCTCGTCACCAAACTTTGCAACGAATTCGGCATACTTTTGATTAGAAAGTGCCTTAATAGGTGTCGTATAAAAACATTTCTTTCCTTGTTCAAGTGCGACAAAGGCAGCAAATTCTCCGACTACCGTCTTACCGGCACCCGTAGGTGCAGCAACCAAGAGTCCATGACCACCTTCAACGCAGTGCAACGCTTTGATTTGAAATTCATCCAATGGAAAGTCAAAGGTGGCTGCGAATTTGGTTGTTAATTTATGTGTCGCGCGCGCCTTTGACGCTGCCATTCGCTCAGCTGGTGAACTCACGGGCAGCCTTCTTCTCTCGCCGGCGGTCGTTGAGTAGTGAAATACCACCAGCTAAGAAGTAGAGCCCAATGAGTGGAACTGAAAGCGCAATCATTGAAAGTGGGTCTGGACTTGGAGTAAAGCCGGCAACGAAGAGACAGATTACAAATACCCAAATTCTCCACGGTCGAAGAATCGTCTTTCCGCTCAGAGCGCCAATCAGATTAAGTGAAACTAGGAAGACGGGTAATTCAAAACTCAATCCGAAAAATAGAATAGTGCGGGTAACGAAATCTAGATAGTCGTCAAATTTCACCAAGTTGTTAAGCGAGTCGGGTGTAAAGCCAAAGAGCACTCGGATCGCCAGTGGCAAGATCGAGTAACCCATGTAAGCACCAACCGAAAAGAATGGAGTAGCCGCGATGATAAAGAGAACTGAGTTTCGTTTCTCTTTCTTATGTAGCGCGGGCGCAATGAAGGCCCATAATTGATAGAGCCAAATTGGCGCTGCCAAGATGAGTCCGGTGAGAATTGCAACCTTAATATGTAGATTCAGTGGACCTAAAACGCCGTTGATGTAGAGCGCTCCGCATTCATCGGCACCGACCGGTGTCACACTCTGCAAATCGCAGACGGGAACCGAGAGGGTTGTAATGATGGGAATATAAAAAATCCACCCTACGATTGAACATACTGTGATCGCACCAGCGCTTCGAACAACGCGTTTTCGAAATTCACGCAGATGATCGAGGATCGGCATACGACCACCTGTTGGGGTCGTCATAGCAATTAGGCGGAAGCTTGACCGTCTTGGTCTTGCTTCTTCTCTTGGTCTTGCTTCTTCTCTTGGTCTGGCGTCTTGCCTTCGTCCTTCATCTCCTTCATTTCGGATTTAAAGATACGCATTGACTTACCAAGTGAACGAGCAGAATCAGGCAGACGCTTAGCTCCAAAGAGCAAAATCACAACAATGAGAATAAACATGATGTGAGTTGGTTCTTTTAAAAATGTCATGACTGCCTCCTGTATTTTGAGCCTGCTTCAACCAGCAAGACGACTTCGACCTGTGCTTACGCTACAGCACCTCACTCGTAAAGGGCTAGCGCTAAACGAGCGCTCTGACTCACAGCGGCGATCAGACCCGCAGGCTGCGTTAACGACAGGTCACCGGCCCCAGCCAGAATTGAACGGAGAATCCATTCGGGGGTAAAGCTCTCAATGACTATTTCACTTCCAGCCGATACGGCAACAAGTGAGATGCCGAGCCGCTCAGCGTTGCGACGACTTGCCCGATTAATTTGGATCGCGGCCCTCACCCGATCAGCAGAGCGTTGCGACTTTACAGGTGCAGTAACCGTGCTCTGATCACCGACTACCGCTTCCGAAATTCGATCGAAACGATAAACTCGACCAGCTTGGGCGCTATGACAGTAAGCCTCTAGATATTCGAAATTATCTTCGATGTAAAAACCGTACGGTGTGACATGTCTTTGGCTGCGAGAATCCTTAGTCAGTGAGAAGTAATCAAAGGTCAAATCAAGTCCATGTGTGATTGAGTGATGTATCTTCCCCCGAAGTGCTGCATAACCATCTTCTTCAATAAAAAACGAAGCACCGATAATCTCGCGAAGGCGATCAGAAAGGGACTCAACCCGAGCCGCGATCGATGTATCTAAAGTCATCTGGGAATCTTTTAATAGATCTAGACCAAGAGTTAACGAAATAATCTCAGAACTATTGAGTTTACGAACTTTTGCAAGAGTGTTTGCATTGCGAATAGTCACGAACCCTGATTCAAATGAGAGGTCTATTAACTCAAGCGGGGTGTAACCTGGCAACCCACACATCCACAAAGTGTTGAGATCATCAAGCACAATTTCTTCAGAGACATTGAAATGCTTCGCTAATTCCGAGAGCGCTATCCCTTGGTGAGTTAATAAAAACGGAACAAGATCGAGCATACGAGAGACTTGATCGAGTGGAGTTGTATTTTCTTTAACCATGAGTGGCCACAATTTCTTTCAGCACGCTTACGATGGATGAGCGCAGATCTGCTGGTGAGAGTACTTCGACATCGTCGCCATGCCACAAGATCAGTGAGAGTAGTGCGGATTGATCAAGAATGGGCAAGCCGATTACATCCCACTCCTCCCCTAGTTCAGTATCCGTCGCAAGAGCTCGCAATTGATGACCGCGGTTCTTTCGGATTTTCATTTGCGCGCGTTCTACATTATCAAGAGCGAGAGTAAAAGAGGGGTGAGTACTCGAAGTGGGAGCTTCAAAGCGACCACCCTTCTTGCTGACGAGAACATCTCCATGAATTCGATCAAGCCTGAAAGTTCGGTTCTCACCGCGCTCACAATCTAAACCAGTGAGATACCAGATTCCAGTTCGTCCATAAAGTGCAAAAGGTTGAACTTTCCGAACTTCGACATCGAGGCTATTGCTGACATAACCAAAATCGATTTCGGCTCGGCGAACGATCGCATCGGTTACCTTGGAAAAGTTTGGATCCGTCAGAATAAGTCGAGGCGTAAGTGAAGTTAATCCATCGGATGTGGGTGTAACACCGATTGATTGAATTTTAAGTAGCGCGCTCTCTGAAGATTTTTCTAGAACCGCACCAGACCATGCCGAAGCTGCTAGTGAAAGAATGCCGATATCTAAACCATCGAGTTCCCCGAGCGCTAACTGATAATTCGCCTGGGTAATTCGATAACCAGCTTCATCTTCAAAAAGTGGATCAAAGCTGCCGAGCTCAATCGCAATACCTAAACCTCTGAGGTCGTCTTTATCACGTTCAAACATTCGCTCTTTCGATTCAGTTGTACCTTCATATCCTTCAACTGTTCGAAATATTTCAGCCTTAGTGAGATAACGTCGAGTCGCTAATAGCGCAATGGTGAGATTGACTAATCGCTCACTCTTCCGCGACACCGTATGCACCCTTCGCCGGCCTGCGTCGTCTTGCCAATACTTCAACTCCTGGTGCCATCCGTCGACTGTGAATGAGAAAACCAGTATGTCCAATCATTCGTTGCTGTGGTCGCACTGCTAGACCTTCGTGATGCCAACCGCGGACAATCGTTTCAGAACTCTCTGGCTCTGTGAAATGACCATTCTCTTTCAGGGCTTCGGCGGTGGCAGAGAGTTGGGTTGTCGTTGCAACGTAGGCGAGATAAACACCGCCTGGGCGCAATACTCGGGCAGCCATCTCAACACATTCCCATGGTGCAAGCATGTCGAGGATCACTCGGTCATAAGTTTTTTCATGTGGATGATCTTGCACGGATCCGACCGTGAGCGACCAGTTACTCGGGCTTTTTCCAAAGTAGTCAGTCACATTTGTGCTTGCGATAGTCGCAAAATCGTCACGGCGTTCAAAGGAATCAAGTGAACCGTGATCGCCCACTGCGCGCAAGATTGAGAGCGAGAGCGCACCACTTCCGACACCTGCTTCGAGGACCCGAGAACCCGGATAAATGTCAGCCACACCAATAATCATTGCCGCATCTTTTGGATAGACAATTGTTGCTCCACGCGGCATCGACAAGACATAATCCGAAAGCAGTGGAATGAAAGCGGTAAAGCGTAGCCCTGCAGTAGTGGAGATAACTGAACCCTCTGGAAGACCAATTAAGTCATTGTGAACAATCCAGCCTTTATGGGTGTGCCATTCTTTCCCGGGCGTAATGGTGAAACTGTAAATTTTGCCTTTGGGATCGGTTAATTGAATTCGATCACCGACTGCGAAGTATCCCGGGGTACGCGCACCTGAAATTGAGTTCTCTTCTGAATCCGACACAGGCTTATCTTAGATGAGGTTTAGTCACCATGTACGGGTATGTTCTGGCCATATGAGAAAGATTCGTCTCTCCCCCAGCCGCATGAGTGAATTTACTAACTGCCCTCAGAAATATAAGTATCGAATTATCGATGAACTACCTGAGCCACCCAGTATCGATGCCGAGCGAGGAACTCTCGTCCATACAATTTTGGAAGATATCTTTGACCTTCCCGCGCCCGAGCGCACTGTGGAGATGGCAATCACCATGGCTCCCCAACGTTGGACGGCACAAGTAGAGCAAAAACCTGAGATCGCCCCACTTGTCCTCAATGAAAAAGAGTGGCTTGATCGAGTTGCTGCGCTCTTGCAGAATTACTTCACACTCGAGACGCCATCGGCCTTCGAGGCAACTCATCGGGAACTGCATTTAGAGCAAGACCTCTCGGAAGATATCTATCTACACGGGTACGTTGATCGGATTGATGTCGCTGCAACCGGTCAAGTGCGAATTGTTGATTATAAAACTGGGAAATCACCAAAGCCAGGATGGGAAGAGAAGGCGCTCTTTCAACTTCGAATTTATGCGCTGCTCTATTGGCGACTACATGGTGTCATTCCAACGCTTCTTATGCTGCACTATCTCGGAGATTCACGAAGCGTGAAGAGCACCCCAACCGAACGGGAACTGCTATCAACAGAGAAGAAGTTGCTTCAGATTGCTGCCGAAATTCAAGATTCGATAGAACGAAATTACTTCCCACCAAAACCATCAAAGTTATGTGATTGGTGTTTCTTTAAAACAATCTGTCCTGCTCATAATTAATTTTCTTGATAAATTTCATTTAAAAATTTTCGGTCGAGCCTTTCAAGGGTTGCTATCACTCTCTGTCGCGACGCAGCCGCAACCTCAATGAACTGTGGAACTGCGACTACATACATTCCAGCAGATCGGGCAGCAGTTATTCCTGGAATAGAATCTTCAAAGACAACGCACTCTCGGGGGTCCACTCCTAAGCGAGTTGCCGCTGCCAAATACGGATCAGGGTGTGGCTTTGTTCGCCTCACATCACCTGCACTTATTGTAAATTCGAATAGATTGGTCGGCAGGCTGGCAAGACCAGCATCCATCAAATTACGAGGACTAGCACTAACGAGTGCAACTGGTGCGATCGCTTTCAGTAAGAGAACCGCATCCATCGCCCCGGGCATCACGTGAACGCTAGCCCGGAGTTTTACCAACATCATGGAAATAATTTCTGCTTCAACATCGCTGCCAGATAGATCGATTTTGCACACCTCTGCGATGTATTGACCTACTCGCGAGAGTGGTCCCCCAATGCAAATCCGTTGATCTTCGTCATCCCATTGGTATCCATGTCGGGCGCAAAATTCCAACTGTGCATCATGCCAATGGGTTTCCGAGTCAAGAAAGAGTCCATCCATATCAAAGAAAGCTGCCGCAAACATCAGAGTAAATCGCTCTTAGTTGGCGTTGAAATATTTGGCTTCAGGATGATGAACGATAATCGCCGAAGTTGATTGCTCTGGATGGAGCTGGAACTCTTCTGATAGTTCTACACCGATTCGACCAGGTTCAAGCAGTTCACAGAGTTGAACCTGTTGTTCGATATCCGGACAGGCTGGGTAACCGAAGGAGTAACGCGATCCTCGATAACCTTGATCAAGAATTCCAGCAATGTCAGGTGCATCTTCGGCACGAACCTTTAACTCTTCTCGGATTCGTGCGTGCCAAAACTCAGCTAGCGCTTCAGTTAATTGAACCGAGAGGCCGTGCAACTCCATATATTCGCGATACTTATTGTCAGCAAAAAGTTTGTTAGCAGCTTCTGAAACCACACTGCCCATGGTCACAACGTGGAAAGAGACAACATCTGTCTTTCCAGAATCTTTAGTGGCGAAGAAATCAGCAAGACACAATCTACGATCACGCGATTGACGCGGAAATGAGAAACGAGTGCGTTCGGTTCCAGCTAGTGGACCTTCATGATGAAGGATGATGAGATCGTTTCCTTCGCTCACGCATGGGAAGTAGCCATAGACCACTGCAGCATTGAGCCATCCTTGGGATTGAACTTCATTAAGCAACGCTCGCAATCGTGGACGACCTTCATTTTCCACCATCGCTTCAAATTCGCCACGATTGCCCTTAAGTCCCCACTGGCCAACAAAGAGAGCTCGCTCATCAAGCATTCCAAGGTAATCAGCAAGTGGAATGCCTTTAACAATGCGAGAGCCATAGAACGGGGCTTTGGGAATCGACACATCAATTGCAACATCACTTCGCTTTGTATCAATTACAAGATCGAGCGACGACTTCGGAGTTGCTCTCACTTTTCGCTCACGTAGAGCTGGCAGGGCCGCGCCGGGAACACCCTTTTTCACTCCCATAATTGCATCCATTAGCGCCAGGCCTTCAAAGGCATCGCGTGCATATCGAACTTCGCCTGGAAAACTTTCAGCAAGATCAACTTCAACGAAGGCACGAGTCAGTGCTGCTCCACCAAGAATTACTGGCCACTTTTGGTCGAGGCCACGAGATGTGAGTTCTTCTAAATTCTCACGCATAATTACAGTTGATTTAACCAAGAGCCCCGACATTCCAATTGCATCTACATCAGAGGCTTGCGCTGCATCGATAATCTGATTAATCGTCTGTTTAATTCCGATATTAACCACCCGGAAACCGTTATTAGACAAGATAATATCGACCAGATTTTTCCCAATGTCATGAACATCGCCCTTGACGGTTGCAAGCAAAATTGAGCCGCGTCCATCATCATCTGTCTTCTCCATAAATGGCTCAAGGTAGGCCACAGCTGTCTTCATCACTTCGGCCGACTGCAATACGAATGGGAGTTGCATCTCCCCCTTACCAAATAGTTCTCCGACTGTCTTCATGCCCTCGAGCAAGTGATCATTAATAATTGCAAGAGGTGCAATTTTTGAAGCCATGGCAAGATCTAGATCATCACTCAGGCCAACTTTTTCACCATCAATAATGCGTCGAACTAGCCGTGCTTCTAGCGGGAGCGCTGCTAATTCGGCGGCGCGGATATTGCGAGAGACCGCAAGTTCAACACCTTCGAAGAGTTGCAGGTACTCAATAAGTGGATCAAAGGTGCAGTTATCGCCATCAAATATTCGGCGATCATAAATCAGGTCGAGTGCTCCTTTACGTTGCGCTTCATCAATTCGGGCCAGTGGCATAATTTTAGAAGGGTGCACGATCGCTGAGTCAAGACCAGCAGTGACACACTCATGTAGAAAAACTGAATTGAGAACGACTCGAGCTGCTGGATTTAGTCCGAAGGAAACGTTACTGACACCTAAAGTAGTTTGAACTTCCGGATACTCAGACTTGAGCGTGCGGATAGCAGCGATTGTTTCAAGTCCATCGCGACGAGTCTCTTCCTGGCCAGTTGCAATTGGGAAGGTCAGAGTATCGATCAGAATATCCCCGACCTTCATGCCCCAGTTACCAACTAAATCGGTAATAAGACGTCGGGCCACTCGCAATTTCCATTCAGCAGTTCGGGCTTGTCCCTCTTCATCAATTGTAAGTGCGACAACAGATGCGCCATGCTCAACCACCAACGGCATAATGCGAGCAAATCTTGATGTTGGTCCGTCTCCATCTTCATAGTTAACAGAGTTAATGATTGAACGGCCACCAAGTTGTTCAAGCCCAGCTTGCAGAACCTGTGGTTCAGTTGAATCCAACATAATCGGAAGAGTTGATGCTGTCGCAAAGCGGCTTGCAAGTTGAGTCATATCTTCAACACCGTTGCGACCAACGTAATCAACTGAAAGATCTAAGACATGTGCGCCGTCGCGAATCTGATCACGTGCGATCTCAACACAGGTCTGCCAGTCTTCCACAATCAGTGCATCGCGAAAGGCGCGTGATCCGTTGGCATTGGTACGTTCACCAATTGCGAGAAATGCATTGTCTTGGCGGAATGGAACGTATTGGTACAGAGATGAAGCGCCAGGGTCAGCGGCAGAGTTTCGTACCGTTACAGGGCGACGATCTAATTTAGCGACAACTGCGGCCATATGAGCCGGAGTTGTTCCGCAACAACCACCGATGAGAGTAATTTTGTAATCATCGACGAAGGTTGCTAGCGCTTGCGCAAGTGCTTCGGGACCAAGTGGATAGGTTGCACCTTTTGGACCAAGCTCTGGTAATCCAGCGTTTGGCATTACTGAGATCGCACATGATGCATTCTTAGACAAGTATCGCAAATGTTCTGACATTTCGGTTGGACCAGTGGCGCAGTTGAGGCCAATCAGATCAATATTCAGTGGTTCAAGCGCATTGAGTGCGGCGCCAATTTCAGAACCGAGCAACATCGTTCCAGTTGTTTCGACAGTTACTTGCGCAATTAAAACAATATCTCGATCTGACTTATCGATGGCAGCGCGTGCGCCATTAATAGCCGCTTTCGCTTGCAGTAAATCTTGGGTTGTTTCAATTAAAAGTGCATCAGCACCAGAATCAACAAGACCTTGAGATGCAACTTCGTAGGCATCTCGAAGATATGCATAGGTGGTGTGCCCAAGACTTGGTAACTTCGTGCCAGGTCCAAGTGAACCAAGCACAAAGCGTGGCTTCTCCGGAGTTGAGTATGCATCGGCAGATTCCCGAGCGATCACTCCACCCGCATAGGCCAATTCATAGATTCGATCTTCAATTGCGTACTCCGCCAAGTTCGCCCAGTTTGCACCAAAGGTATTTGTCTCAATCGCATCAACACCAACTTCGAGGTAGCGATCATGGACGCTTCGCACAATATCTGGACGGGAGACGTTGAGGATCTCATTGCAGCCCTCGTGACCTTGAAAATCTTCTAGGGTCGGATCTGCTTCTTGCAGCATCGTTCCCATGGCGCCATCGGCGATTACGACCCGACTGGAGAGCGCTTTTCTTAGCTCTGATGGTGTTTTTGCACTCGTCACGACGTGAAGGTTACCGTAAGGTGAGAGATATGGAGATATTTACGATTCCACCTCTGCGATCACCAACGATGATCGTCGCCTTTTCGGGGTGGAGTGATGCTGGTGAATCGGCCACTGGGGCTTTGACTCACATCATGGAAAATCTTGATATCCGCATTGATGGTCCGTCACCGATTCTCATTTCAGAATATGACCCGGAAGATTTCTATGATTTTCAAGTGATTCGGCCAATGATGACAATTGATGATTCGCAGGTTCGTAGCGTTAATTGGCCTTCAACTCAGGTGTACGGGCTAGCAACACCACATCTTGAAAATGATTTTGTGCTCGTCCTTGGCGTTGAGCCATCTATGAAATGGAAAACTTTTACGAGTTTGCTCTTGGATCTTGCCGATGACCTCGAAGTTGATTTGGTAATCACACTGGGCGCGATGTTGGCAGATGTTCCACACACACGACCAATTTCAGTAAGTGGAAGTGGTGGCCATCCCGATATCGCTCGTCGTCTCGGTGTTGAGGTGAGTAAATATGAAGGACCTACCGGAATTCTCGGAATCATCGTCGATAGTTGTTATCGAAGAGGAATCGACGCGGTTTCACTCTGGGCTGGACTTCCGCACTATGCATCAGATTCTCCTTCACCAAAATCAACATTGGCACTTGTCAATGCGTTGGAAGATTTCCTAGAAATCCCAATCCCACTCGGCGATCTCGACCGCCAATCTGCAGAGTGGGAGAAGGAAGTCTCAGAGATGGCCCAAGATGACACCGAGGTGTCGGAGTATGTGAAGGCGCTGGAGGCGAGCAAAGACGCTGCTGAATTTAAAGATGTTTCAGGGGATGAAATTGCGCGTGAACTAGAGAGGTTTCTCCGCAGACAGAGTGAGAACTAAGGTTGAGATTTAAAAAGCTAGACCGAGTAAATCATCTAGCGCCCGAGAAAGCTCCCCTGGTGAACCACCAGAAATTCCCTCTTCGCAATCGTCACACCATTGAGTGAGCGCCGAAATTGCGGCAACGGTATCAAGGTCTTGTGAAATCGCACTGATGATCTTCTGTACAACTGGAACTGTTGGGGCGACTTCAATTCGGGAGAGATTTTCGCGAAGACGGTCGAATAATTGCGTTGATCGCAGTAATTCGTCGCTACTCCACATGTGGTCGCTTCGGTAATGATGGCCCATCAACGCCAATCGAATGGCCATTGGGTCCGCTCCCTCGTGAATGAGAGTTGAAACAAAAACCAGATTTCCAAGTGATTTGCTCATCTTCTCGCCGTTGAGACCGATCATCCCCGCGTGAACATAAAATTCTGCAAAATTTTGTTTGGTGCCGACGAACCCTTGTGCGGCAGACATGTCGTGATGCGGAAAGACGAGGTCGCTTCCTCCACCTTGAATATCAATTGCGAAATCATCACCTGCATCAGGGCGTAGGTAGTGCAGCGCGATCGCAGAACATTCAATGTGCCAACCCGGTCTTCCAACACCGAATGGGCTCTCCCAGCCAGGCTCTCCCTCACGTTGGGCTTTCCAGACCAGCGCATCAAACGGATTTTCCTTACCGACCCGGTCAGGGTCTCCCCCACGTGTTAAGAAGTATTCATATGCAAGTTCATCTGAAATATGACTTCGTTTACGAAATTGCGGATCCATTCCCACTCGAAAATATAAATCTTCATCTACGTAATAGGTTGAACCTTGCGCAACCAATTCGGAGATTGTAGCGATGATGAGATCCATTGACTCGATCACACCGATGTAGTGATCTGGTGGGATTACATGTAGATCGACCATATCGCTGCGGAAAAGTTCAATTTGTGAGGTGGCTAATTCGTGCCAATTAACACCATCGCGCTTGGCTCGTTCAAAGAGTGGATCATCAATATCGGTAATATTCTCAACAAATCGCACCTGCGAACCAGCAAATTCTAGAAAGCGATGGATTAAATCAAAGGTGAGATACGTAGCAGCATGACCTAGATGGGTAGCGTCATAAGGGGTAATACCGCAGACATACATTCGATAGAGGTTCTTCCACTCGAGTTTTTCTACTGATTGGGTCGCGGTGTTATAGAGCGAGAGTGGTGCGATTGTGAGATGAGTCTTGTCCATCGAATTGATATGAACCGATGGCCAAGATTTCATAGCCCAATGATATCCCTACATCTCGTGAAATCAGAGCCTACATATTTTTAGAATGCTGGCCACGGCACTGGCGGCCAGTCATCACTGGGTAATGGCATGGCGCTTTCATGCAATATTGACTCTATCCGCCGTATCGTAGATTGAATTTCTCTGATCGATAAATGTTCTGCAAATTGTGCTTTATGTTGATCAAGTACTACCAGCGTGTTACGAAGGATCTCAATCTCAGAGGAAGTGAGTGCATCGCCAGCCCATTGCCAAAGGACAGTGCGCAATTTATCTTCTTCGTGAAATGTAACTCCGTGATCGCAACCGAATAGGTTCCCATCAACCGTGGGTAAGAGATGGCCAATTTTGCGATCAGTATTGTTAATGACTGCATCAAAGAGAGCCAAGTTACGCAATTGCGAAAGATCTTTTCCGAAGTACTCTGCTAAATCAATCTCTGCATCGATATCAATCCAGCGCTGTACCATTCCAAAGCCTGCTGGGCCCTCACGCAAAATAGTTGGCGGAACGCAATTAAAACCCGCCAAATCACTAAGTAAGAATGAACTGTATTCACGCCCGGCAAGTGATCCATCTGGAAAGTCCCACAACGGCCTCTCCCCCGCAATTGGCTTATAAATAATCTCGAAAGACTCATCTTCATGTGTGACAGTTCCGAAGAGCGTTGCATTTGAAGCATCTACTAATCGACCTGTTATTTCTAATTGACCAGCTCGTGCAATTTCTTGGCTGTGAAGAACCCACTCGTTCACTATCGTCGATACCCATTAGCTCGTGGACATAGATGCCCTCTTGGGTCAATTGCTTGGGTACAGAAGGGACAGAGTGGTCTACCGGCTGCGACAAGTGCTTGGGTACGAGTAACAAACGAGAGTGATTGCGACAGATCTAGCGTTACCTGAACAATCGAATTTTCTACCGAATTGTCCGACTCATCGCCATCATTAATGGGCTGCTGATCTGATGAGAATGAAATCTCAATCTCTAACGCTGCGGCATCGAAGGCGATTCCGATCGCACCAACTGTGAATTCATTATCGAGCGGGAGCTCAAGTGGTGCCTCATCCCTTGTTGAATTGACGACAGCAGCAAGTGGTGCGCTTTTCTTAATCTCTTTAATAATTGTCGAGATACGTTCGGCCAGTGCCGCGGCTTGAGATTTCTCGGTCGCCATTGAAATTAGTCGATCGCCTTGGCGAATTTGAAAATAAAACTCTCGCTCGCCAGCAGCCCCAATGGTGCCAACGATAAATCGATCAGGTGAATCAAAGAGATAGCGAAGACCAGGCATTACTTTTTCTTACCTGACTTACTGCGCAGCGTTTTCGAGTTACCAATTGATCCACCAAGGGCATCAGCGACTGATATTTTCCCGCTTGCATCCTTGCCCTTGAGCGAACCTGAGACATCATTGAGTCGTACTAGCCGACTTGTGCCGTCATCGGTATCGATGATGGTTAACGATGCTGGATCGATCACAATCTTTTGAAAGCTATCTAAATGCATCCCTAAAGCGTGCGCGACTAGCGACTTAATGACATCTCCATGAGAAACCAGGAGACGTGGTCCCTTACCTTTGGCGGAGTCAAGGCGATAAAAAGCGCGCAATGCGCGATTTTGCATCTCAAGCAGTGACTCGCCATCTGGAAATTGCATCTGACTTGGATGGCGTTGCACGACCTTCCACAGCGCTTTCTTGCGTAGTGATACTAGACTTTTCCCGCTCCATGAACCGTAATCAACTTCACTAATCTCTTCATCAATTACCAATTGAGACTTTGCACCGTGGCTCACCATCCAAGGCGCTAGCGTCTCGTGACAGCGTTGAAGTGGACTGGTTGCGATCAGATCAAATCCATAGTCACCGATTCGGTGGACTAAATCTGCTGCTTGCGATTTTCCGGATTCGCTCAACCCAACACCAGCGGTGCGACCGGCCAGAATGCTTTTTGAATTGGCAGTTGAATGCGCATGACGTAGCAAAACGATTCGTGCCATAGTGCAAGATTATCGGTCTTTATCATTCTTGGCTTGCTAGGGTGCAACCCATGCAAAGTGACTTTAGTAGAGGACGGTAAGAGCGGTGGAGCGAAGACGAGCCGGCACCAGCGGGCTAAATATTTCCAGGCTTGGTCTTGGCACTATGACATGGGGTCGAGATACTGATACTTACGAAGCCGCAGAACAGGCGCGCGCCTACATAGAAGCCGGCGGAAATTTTCTCGACACCGCGGCTCTGTATGCAGATGGTGATTCCGAGCGAATCATTGGTGGATTAATCGGAACGCTTTTTACTCGTGATGAAATTGTGATCGCGACAAAGGCTGGCATTACTTTTCCTGGCGGCATTCGCACGGTAGATAACTCACGCCAATCTCTCATTGCCGAACTAGACCGTTCGCTTTCGCGACTTGGTACCGATTTTGTTGATCTTTGGCAGATTCACACATGGGATGAAAACGTTGGCCTGGAAGACACACTCTCGGCCCTTGACTATGCCTTCGCTTCAGGCAAGGCACGGTACGTCGGGCTCTCTAATTTTTCGGGTTGGCAAAGTTCCCGAGCTGCAACGGTGCAATCATCCAATAGCGCCAAGGCTCCCATTACGACCTTACAAAATGAATACTCACTTCTCAATCGGACCATCGAAAGTGAAGTGGCTCCCTGTGCCCAAGCACTTGGTCTTGGTCTACTTGCATGGTCACCACTTGGTCGCGGTGTACTCACTGGAAAATATCGCCAGAGCACACCATCTGATTCACGAGGTGCGACACCACACTTCGCGCAATTTGTTTCACCTTATATGGACGAGCGAAGTGCTCGGATCGTAGAGGCAGTTGTGGCTGCAGCAGGTGGCCTTGGTTATTCACCGCTTGAAGTAGCCCTTGCTTGGGTACGTGATGCACCGGGTGTCACCAGCGCAATTATTGGTGCACGAACAGGTGCACAACTCCGTGGAGCGCTAACAGTTGAGGAGATTTCACTTCCCAATGTAGTGCGAAGTGCACTCAACGATGTATCAAGCAGTCTCTAAGAAATCTTTCAATACATTTACACCAAAGAGCAGACCATCAACAGGTACTCGCTCATCAACCCCGTGGAATAGCGCCATGAAGTCTAATTCCGGATCAAGTTTGAGTGGTGAGAATCCGTAGCCGATAATGCCGATCTTTGAAAGAGCTTTGTTATCAGTTCCACCACTCATTGTGAATGGGACAGGGATTCCATCGCCATCATGTTTGATCAGTGCGGCACACATCGCATCTACCAAGTCGCCTTCGAAGGGCACCTCAAGTGCTATGTCTGTCACGATTGTCTCTACCCGAATATCTGGCCCAACAATCTCGCGGATAGTTTCATTCATCTCGTCTTCATACCCGGGTAGAAAACGTCCGTCGACAACAGCAGTAGCTTCGCCTGGAATAACGTTCTCTTTATAACCAGCACTGAGCATTGAGGGGTTCGCGGTATTTTGAAGTGTGGCACCAATCATTCGAGATGCCGAACCAAACTCTGAGAGCAATGGACGTAAGTCTTTGAGATCGAAAGGTTTACCGGAAGCCTTAGCAACAGTTTCAAAGAGACGCTTAACAGTTGAGGTATAGCGCTGCGGCCAGTCATAACGTCCGATTTTTCCGACCGCCTCTGAGAGCGCGGTAATCGCGTTCTCTTCGTTAATCACAGAGCCGTGACCCGCTCGACCAGTGGCAACTAAACGCATCCAGTGAATTCCCTTTTCTGCTGTCTCCACAAAATAGAAACGCTTTGCATTAGGTAAGGTAATTGAGAAACCACCAACCTCAGAGATTGCTTCAGTACAACCAGCAAAAACATCAGCATGCTTCTCGACCATCCATCTAGATCCAAACGAACTTCCTGCCTCTTCGTCGGCAAAGAATGCAAGCGTGATCGGACGGGGTGGTTTGTATCCGATGCGTGCCCACTGGCGAACAACTGCCAAAATCATTGCATCCATATTTTTCATATCTACCGCGCCGCGACCCCAAATAAAACCATCTTTTAAAATTCCACCAAAGGGATCAACGCTCCAGTCTTCGGCAATGGCTGGAACCACATCGAGGTGGCCGTGCACAACTAGTCCCGCCCTCTCCGGATTTGAACTCTCAAGTTGGGCGATGACGTTGCAACGATTTGGTGCTGATTGATAAACTTTGGAAGTGATTCCAACTTCGGCGAGTAGGTCAACGACATATTGGGCAGCGGCTTTCTCGTCGCCACGACCTTCTCCGTAGTTAACACTTGGAATACGGATGAGTCCTTGGCAGATCGCAATTACATCGGCTTCGAGCTCTTCGCGCAGTTTTTGGTTTTGAATAGTTTTGGCATCATCAGTCATGGCGAAAGTATCCCCTGAAGCGCAGAGATTAGGTAGTTCAATACGCTGACATTTTGCTAAGGCATGGTCGGATTGGTACTCTCCTCACCTAAGATTTCCTAGCGCGTGATAGTTGCGCAAGGTGATCTAGGCACGAGAAGCAAGTGGTCTCGTCCGGGTGGCGGAATTGGCAGACGCGCTAGCTTGAGGTGCTAGTGCCCGCAAGGGCTTCGGGGTTCAAGTCCCCGTTCGGACACATAGAAAAGTGAGAGCGACGCGATGGAAATCAATCAAGCGTTATCTCTGATTCGAATTATTCCTGACTATCCCGTTCCAGGAGTTCTCTTCCAGGACATCACCCCAGTACTCAGTGACGCAGACGCATTTAAATCCGTCGTCACGGCAATGTCGCGTTTTGATTCAGATAGCTCAATCGTGGCGGGCATCGAGGCTCGAGGGTTCATATTCGCCAGCGCTATTGCGATTGAGAAGAAGTGCGGGTTCGTACCGATTCGCAAAAAAGGAAAACTCCCCTTTCGCACGCATGCAAAGCAATATGGGCTTGAGTATGGCGTGGATGAGATAGAGATACATATCGATGCTTTCCAACCAGGATCGAAGGTGCTCTTAGTTGATGATGTTTTAGCGACTGGTGGCACATTGGTGGCGGCAATTGATTTAGTGCGCCTTGCCGGTGGATTCGTAAGTGACATTGTGGTTCTCAGTGAGATTTCATTTTTAGGCGGTCGTGCAAAAATTAATGACCATGCCCCAGAGATTACGATCCACGCACTTATCAGTGGATGAAAAAACAGGATCGTAATCCGGGGATACAAGCTCTCCGTGCCTTAGCCGCCGTTTTAGTCTTGGTCTACCACGCAAAATGGATCCCTGGTGGTTACATTGGCGTTGATATTTTCTACGTAATCTCGGGTTATCTCATTACCGGTTTACTAATTCGAGAAATCAGTGAGACAGGTACTTTAAAATTTCTCCGGTTCTACGCACGGAGAACAAAACGCTTGCTCCCATCCTCTTTGACCGTCATCGTTGTAACTGGCTTGAGCGCGTGGATTATCTTTCCTCAATCCTTACGAGAGAGCCTTGGTCGAGATCTGATCGCCGCCTCGACCTACATCTCAAATTTTCTCTTCGCATTATGGGAGAACGATTATCAAAATCTTGATACCACTCCGTCACCATTCATTCACTTTTGGTCGTTAGCGGTAGAAGAACAATTCTATTTAGTGTGGCCGATCATCATTGTGCTGCTCTACAAGTGTGGTCGTAGGGTCCTTGTTTCTGGGGTTCTAGCAATTTTCCTCTCGTCATTCATCTTTTCGCTCTACCTCACCGCAACATCACCAATTTGGGCCTTTTATATTCTGCCAACGAGAGCATGGGAGTTAGCTCTCGGTGCCCTCTTGCTTTTCATACCGAAGAAAGTAGTAATTACTTCTAAGTTCTTAACTGTGTCGTTGGTCTTGATAGCCTGCCTAATGATCGCCTACTCAATA
>JBDNJI010000035.1:0-3754 GCA_041687825.1 Candidatus Planktophila sp.
CCAACATTTTTAGAGCGTATCGAGACAATCAGTTCTTCTGGAGATGTAATGGTTCGACCATCAAATTTAACAATGAGATCACCCGGCTTGAGCCCAGCCTTTGCCGCAGGACCACCGGCAGTTATTGCGTTTGCTCCATCTGAAAGTCTGGCGCCATCACCTGAATCTTGCATATCAACCGAAATTCCCATGATCGGGTAAACTGCTTTACCGTTTCTGATTAACTGCTCGGCAGTTTTACGGGCCTGATTGATTGGAATTGCAAAGCCGAGTCCAATCGAACCTGCCTGCGCCGAAATCAATGAGTTTCCAAGTGTTGCAATTGCTGAGTTCACACCAATGACTGCACCAGCCGAATTAACAAGGGGTCCACCAGAGTTTCCAGGATTGATCGCAGCATCAGTTTGAATTGCATTGATGTAAGAACTTTGGCTTGCAGATTCGCCGGCCGTAACAGCTCTATCTTTAGCGCTGACGATCCCGAGTGTGACGGTTCCGCTAAGTCCAAGCGGTGAACCGATTGCAATTACCGCATCTCCCACTGCTACTTGATCGCTATCGCCAAATGTGAGTGCGGTTAATCCGGTGCGCTTAACTTTTAGGACTGCAAGATCATAAGCAGAATCTCGACCCACAATTTCGGCACTTAAGTTGGTGCCATCATTGAGTTGGACTTCAATTTTCCCGCCAGAGTTAGCGGCAGATTCAATGACGTGGTTATTTGTCAGAATGTAACCATTGCTATCAATTACAAATCCGGTCCCGGTACCGCCACTGTTTCCAGAGAAGGCAGAGATAGAGACAACAGATGGAAGTACTCGTTGTGCAATATCGGATACTGACCCTGGTGGGCGTTCGATTGAAGAACTTACCGATGTGAGTTTGATGTCGTAACCAAAAAGTGATCCAGATGAACTGGCACCAAAGATTGCACCGACTAAACCAGCAATAACTGCCATCAGAAGTGCATTAGATCGAGTGATGAAATTCGCTCGGCCGTGTTTTGATACTGGCACCCACCATGGCCCAGTACTCATCACCTTAAGATCATCCTCGGCCGGCGTGGTCATGAGACTATCTTTCTACAACTTCGTGGCGAGTAACAACCCATCGCCTACTGTTATGAGTGAAGTTACCCACTTATCAGCCTCACCTTTAAGCAATTTCCCAGCATCTCGGAGCGCAATCGTCTTTGGATCACGCTGTGCTGGGTCATTTACCTTGGCGTTGCCGAAGAAATTATCAATTACAAATACTCCACCACTTCTTAAAATGCGGTGTGCTTCGATGATCGCATCATGGAGATCCTCGGCATCATCACGAAAAATAACGAGATCGTAGCCGCGATCTGCAAGTTTTGTCATCACATCAATTGCCGGATTTGTGATTAAACGATAACGAGAGGGTGCTATCTGTGCTTCTACTAAGGCAATTTTTGCAATTGCAGAATGTTCTTGTTCATTATCTATCGAGGTAATGGTTCCGCTAGCTAACATTCCTTCCAGAATCCAAAGTGCTCCTACCCCAGAGCCAGTGCCAATTTCGACTACTGATTGAGCTTTAAGAATATGAGCAAGGTGTCGAAGATAAGACCCGGCACCTTGAGTGACATCTATCGCCGCGACTTCTAGGCCACGCGCACGTGCTGCAGATTTATCGACGCTTTCTACGATAAAAGATTCGGCATAAGAATGCGGATCGAGCTGAGGAATCATGAGAGAGATGTTATCCACTCTACGAGTAGACGCACGCCGAAACCGGTGCCACCTTTTGGATTTTCGCCAGAATCACTTTCGCTGCGGGCGGTGCCAGCAATATCTAAATGCACCCACTGTCGATCACCAGCGAATTGCTCGAGGAAGAGTGCGGCAGTAACAGAACCAGCACCGTAATGGCCTTTATCTGCGGTGTGATTCAAATCTGCAATATCGCTGACCAGGCCATCTGTGTAATCATCGATCAGCGGCATATGCCATACGCGATCGCCAGTGTGCTCGCCAATTTCGTAGAGAGTGTGGGCCAGCGCTTTATTGCGGGTATACATCGCTGCATACTGGCGACCCAATCCAAGTGTTGCTGCTCCTGTAAGAGTTGCAATATCGACGATGTAATCAGGGTTGAGATTTGCATCCGCGTAGGCAAGACCATCAGCAAGAACAAGTCGGCCCTCAGCATCGGTGTTAATAACTTCTACCGTCTTGCCACCATAATGTTTAATAACATCACTTGGGCGTTGCGATGTTCCAGAGAGCGCATTCTCAGCACAGAGCATTAAGACTGTGACTTTTACTTGTACTCCTAATTTCGCAAGTACTGAGATTGTGGCAAGGGCTGCGGCCGACCCTGCCATATCGCTCTTCATCGCCATCATCGTGTCGTAAGGACGTTTGAGTGAAATACCGCCGGTATCGAATGTGATTCCTTTGCCGACAATAACAACGTGCGGAAGTGATGAAGATTTTTTAGCACCCTTTGGTAGGTACGTTAACTCGATAAATCGTGGCCCAGGATTAGGAGATGAATTTCCTACCGCTCGTAATCCACCAAAATCCTTTAGGGCACTTCCTGCAAGCACGTTAATTGCAAGTCCATCTTTGGCTGCAATCTCGCGCGCCTGATTAGCCATCCATAGTGGAGTTTTAATATTTGCTGGTGTGTGAATGAGATCTCGAGTGCGAGTGATTCCGGCAGCAACGGTGACTCCGTACTCAACTGATATCGCATCAAGTGTGACAATCTCGATCTCTGAGCTCTTATCTTTCTCACCGCTCTTTAAATTCCAGGTGTACTCACCGAGATTGGCTGAAATTACAAAGGCAATTACCTCATCATGCTTTGTCGGTGCCAGAGTTGCAAATTTTTTACCTTGTCCACGAACTTTGCGACCTAAGGTGGAACCAGCGCTACGGAAAGAGGCCAGCGATTGATCGCCAAGTCCAAGTAAAATAATGCGATCAACGGTGCAGTTGGCAGCGCTCACAGGAATCTCAGATATTTCGCCAGCTTTACCTTTGGGAGCGAAGAAGGTGAGTTCGTCCCGTAAATCAACGCCGAAGAGTTTTTCAATCTCTTTTACCAGCCCTGGATGAGCATTAAATATAATTTCGCAGTCATTACCGTCTTGGCTTGGTAAAACGATATAACTAATGACAATGACGTCAGAGGTGCTTACTGAATCTAAATCTGGATAGAGCGCGCTGATCTCCATGAAATTGCAGACCTACGAGTTACTTTTTGATGAGTGCGACAGCGGCTTCTAGGGCTGCGCTGAGATTATTTGCCTCTGTTGGATTGAGTTCCACGACTAGTCGACCGCCACCTTCGAGTGGAATTCGCATGACTAGCGAGCGCGCTTCCTTGGTAACTTCCATTGGACCATCACCGGTGCGGGGTTTCATTGCTGCCATGGGAAGACTCCTTGAAAGAGGTTGAAGAGGGGTCGAGCTCTGAAGATCTAAGAGGAGAAGTATCTCGCATTTAGCGCACATCTAGAAATCGAGAAGTGAGCTAAATCCCAAGTTCTGCGGTCAAACGCGCCTTTCCTGAGGCAATCAGCCCATCAACTGCCCGCTGGGGAACGTTGAGCAGCGTGGCTATCTGATCTGAAGCCATCTCTCGCAGAAAGAAGAGCGTCAAAATAATGCGCTCCTCCTCAGGAAGTGCGGCAAGCACTTCGGCGAGAGTCTTAGGCGCTGCCATAGGATCAGTTTACTCGCTGCACTTGAGAGGGTGGAAGGGAATCAACTCTTAATCA
>JBDNJI010000036.1:0-3008 GCA_041687825.1 Candidatus Planktophila sp.
GCGCTAGATCTGATCGGCAAGAAGCGTGGGATTAAGGTCATCTCACTGACTAAATCTTCCTGTGCTGCTGCTGAAGTAATCAAAGAACTATCCTCGCAATACGTTGTTGAAGAATGTCAGAAATTTCGTGATTTGACGGTGGCGCGAATTAAGAGCGAGAGTCCACTTGCTGTGATCATGACCGGGTTACAACCACCGACGGCTCCGTACTCAAATATTCCATCACGTGATTGGTGGCTTGCTGGAGAATCGAAAGCGCTCGATCGAATTCGTGACTTCACTCAGTATCCGATTTATCTCACCGACACACCTAATCCGATCGTCGATATCCCCGATTGCCTTGCTTCGGGCAAATTGATTCGCTGCGATACCTCAGTACGAATACCTTCAGAGGTTGCCCCTGGTCTATTCGCAATCAATCCAACTTCATGGATTTGTGAAGAAAAGTGTGTGGCGGTTATCGACGGCGTAGTCGTTTATCGCGACGCGTCACACTTATCTGTAGCAATGAGTAGGTACCTCGCACCAAGACTTGAGAAGCGGTTGGAAGAAATCGGCGTGCTCTCCAAAACCTAGAGAGTTGCGACTTTCATAAGAAGTTGTGGCAAGATCTCGCTCGTGGCTGAACTCATTTACTACTGCGGAACCATGGACAGTGGGAAGTCAACGCTGGCGTTGCAGACTGCTCATAATCATCAACAACGTGGTCGCGGTGGTCTTATCTTTACCTCACAAGACCGCGCTGGTTCAGGGAAAATTTCGTCACGGTTAGGTTTAACAAGCCCTGCGATTGAGGTACTCCCCGGCTTTGATATCCATAAATTCGTCGTTGAAAAACTATCTATGGGTGAGCGGATTGATTACGTGATCTGCGACGAAGCACAATTTTATCAACCAGCACAAATAGAAGAGCTTGCTCGAATCGTTGATGGATTAGGGATTGATGTATATGCATTTGGAATTCTCTCTGACTTCCGAACCGCGCTTTTTCCTGGCTCTGCTCGGCTGGTCGAGCTGGCAGATCGGGTCAACACACTTCAGGTAGAAGCGCTCTGCTGGTGTGGTTCGAGGGCAACTCACAATGCGCGAACAGTAGGTGGCAAGATGGTCACTGAGGGCGAACAGGTAGTTGTTGCCGATGTCGATAGTTCGTCTGAGGTTGCATACGAAGTGCTCTGTCGTCGACACCATATGCGAGGAGTCACAGCCAGAAACTCGCGAGCCGGTCACGTCTCTCATGATTCACTGCCATTTAATCAAATTTAACAACTATCTACCTAAGGAGAAAAAATGCAATCACGAGGACTAGCGGCACAGAGCGTTGGAGCGTCAATTCTCCCATACGAATTTTCCCGTCGAAATATTGGGCCAACTGATGTGGCACTTGATATCTCTTACGCCGGAATTTGTCACTCAGATATTCACCAAGTGCGAGAAGAGTGGGGCCCTGCACTATTTCCTATGGTTCCAGGTCACGAGATCGCCGGCGTGGTTCGAGAAATCGGAAGCGCGGTGACGAAATTCGCAGTCGGTGATCACATCGGAGTTGGTGTTTTTATCGATTCCTGTCGTAAATGTGAACAATGTGTGGCTGGACTGCAGCAGTATTGCGCCGAAGGTATGACCGGTACATATAACACCCTTGAACGCGATGGAACCACAGTTGCCATGGGTGGATACAGCAATAACTTTGTGATTGATCAAGATTATGCAGTGACAATTCCAAAGAACCTTCCACTCGATGGTGTCGCACCACTTCTCTGTGCTGGAATCACGCTCTACTCTCCTTTGAAAAATTGGAAAGCCGGTCCTGGGAAGAGAGTTGCGATTATGGGACTGGGCGGACTTGGTCATATGGGCGTGAAGTTTGCTCATGCCCTCGGTGCACATGTCACGGTCTTGTCGCACTCCCCCGCAAAGGCAGCTGATGCGAAGGCGATGGGAGCCGATGAATTTATTGGGACGAGTGATCCACAAGAGTTAAAGAAACTCAATCGATCTTTTGATCTCATCCTTAACACCGTCAGCGCACAGATTGATATAAATATTTATCTTGCGATGTTGAAAGTTGATGGCACTCTCGTCGTGATCGGACTTCCTGGGCAACCGTATCCAGTTCATGTGGGATCGCTATTAGCCGGAAGAAAGTCACTGGCTGGTTCAATGATTGGTGGGATTCCACAGATGCAAGAGATGATTGATTTCTGCGCAAAAAATAATATCGTCAGTGATGTTGAAGTGATTAAGGCTGACTATGTTGATAAAGCGTACGAGCGAACAGTGGCTAGCGATGTGAAATATCGATTTGTCATTGATGCCAGCACTATTTAAATTGGTGTAGCACTCCTACTAAAAGTGGCGCTATCAGGAGCGCCGGTAGCAGGTTTCCGACGGCGATTGTTTTTATCTTGAGTAGTCCAAGGCCAATTGAAACCAGCATTAATCCACCCACGATTGTCATCGCGTCGATTTGATAGTCAGAGAGAATGCTTCCCAGCGAGAAGCCGACCACAGTCCAAAGTCCTTGGTAAATCCCGACTGGGATAGCCGAGGCGGCGACTCCCCAACCAAGGCTTGCCGCAAATGCCATGGCGGCGAAGAAGTCGAGCGATGATTTGAGAATTAACTGATCGGTTCCAGTACCCATGCCATCGCTAATTGATCCCAAGATTGCAAGTGGGCCTATTACAAAGAGAAGTGAGGAAGAGAGGAATCCTTCGACAAAAGTCCCTTGACCTTCTGCCCTAAATTGTCGACGCAGGTAGTGGCCCATATTTTCAAGTCGAGATTCAAGATTAAGTGCACTACCCATAACGCCGCCGATTAATAGCGAACCAAGAACTGCAAGGAGTGGCCACCCCTGCGGAAGTGCATCTATATAAATTTTCCCAGAAATGGGAACGAGCGCTGTGGCCGCTCCAAGAATGGTGATCAGGCCAAGTACATCGGTGATCAGTGAGCGAGTACGAGTGGACATGCGTCCACCTACAAGAACGCCCGCACTTGCC
>JBDNJI010000037.1:0-18839 GCA_041687825.1 Candidatus Planktophila sp.
CAAGGACGTATGACTGATCTTTCAGTGGATCTACCGCGCGATGCAAACTTTTTCCTGAGGTTGAGGTGCGAGTACGCGCATAGTGACCGGTAACCACGCCATCGAAGCCCATGACTTTGGCACGATCAAGTACCGCTGCAAATTTAATTTTCTCGTTACATCGCAAGCAAGGATTTGGAGTACGACCGGCTGCATATTCGCTCATGAAATTTTCAACGACTCCAGCGTGAAACTCATCTGCCATATCCCAAATATAGAAAGGAATACCGATTACATCTGCTGCTCTGCGGGCATCATGCGAATCTTCGATTGTGCAACAGCCACGAGCACCTGAACGATACTTCTGCGGGTTATTTGATAGCGCGAGATGCACACCAATAACCTCGTGCCCCTGCTCAACTGCTCGAGCGGCAGCTACGGCAGAGTCCACACCCCCGGACATTGCGGCAATTAATTTCATAGCGAATTTGCCGCCTTAGCCATAGATACAACTTCTGGAATCACTGAGAGAGCGTATTCGATCTCACTGACAGTAGTGGTGGAGCCAAGCGAAAAACGAAGTGATGATGTTGCAGCGATTTCATCGTGACCCATAGCCATCAATACATGGCTGGGCCTATGAACCCCGGCGGTACATGCAGCCCCGGTTGAACAGGAAATATTTTTTCCATCCATAAGTAAGAGCAGAAAATCAGCCTGTGTTCCGGGAAAAGTGATGTTAGAAATTCCTGGCAGCCGCGCAGCGTCAACACCGTTAATGACCGCATCTGGTAATAGTTTTATTAGCTCTTGCTCAAATTTTTTACGCAAAGTGGCAATTGCGTGAGCGTCATAATTATTTTCGGTAATAGCTGCCGCGCACGCAACGATGGATGGGGCGTTAAGAGTTCCGGAACGAATTTCGCGCTCTTGTCCCCCACCATGTAAAAGTGCTGGCATCTCAAATGCTCGCCGAAGAATTAGTGCTCCGATTCCAAGTGGTCCACCAATTTTGTGGCCACTGATGGTCATTGCAAAGACACCAAGATCTTGGTAGTTCAATTCAACTTTTGTAAAACTTTGAACTGCATCAGTATGCACCGGAATATCGCCCGCAATATCAACAACTAATTCAATCGGTTGCAGGACTCCAGTCTCGTTATTGGAATGCATCACAGATATCAGTGCGATTTCAGCTCGACGTGCGATCACGACATTCTGTAAAAATTCAAGATCTACCATTCCATCTTGATTAACCGGAATCTCAATCAGTTCAGCGCCTTCATGTTCAACTAACCACTTTGCTGGATCGAGTACGGCATGGTGTTCAATCGAACTCACCAAGATAACGTTCTTATCGGGAGCGCTCCAGAAAAGTCCCTTGATCGCGGCATTATTTGCTTCAGTGCCAGAACCAGTGAAGATCACTTCACTGGGCACGCAACCAATTGCTCGCGCAATTATTTCGCGGGCTTCTTCTAGATCTTTTCGAGTCGAACGACCATCGGTATGAAGACTTGATGGATTACCAATCTTGCGCAGTGAAGATTGCATCGCAGTAATGGCAGGCTCAATCATCGGCGTTGTCGCCGCGTGATCGAGATAGATGCTCATAGGCCTAAGTCTAGGCCAGAGCGGTAGTTATGCCTTTTTGGCAGCAATCGCAAGCGTTGCCTGAGGTAAAACTGCAAAGAGATCGCCAACGACACCAAAGTCACAGATTTCGAAGATTGGTGCTTCTGGATCTTTATTAACTACGACGATTGTTTTTGAAGTCTGCATTCCAGCGCGATGTTGGATGGCACCTGAAATTCCACATGCAACATAGAGCTGTGGGCTAACAGATTTTCCAGTTTGTCCCACTTGATGTGAATGTGGGTACCAGCCAGCATCAGTTGCTGCGCGAGATGCACCAACTGCTGCGCCAAGTGAATCTGCAAAACCTTCAACGGCGCCGAAGTCTCCATTAGTACCGCGTCCACCAGAGACAACAACTGAAGCTTCGGTGAGTTCTGGGCGACCACCTTTTACTGGCGGTTGTGAAGAAGAGATGAGTGACTTCTTTGCACTATCTGCAACAGTGATCGAAAGAGTTTCACTTGTTGGAGATGCACTTGCAAGATCTGCTTCGACCGAGTTTGGTCGAAGTGTAATTACTGGTGTTCCATGAACGACTGCGGAGTGAACTGTGGTTGATCCACCGAATACAAGTTGGGTTGCAACTTTGTTGGCATCAACATCGACTGCATCGGTAATAATTCCACTCTCAAGTTTCACGGCTAGTCGACCAGCAACTTCTTTGCCAAATGCATGTGAAGCGATCAAAACCGCTTCCCCACCCTTTGCAATAACAACCTGTGCCAGTGCATCTGCAACAGCTGGGACGCCGTGCTTAGCAAAGTCATCTGACTCAACAATAATCACATGTGAAATTGGTCCCTGTGAAAGTGTTGCCGCATAAGCGCTTCCGCTACCTGCGGGTGCAAGAACTACTGCCTGCACCGAACCCATACGGGCAGCTACGGTTGCAAGTTCAGCAGTTGTTTTCGTTGCAACTCCAGCCGCGAAATCAGCGAGGATAAATACATTGCTCATATCAACTTCTTCTCTGCTAGAAATGTTGCGAGCGCGTTTCCGCCATCGCCTGAATCTGTTGCAATTTCGCCGGCGCTACGTGCTGGACGAAGCGCTGAATCTTTTACAGTTGACCACGGGCTTGAAGCTGCAATTCCAACAAGTGCTAAATCGCGACTTTCAATCGTCTTCTTTTTCGCAGCCATAATTCCTTTAAATGATGGATAACGTGGTTCGTTGATTTTCTCAACGACGCTCACTACAGCTGGAAGCTGCGCCGAAATTTCATCAACGCCCGCTTCAGTCACTCGTGTGATGGCAACTGTTGCGCTATCAGGATTGACCGTAACCTTTGAAGCAAATGTGAGATGCGCCCAATCAAGACGAGCGGAAATCATGGCTGGCACAACACTCATTCGAGCATCTGTTGATTCAGTTCCACACACGACAAGGTCAAAGCCACCATCTGCAATTACTTTAGATAGAACACTTGACGTCGCAAGTGCATCGGCGCCGGCAAGTGCGGCATCAGTGATCAAAATTGCATCATTTGCGCCCATCGATAACGCTTTGCGCACCGCTTCAGTGGCACGTTCTGGCCCCATTGAAATCACCGTGACTGTATTTGGACCACCTTCTTCATTGCCACCATGTGCTTCGGCGATACGGAGTGCTTCCTCAATTGCATATTCATCAAGATCATTAAGAACTGCATCCACACCTTCTCTATCAAGGCGGGAATCAATCATCTTCTTCTCTGCCCATGAATCTGGGACCTGTTTTACACATACTGCAATCTTCATGAGCAATAGGCTACTCATGAGTAGCACGATCCACAATCTCAAACACGGCAAGATATGCGCCATGCATCCTGGGGATCCTCGCACACTCGGTGCCACCGTCACAGATGGTGGGGCCAACTTTGCTATCTGGAGCAACTCAGCCGATGCGGTAGAGCTTTGCCTTTTCAATGAGATTAATGGCGCCTTGGTTGAATCGCGTTTCGCGCTCTCACATCGCAACGGCCCGATCTGGCACGGCTACCTTGCTGGAGTTCGCCCGGGGCAGCGTTATGGCTATCGCATGTATGGACCCTGGGACCCACAATCAGGTTCGCGAAATAATGCCGCCAAATTACTGATCGACCCTTACGCCCACAAACTCGATGGAACTTTGCAATACGTACCAGAGATTTATGCACACGTTGCAATTGATGGCCAAGGTGCTGGTCAATATCTAGCGCGAGATAATCGCGATAGCGCACCCTTTGTTCCACTCAGTGTTGTCACTAATTATCACCAACGTGGAATTCATAGACCTTTAAATTCTTGGGCAAAGACTCTTATCTATGAAGCTCACGTACAAGGGCTTACCGCAAAGAATATTGAAATTCCAGAGCACGAACGAGGAACATATAAAGCACTGGGACATCCCAGCACGATTGCTCATTTGAAAGCGCTTGGCGTAAGTGCACTAGAACTATTGCCCTTACATTCTTATCTCACCGAACCTGGAATTTGGGCACTTGGACGTAAAAATCATTGGGGCTACAACCCAATTGCATTTAGCGCACCACATGGGGAATATGCATCGACTGATGATCCAACAAGTGAACTTCAATGGGCAGTTGATCAACTACACAGCGCTGGAATTGAAGTCATTTTAGATGTGGTCTACAACCACACCGCAGAAGGTGGCGTCAATGGACCCATGCTCTCGTTTAAAGGAATTGATAATCAGAGTTACTACCGACACGATGGCAACGGCAACTATCTTGATGTGACCGGCTGCGGAAATACATTTGCCGCACACAATCCCCATAGCGTTCGTCTCATTATTGATTCGCTACGTTGGTGGATTGAAGTTGTTGGCGTAGATGGATTCCGTTTTGACCTCACCACCGCTCTCTACACAACACGTTCTGCCTTTGACTCTTCACTCATGTCAGCAATCGAGTCAGATTCTGTTCTACGAAATTTCAAAATGATCGCCGAACCTTGGGATATTTCTCGATATTCACTCGGCGATTTCCCACACCCATTTCGCGAGTGGAACGATGCCTATCGCGATGCGGTGCGACAATTTTGGCTGGGAGATTTATCGCGTGGATACGGCGAAGGAGTCGCCGATATTGCTTCCCGCATAAGCGGCTCCAGTGACATCTTCTATTACCGCGGACCAACATCTTCAATTAATTTTATTACTGCCCACGATGGATTTACGCTTTCTGATCTGGTCACTTATTCAGTGAAGAATAATCTTGCGAATCAGGAAGATAATCGTGACGGTGGACAAGATAATCGAACATGGAATGCTGGTGTTGAAGGACCAAGTAGCGATGAAAATATAATTGCAATTCGACACAGTCTGAAAAAATCTATGCTTACAACACTTCTGCTTTCATCGGGCGTACCAATGATTAGCATGGGTGACGAAGTTGGCAGAACGCAAAATGGCTCTAACAACGCTTATTCAATGCCACGAGAAATGCATCCCTCGATCGCCGATAGTGAAGCGACCTTCAATGGTGGATGGGCAGTTGACTGGGATTTAGATCCGTTGCAGATAGATTTAAAAGCTAGCGTTGAAATGTTGGCTAATATCCGAAGTACTTATTTGGCAGATGTGGCATCAGAATTCTTTACTGGCGCATTTGATCAAGGAACGCAGCGAAAAGATATTGCCTGGTTTAGCTTGGGTGGTCGTGAAATGACAGATTCTCATTGGGCAGATGGCGAGAAGCATAGCCTGAGTGTTTTCATCGATGCAGGTAGCGATCGTGGACTCCTACTCTTTCTCAACTCATCTACCGAAGTCACATCATTTACCTTCCCAGATGAAAATTGGGCGGATTCATTTCGTTGTATTTTTGATGCTTCACACATGACAGCAGATCATGAACCGACTCTTGCGCTGCCATCATCACTTGTTGATGTTCCACAACATTGCGCACAAGTGTGGCTGGTTACACGAAGTACTAGGTAGTAGTTATCTCCATCAAATAAGATCAGACTATGTTGGCGATAGTTTCACCAGGTCAGGGCTCGCAGACTGTCGGAGCGCTCTCTAGTTGGATTCATAATTCAGAATCAACAGCGCTGCTTAAAAGTTGGTCTGATGCAATTGATTTAGACCTGTTACATCTTGGTACTCGCGCAGATGTCGATGAAATCAGAGATACCGAAAATGCCCAGCCGCTTATCGTTGCGGCTGGCTTACTGAGTGCTCGTGAATTAATAATGTCGGGTAAATTTAATTATGTGGCTGGCCACTCTGTTGGAGAAATTACCGCTGCTGCCATCGCCGGAGTTTTTTCAGAAATTGATGCACTCCGCTTGGTTCGAATTCGCGGTATCGAGATGGCAAAAGCGGCGGCTATGACCCCATCTGGAATGTCAGCAGTACTCGGTGGTGATCGCGAATTAGTTTTAGCAGCAATTGCGGCGGCTGGATTAGTTGCAGCCAATGACAACGGAGCTGGTCAGATTGTGGCCGCCGGCGATCTATCCGCGCTGGCAGAGTTAGCACCCGATGGTGCGCGAGTACGTGCGCTGCAAGTTACCGGCGCATTTCACACATCGTTTATGGAATCAGCAGCACCGGCTTTTGCGAAATTTGCCAACACCATCCATATCCAAGATTCGCAGGTCGGCGTACTTTCCAATAGTGACGGGGTTGTGCTCACATCAGGTTCGCAGATTAGAGACCGGATAGTTTCACAGATCGCTTCGCCGGTTCGATGGGACCTATGTATGAACACTCTGACCCAACTCGGTGTCACTGGCACACTTGAAGTTGCTCCCGGTGGCACACTTACTGGACTACTCAAGCGGGCAGAACCGATAATAGAGACTTACGCAGTCAAATCATTTGACGATATTGATCTTGCAAATCAATTCATAAAACGTCACTCTGATGATTACTAAAGAGAAGTAAGGAGAGGAAAAGATGACAATCGCAACCCGCGTTGGAAAGCAATCACGCATACTCTCCGTAGGTTCATACCGCCCTAAGCGTCTGGTACCGAATTCAGAGATTGTTGATCGGATTGAATCTAGCGACGAATGGATTGTGCAGCGCACAGGTATCGCCTCACGACGCTTTGCCGATACCAGTGAATCAGTTGTCAATATGGCTTGTTGGGCCGCCGAATCTGCACTCACTCGGGCCGGGCTGTCCATCACTGATGTCGACACCGTAATCGTGGCCACCATAACTTTTCCGCATCAGGCACCAAGTGCAGCCACAGCAATTATTGAACGACTTGGTAATCCAACGGCTGCCGCATTCGATATCGGAGCAGCATGTGCTGGCTTTAGTTACGCCGTAGCGATGGCTCACGATTTTGTCTTTGCCGGCACGTCAAAGAAAGTGCTTGTCATTGGCGTTGAGAAGATTTCAGACTTTACCGATCCAGACGACCGAGCCACTGCTTTTATCTTTGCAGATGGTGCAGGCGCAGTAATCATTGGTGAATCTGAGACAGCCGGGATCGGACCTGTCGCATGGGGTTCTGATGCCGAAAATCGAGATGCGATCACAATGAATCCACCATGGACAGATATTCGAAGTGCAACCCAGAAAACTATTGCTGAAATTGATTGGCCAAATATCTCGCAAGAAGGACAGAAGGTTTTTCGATGGGCTGTCTACGCTGTTAGCAAGGCGGCGCTTTCGGCGATTGAATCCGCTGGCTTAACGGTCGATGATATTGATGTCTTCATCCCACATCAAGCCAATCTTCGAATTATTGAAACGATGGCAAAGGAGATGAAGTTACCTGCCACAACTGTTATTGCAGATGACATTCGCGTCAATGGAAATACATCTGCAGCATCAATTCCATTAGCGATGGATGCGCTCTTACAAGATCGCCCTGAATTGCACGGCAAAACTGCTCTGATCATCGGATATGGTGCTGGACTAGTTTATGCGGGGCAGGTTGTGGAACTCCCGCCTAAACCGTGATTTTTTTCTCAGAATGCTTGTAATTACTAGATAGTAATAGCGCACTTGATAGAGAATACTCATCTGATCAAACCGAACCTCCAACTCAAAAAAGAGATAGTAAAAGAGAAATGAGAAAAGAAATGGCACTTTCACAAGCAGATGTACTCGCAGGACTTAAAGAGATCGTCGAAGAAGTTGCTGGTGTTTCAGCATCAAAGATCGAACTCGATAAGAACTTCACTGACGATCTCGAAGTTGATTCTTTGAGCATGGTTGAAGTAGTAGTCGCTGCCGAAGAGCGTTTTGGTGTGAAGATTCCAGATGAAGCGGTAACCGACTTAGTAACAGTTGGCGATGCAGTTAACTTTATTATTAACGCTGCAAAGTAAATTCTCGATAACTTAAGGTAGAGAAGATTGTGAAGAAATGACTCGACGCGTTGTTGTTACCGGACTTGGTGCAACTACCCCGCTAGGTGCAGATGTGGACTCAACCTGGTCTGCCCTCTTAGCTGGAAAAAGTGGAGTGCGTCTTCTCACTCAAGAATGGCGTGAACTCTTGCCGGTTCACTTTGCGGCAAGTATCCATACCGAGCCAAGTGAGCAGATGGAGCGCGTTGAAATGCGCCGACTTGATCGCTCAGAGCAATTTGCACTAGTTGCATCACGGCAGGCGTGGAAAGATGCTGGATCCCCCGATGTCGATAAGGAGCGCCTCGGCGTTGTCATCGCATCGGGAATCGGCGGCGTTATCACCTTGCTCGATCAGTATGACAATTTGAGAGAGAAGGGTGCCAGAGGCGTAAGTCCGCACACGGTCCCGATGTTGATGCCCAATGGTCCGGCTGCAAATGTTGGGCTAGAACTTCAAGCACGTGCCGGTGTTCATACTCCTGTAAGTGCTTGCGCATCAGGTGCGGAGGCAATCGGATACGCACTAGAAATGATTCGTACTAATCGCGCCGACATTATTGTTAGCGGTGGGGTCGAAGCTGCGATTCATCAATTACCTATGGCTGGCTTTGCTGCCATGAAAGCGTTATCTACTCGCAACGATGCGCCAGAGCGAGCATCACGTCCATATGATCGCGATCGTGATGGATTCGTTCTTGGCGAAGGTGGCGGAATTCTTATTCTGGAAGAGTACGAGCACGCAAAGGCTCGTGGCGCAAAAATTTACTGTGAGTTAGTTGGTCAAGGTCTGAGTTCAGATGGATATCACATCGCAGCACCAGATCCAGAAGGCGCTGGAGTACAACGTGCAATTAAATTTGCGCTAGCAAATGCAAACCTTTCCACAAAAGATATTGTTCATCTCAACGCTCATGCCACCTCAACTCCAGCTGGAGATGTGGCCGAGGCTCGCGCACTGCGCTTAGCGTTGGGCAAAGATGCTGACCATGTCGCAGTCTCTGCCACAAAATCTATGACCGGGCATCTACTTGGTGGCGCCGGCGCTATTGAATCTGTCTTCATTGTGAAATCGCTGCAAGAGCGGTTAGCGCCACCAACAATTAATATTGAAAACCTTGACCCTGAAGTCACTGTCGATGTTGTCCGCGATACTCCACGCCAACTACCAACTGGTCAAATTGCAGCGCTCAATGATTCGTTTGGTTTTGGTGGACACAATGTTGTCCTTGTTTTTGCAACGCTTTAAGCGAGTTAACTCTTAAAGGTTACCGAAACGGTTGCTGTGACTGTCTTCTCGATTGTCGTGGTGTCATATGCGCCAAAATCTGATGTCATTGTTGAATCAGGTGTTGTGATCTGAATCGGACCAGCCTTCACATTTACTAGCGCACCAATCTGCCCATCTACCGCTTTCGTCAACGCTTCTGCACGTAGCTTGGCATCCTTCATCGCTTCGGCCATTAACTGCGGACGTAACTCTGGCAGATTAGAGATGTAGTACTGAGGACCATAGTTATTTACATTCACACCAGCTGCAAGGAGTGCACCGAGACCCTGGCTGAGTTTTGAAATTAATTGCACATCTTTCGAGCGCACTGTCACGTCGCGATTTGCTCGGTAAGAAAGGATGCGACCAGTTGAATTTCCGTTGACATACTCTTCATTGCCAGATGTTGAGACCCCACCAAGAGTTAAGGCGGTGGCAGGAATTCCAGCCTTTGTTAAGTAATCAGAGAGAGCGGCGACATCTGAATCAACTTTCTTTACCGCTGTTGAAACTGTCGGAGAAGAGAGGCTGACATTGAGTGTCCAGACAACGTTATCTGCGGTTGCCGAAACTTTTGCCGAGCCAGTCACAGTAATTCCGTCGCTACTTCGCGAAGCAAAACCTGCACCGACTTTTACAAGTCCACCACCAACTGCTAACGCCATTATTAATGATGCAGCAATTAGTGTGATCGAACGTGATTTTTCTGGTGACTGATTTAGTGCGCTCATAAAAAACACTATATACCTTTTAAATTGCGCGAAGGGCCATAACCTCGCCCAATTCGACTCCACGGAAAGGTTCAAGTGCTAGCTCCCATTGATTTCCAAGAATTCTCTCAAACTCTTCCCGTAAAGATTCTTCGTCAAAGGCTTTTGCTAGCGAAGACGTGATGAGATGTTCCGAAATCATGATGCTACCTGCGCCATCGATATCACTTCGATGTATTCCAAGTTCGGGAGTAAACCGAAAAAACTCTCCACCAATTTCACTCTCTTCGCGCACTTCAAAGCGAAGGTAATGCCAAGCTTTTAGTGCGGTTGCAATTTTTGCACCGGTGCCAATTCGATCTCGAAATTCCAGCGTTGTTCGAAATGTGCCCGGTGCATGCGGTTGGTTTTTCCATTCGAGGCAGACCCAAGTCCCAAGAATCGATTGCAAGCCCCATTCAATATGTGGGCGCAGCGCAGCTGGTGCGCTATGAATTACAAGAAAGCCCGTCACATGCATTTTGGACAGGGCGCTTCTACCAGATGAATTCATCTGTTCCATGAGAATCTCCTAGCAAGGGCGCGCCGGACTCGACGTAAACTGCGCGACCTTCCCCGATCCACAGTTTTAAACCACTCACTCGTAGATATATGGTGACATGTGCGCTCGAAAAGGTAAAGATCTGAGGGTAAAGGTCAGGTATTGGTAGATGGCTAAAAGGCTGTACCCTTTACCTTAGTCGGACGCTTAATCAGGACCCGTTTCATGGCAGTAGTGCTTTGCTCGGTATCGCTGGCGCAAGAGGAAGACCGTGTTTGAGGATTTCTCACACACCCACATATCGAAGGAAAAGTAAAACATGGCAACAGGTACAGTTAAGTGGTTCAACTCTGAAAAGGGTTTCGGTTTCATTGCAGTTGACGGTGGCGGACAAGATGTATTCGTTCACTACTCAGCAATCCAAGGAAACGGTTACAAGTCTCTTGAAGAGGGTCAGTCAGTATCATTCGAGGTCGTACAGGGTCCTAAGGGTCCTCAGGCCGATGCAGTGAATCCTGCCTAATACGCACCACAAGTTTTAAAAGAAAGCCCCGCTCAAGAAATTGAGCGGGGCTTTCTTCTTTCTCAATATTTTATTTCTTGGGTTCAGGTGGAACCTCTCCTTGTTTTAACTTCATCGCATTAACTTCTTTTACCGGTGAAAGGCTTTTTCCAGCTTTCCAAGCATCGAGATATTTCCAAGGTAATACTGCTCCGCGACGTACCCACCACGTATCTGCTGGGGTTGGCCAAGAAATTCCAAAGTGTAAATGTGGTGACGTCCCCTTTGCGCTACCGGTTGCGCCAACGGAACCAAGCCGGGTGCCCGCTTTAACAACAAGTCCTGGTTCGATAATTTTATTAATCGAACGAAGGTGAGACCCGTAATAGCGAACTCCATCGACACCAATAAGTGAAACTGAAAGTCCGCCGCGTGTAATGCCAGCATTAACTTTTCCCGACCAAGTATCAACTCGATTAACTTCATCAATCACACCATCAATTGGCGCCACAAAGGCGCAACCCGCCTTGGATAAAATATCAGTCGCAGGGTAATCATGATGTGCGCGTGCGTAATTTACGTCGCACCCACGCACCGGGAAAATATATGTTGGCGCTGCCTGTGCTGGGATTGGAGCAAATATCGGAATCAGAAGTGCTGCACTAAGAATAAGTCGTAATTTCACTTTCTTAGGTTAGCGCTGCACGATCTAGTTTTGCCGTAACTGCCATATGAGGAACAGTGAGCGCCCACACAACAACAAGTGCCATCCAGAAAAAGTCATCATTGAATTCTCTACCGCCGAGCGCTAAAAGTGCGGCAATCAGGAAGGTTCCAACCAATGCAGGTAGTCCAGGGATGACTGCTTGTGTGAAAGCTCTGTGAATATTTGCTGCGCCGTAAGATCTTTGGCTCGAATCCAAAACAAGTGTCAGCCTTGCTGTATGACGCATCGCATGCCAGCACCCAAAATAGACCGCAAATGCGATCAGTGGCGGGGCAACCAGAGCCAAGATAAGTAAGAGGCTTAGGTCGAAGACTTCGCGATAACGTTTGCGAATAACGAGTGCAGCTAAGGCGATTACGACAAGTGCCACTACCGCAGCGAAAATTTCGTTGTTAAATCCATAATGCCAATTGATCAGTGCGGGATTCACCTGAGCGAGTGCGTCGGTGCTCGCCGAATTCACAAGTGGAATCAACACTGGCGCACTGCCCGCCGCAGCGGCATAGAGAGTTCGCGGCAATCGATTCGGATTACCGGATCTACGGTCGAGCTCAGAGATAAAGGCGGCATCCCCAATTCCAAAGTGAATAGCGCTCATGGCAACTACAACGATAAAGCCGGCGGTATTAAACTCAAGAATTGCAATGACTGCCAGGATCGCAACCAATATATAGATCAGAATAAAAATGACCATCTTCTTTGGGGCAGATTTTGGCAGCGTCACCAGATGATCTAGCGCCCCATGTGGAATCCCAACCGCCAAAGCGATTATTGCAAGGGTGATTTGCCAACCCATGGAGTCTGGACCGAGTAGCCCAGAAAAAATAAGAGAGGCCACGATTGCAGCGAGCACCATGGCAGTCGAGCCATTTCGCACAATAGTGAAGAGTTTCACTTCATAATTTTTCATGTCGCCCCCTTTCCTTCAACCCTACCAAAGAGCTTTGTGGGAAGATCGGATGTGGAGAAATTTGGATACATGGCGATGCTCGCCTTTGTCGTCTGCGGCTCTTTCTGGCTAGAAATCGTACTTAAGACAAGTGTGCTCAAGCGTTGGAAACGTATGCTGTTGAGTGTCTTGCCGGTGAGTATCTTTTTTATTATTTGGGATGCTTATGCAATCGCTCAAGGCCATTGGTTTTTTAATCCTGAGCGCACGCTTGGTATCTATGGGCCATTTAATATTCCACTCGAAGAATACCTATTTTTTATCATCGTTCCGATAGCTGCAATTTTAACAATTGAAGGCGTGACGACAGTCAAACCGCATCTGCGCGAAAAAGAATTCGGCAAGGATGAAAATGACCTATAACGATATTGCAATAATTGCGGTCGTTGTTTCGGTCTTTGTCGACCTCTTTCTCTTCAAAAACTCGCTACTGACTCGGTTGGCTTTCTGGCTCTCTTACGCGATTATTTTGCCCTTTCAATTATTTACAAATTGGTGGCTCACGCATTACCGCGACGATGGCCTGGCAATCGTGATGTATGACCCTGACACAATTATGGGAACTCGCATTGCTGGTGCACCGGTTGAGGACTTGCTCTTCGGCTTTGCCCTTGTGCTCACAACGATGGGGCTATGGGAGTTCTGGGGTAGGCGCGGATTTCAGCGCAATAAGTAACGTTTACGCAACGAATCTTAGAAAATCACCGTAAAACTCGTGTTTTCACTCAAATTTCTTTCTGTTTTTCATGGCAACCGATAATCTCTGGTCGGGGCAGTGTCAACTTCCCCCTCGAGAGTGAGGAATTAGTTAATGAAAAAATTCAAGATTGCGTCTATAGCGACATCTATGTTGCTAGCGCTATCAGTTGTGAGCTTCTCAGCTGCACCCGCACAGGCAGCAGTTGATCGCTCAGGTAAGAATTGTTATGTACAGGGCGAAGTATTTAGCTCAAGTGGAATTACCGTTACCTGTGAAAAAACTGCAACCGGCCTTAAGTACACAAAGTCTCGCGCACTTAAGGGATCTTTAACCGTTGTCTGTGGTGCTACTGAAGCATGGTGTGGCGCAATGACTGAGGCATTTACGAAGAAGACTGGTGTCTCCACAAAGTTTGTACGTCTCTCTTCAGGCGAGACTGTTGCCCGCCTGGATGCAGCGAAGGCAAACCCTGAATTCGATGTGTGGCACGGCGGACCAGCTGATGGTTTCGGAGTTGCCCGCATTGGTGGACTCATTGACAAGTACGCCTCCCCAACACGTGCAATGATTCCAACAAAGTATCAAAATGTAGATGGATTTTGGACCGGGGTTTATGTTGGAGCTCTCGGATTCTGTTCGAATACCAAAGAACTTAAGCGCCTTGGCGTAAAGGTCCCAACTTCATGGGCTGATCTGCTTAACCCAGCGCTCAAGAAGAATATTTCAACTGCGCACCCATCAACTTCAGGTACCGCCTTTACGACACTATGGACACAGGTAATTCGTCTTGGTGGAGAGACCGAAGGTCTTGAATACATGGCAAAGATGCACAACAACGTTCTTCAATACACCAAGTCAGGTGTAGGCCCAGTTGCAATTACCGGTCGCGGTGAAGTTGCTGTCGGACTTGTCTTCTCACACGACTGTGTCGCAGGAGCCGAGCAAGGTCTACCACTTAAGGTCTCATTCCCATCAGAGGGAACTGGCTATGAAATTGGTGGAGTTGCGCTTGTAAAGGGTTCAAAGAACCCAGATGCTGCAAAGTCATACATTGACTTTGCGCTTTCATCACAAGCACAAAACCTTGGACCAACAGTTGCCGCATACCAAGTTTTGACAAACCCTAAGACTAAGTACGATCGCCGCATGGTTACCTTGTCAAAGCTCAAAATTGTTGATTACGACTTCGATAAGGCTGCTGCTGCGAAGAAGGCACTGACTGCAAAGTTTGATGCCACGATTGCTGCTGCACCAAAATCCTAATCAGAACAATCGCTTAACTCATAGGTAAAGCAATGAGATGTGGCGGGTACTTTTACTCGCCACATCTCATTGTTTCCAAAAATTTATATCAGTAGGTATCTGAGCGTTGAGATTTAACTCCGCTTGATTAAATTAAACGAGAGGCTCGATCATTAGTACTGCAACCATTGAAAGCCCAAAGGCTATAAAGAGTGTAAAAAAGGGCAAGATTAAGTTAGATATTGCGACTAAGACCGCACTTATTGTCTCGGTTTCGCTTTTATTCCTTTTGGTGATCTTTCCGTTATCAGTAATTTTCCTACGTGCCTTCGATGAGACTGGGCGAGAGGTTTTCGGAAATATCTTCTCATCAAGTGTTCTGCGGACAATTATTAAAAACACCGTCATTTTGGGAGTGGTTGTAGCCTCGCTTGGTACTTTGATTGGATTTTTCCTGGCATATGCTCAGATGAAGTTAAATTTCCGCGGCAAAAAGATTCTTCACGTGATCGCCTTGGTGCCACTGATCACTCCCCCCTTTGCATTTGCCACCGCTGTAATTACTCTCTTTGGTCGCAGCGGAATGATCTCGCGTGACATTTTGGGCTTATCGCCAACGCTCTATGGCCTTCCTGGGCTCACAATCGTGCTCACATCCTCTTTCTTTCCGGTTGCTTACATGAGCATCCTGGGAATGATGAAGAATTTAGATCCAGCCCTAGATGAGGCATCATCATCACTCGGTGCATCCAAAGTAAAAACATTCTTCAAAGTCACGCTCCCAATGTTAATTCCAGGCTTTGCTAGCTCTTTCTTGCTTCTCTTCGTAGAGGCCACCGCCGACCTCGCGAATCCACTTGTGATCGGTGGCGACTTCACCGTTCTTTCCTCTCGTGCATACATTGCTATCAATGGTGAGTATGACGTCCCTGCGGGCGCCGCGTATTCGATGATCTTGCTTGTCCCAGGGCTAATTGTCTTTATAGTCCAGCGATACTGGGGAGAGCGCAAAAGCGTTGTGACTGTCACTGGTAAGCCAACTGGAACGCCAACTTTTGTGGAGAACAAAGTCGCAAAGTTCTTACTTCTCATCATTCCAGTGCTCATGGCATCTTTTATCGTCCTCATTTATACAACGGTTATTTATGGAAGCTTTGCTAAGTTCTTAGGTGTAGATAACTCTTTAACCCTCGATAACTATCGCTACATTTTTAGTGGAGTTGGTTATGACGCAATTATCAAGACGACCATGATGGCAATTATCGCAACACCGATTGCTGGACTTCTTGGACTTGTTCTTGCTTGGTTAATTGTCAGAAAAGTTAAAAAAGGTAGAAAACTACTCGATTTCTTTGGAATGCTTGGACTCGCTGTCCCCGGCACCGTACTTGGTATCGGTTTTGCAATCACCTTTAATCATTCAACAAAAATTGGTGACACTACGATCTTGCCTCAACTAGCAGGTGGTGGAGCAATCTTTGGTGGAGCAATCGCAATCATTATGGTCTACACAATTAGATCAAGCCCAGCTGGACAGCGTTCAGGAATTGCTGCTCTTCAGCAGATCAATCCGGCCATTGACGAAGCGTCAGCATCTCTTGGCGCATCAGGATTCACAACTTTCCGCAAAGTTACGCTACCGCTGATCAAGCCGGCGCTACTCACGGGCCTTATGTTTGCCTTCGCGCACTCAATGACGACGCTTTCACCAATTATCTTCATTACGACTCCAGATACTCCGATTATGACGCAAAAGATTCTGGCAGAAGTTGACTCAGGTCGATTTGGAAATGCTTTTGCGTTCTGTTCCATGCTGATTCTGTTGGTTCTAATCGTTATGGGAATTATTAACTTACTTGTCCGAGGAAATCCAAATAAACAATCAATTGCACCGATTGCGAGCGCCTAGAAAATGGAAAAGACAATGACTACAGCAGCGAAATCGAGTAAGTTAAAACTCAAAAATCTGACCAAGGTCTTTGGCCAAGGTAAAGAGAAGGTGACAGCGGTAGATTCCATTGACCTAGATATCGTTCCAGGCGAATTTATTACCTTCTTGGGCCCATCAGGTTGTGGCAAGACGACAACACTTCGAATGATCGCAGGATTTGAGATACCATCTGGGGGATCGATCCTGCTAGACGGGCAAGATATCTCTTCCCTCTCCCCTGATAAGCGCCCAATGGGTATGGTCTTCCAGTCATACGCACTCTTCCCGCACATGAGTGTCTATGAAAATGTGGCTTACGGTCCGAAGATCAAGAAATTGCCGTCGGCTCAAGTGAAGCAGGAAGTTGTCGCGGTGCTCGAGTCAATGAGTCTGACCTCAATGGCCAATCGCTCCCCTAATCAACTCTCAGGTGGACAGCAACAGCGTGTAGCGCTGGCTCGAGCCATGGTGATGCGTCCAAAAGTTCTACTCTTTGATGAACCACTCAGCAACCTCGATGCCAAGCTACGCGCCCAGATGCGTATCGAAATTCGCGAGGTGCAGCAGCGTCTTGGCATCACCAGTATTTTCGTAACTCACGATCAAGATGAAGCAATGAGTATTTCAGATCGAATTGTGGTGATGCGTAATTCAAAGATTGAACAAGTTGGCATCCCCGCTGAGATTTATCTGCGACCAGCCTCAATTTTTGTTGCCGACTTCATCGGTATTTCTAACTTTCTCACAGTCGAATCTGCTGTGGCATCTGGTTCAGGTAAGGCCAAGGTCACCGTTTTGGGGCGCACTATGGAAGTCCCGGCTCACCCAGAGGCGCTTTCGAAGGAATCAATCTTGCTAGTTCGCCCTGAATCGATCAGCGTGAAGGCTGCACCCGCTGGAAATACAACAATCTCCGGTACTCAAGGTCAAGTTAATCAAGTCGTCTTCTACGGCCAGCATGCTCAGTACCGTATTCAAACTCAGGTAGGAAATATTACTGCGGTAGTTTCTGATCCAATTTTTGAGGAGATTGTCCCAGTTGGAGCGTATGCAGAATTTGCCTTTGATTCGCAGCGTTCTTGGTTACTTCCAGCAGATAGCAAGTAACCATTTCTCATGGATCAGATTGGCTTTCTCTTTGATCTAGATGGAACCTTGATTAACTCGCAAATTGCCGTCCATGAATCGTGGATGCAGATTGCAGAAGAGGCGGGCTTCTATCTTCCAAATCTAGATAGCATGCATGGGTTACCCGCTGCGGCTTCTCTTCGAAAATTAATGCCCGAAAGGCAAGAAGTTGAAATTTTACGATGGGCCAAAAGACTTGAAGACGTAGAAATTCAAGCAGCTCATGGTGTCTTTGCTGTAAATGGTGCTGTTGAATTACTTCAGCAACTTACACACACTCAAATCCCTTGGACGATCGTTACTTCTTGCACAATGGATTTGGCTATTGCACGCACAGCAGCTGCCGGAATCGTGATACCCGAACACAGCGTTACCTTTGATCAAGTCAGTCAGGGAAAGCCAGCACCCGAACCATTTTTATTGGGAGCAAAGCGCATTGGCTTAGACGCTAAAAATTGTTGGGCAATCGAAGATGCACCCGGCGGTGTTCGCTCTGCCAAAAGTGCCGGTTGTACCGTTGCCGCTGTCTTAACCACCCATGAAAAGAGTCAGTTGCTAGAGGCAGACCATCACCTCGATTCGCTCAAGGATCTTCTGGCCCTAAGCAACTCCTCTCGCTAAGGTGTGAAAGGTAGCCGCTACTCTCGATCTCTAAATTTAGTTGAGTATTCGACTGCATGCGATGAACGTAAAACGATCAGAATAATGACAGTTAAACCCGCTCCAACAATTTGGAATCCAAGCCCAACCGCACACCCCATAGCTGCTGTAGCAAAAACCGTTGCTGCAGTTGTTACTCCTTGCGCACCACGATCTGCCTGCTGGAAAATTAGCCCTGCGCCTAGAAATCCAATTCCAGTAATGACTGCATGCATTGATCGTGTTGGATCTCCGAAGGCCGCATCGATATTGAGAATATGTCCAACGCCAACTACCACCGCGGCAGCCGTACCCACAAGGGCCATAGTTCGGGGGCCGGCTGACTTTCCAGCGCGATCTCTCTCCCAACCAATGATTGAGCCCAAAATCGCAGCAATGGATGCGTTAAGAATCAAAACTAGTTGGTCACTGACGGGGGCGCTGAAATTTCTACCATGTGCCAATATTACAAGGCGAAAAAGTCGATGCTCATGATCGAGAGTTGAAAATTGCAGAAATCTTTACAGTAAAGTACGTCCATACCGCTTAGGGGCGGTAGCTCAGTTGGTTAGAGCCCCGAACTCATAA
>JBDNJI010000006.1:0-60682 GCA_041687825.1 Candidatus Planktophila sp.
GGCGCACTTCAACGAAGTACGCCGAAAGAAAAACGGCCAGACCCGAAGGCCTAGCCGTTCTCCCATTCTCGAGAGTGAGAATACTTAACCGATCTTTGCGACTAGCGCCTGAGCTTTCTTGAGAAGTTCCCCATCAATGACGGAGAAACCAAGGTTGGCGCCTGCAACATCTGAACACTTCGGTGAAAGAATGAATGTGGCTAACTCTTTCACTGCAGCGCCGTTTGCCTTGGATGGATAAGCAGTATCTGCCAACATGTACGAAACGATTCCAAGAGGGTAAGCACCCTTTTCAGTTGTTGCGTAGTCATATGTGAGATATCCATTTGCATCCTGTGATGCAGAGGCAAGAAACGCACTAACGCCCGCTGATTCAGGTGCTACTGATGCCCCAGATGCATTGATCACGTTTGCGATTTTAAGCTTATTAGCGGTTGCGTAGTTAACCTCTGCAAAGGTAATTGAATATTTTGTCTTTCCGGCAAGGAGTGAAACTCCATTTGATCCGTTAGCTCCAACAATTCTGCCGAGGTTCGATGAATCATTGATATTGCCTGGGAAAGATGTTGTGAAGATTGCGCTCTTTGGCTTTGTCCAAACTGTTGGTGCACTCTTATTTAGATAGTTTGTGAAATTTTCAGTTGTACCAGAGCTATCGATGCGGTAAACGACGTTGATTCTCTGGTTTGGCAATGTGTAGCTGTTCTTCACAACTGATGTACGAAGTACGACTGGATTACCCTTGGCATCTTTGAGGAGATTGCCACTTCGATCCTTCTTATAGATAACAACAGTTGTTGAACGGTTGTTATCGGCGATGATCTTTGGGTCATTCCACTTTGTGATTGAACCACCGAAAATGCCAGCGATTGTGGCTGCTGAAAGTTGTAGCTTCTTTGCTGAAGGGAGACTGTGCAGTACAGCAATTGGTGCCGCAACAACAGGTAAGTGAATTAATGAAGCTCGCTTTGTTGAAGATGTGTGCGGAGCATCGGTGAACCAGAAATCACCGATTGACTTATCAGAATTTGAGCGACCTGCCCCTGAACCAACTGAGCTGTATGTAAAAGAATGGCCACTCTCTTTCGCAAATGGTGCCTTACATGCTTCGATGAGAAGAGCTGGGAAAGATGCACCAGATCCCTCAAGTGATGCAGCGTGTGCTGGCGACGATGCAAATAAACCGAACGCAAGTGCAATTGTTGCAACCTTTGCGGACTTTGAAACTCTCATTATTTCCCCTTTATTGATGTGGCTAGCTTTATTTGCTAACCGGGAGAAAGTATTGAATCCAACTAAATTGCTTGGCATTTATTGGATAACGTAGATGAACGTTTAGGTGAACAGTTGGTGTCGCTTAACCGAAGCGGCCAGTGACGTAATCCTCGGTCCGCTTATCTTTTGGACGAGAGAAAATCTCGCTTGTCGGCGCTGTCTCGATCATTTCACCAGGGCCACCATCTGAAAGGAAGAATGCAGTGTGGTCAGAGACGCGAGCTGCCTGCTGCATATTGTGAGTAACAATAACGATCGTCATCGAATCTGAGAGTTGCCGAACAGTCTCTTCGATACGAAGCGTTGAGCCGGGATCGAGCGCCGAACAAGGTTCATCCATGAGGAGAACCTGTGGTGAGACCGCCAGTGATCGTGCGATACATAGACGCTGCTGTTGGCCACCAGAGAGTGAACCACCGTGGGCATCGAGTCGATCCTTCACTTCTTTCCATAAGCCTGCACGAGTGAGACATTCCTCCATTAGCTCTTCTTTATTGGCGACTTTAATCTGAGCCAACTTCAGCCCGGAAAGAACATTCTCGCCAATTGTCATTGAAGGAAACGGGTTTGGCTTTTGAAAGACCATGCCAATTTTCAAACGGATTTTTGTAACATCGGTACCTGGTGCGTAGACATCTTTACCATCAAGGAAAACTTCTCCGGCCATTGCAGCAGTCGGGATAAATTCGTGCATCCGGTTAATTGTTCGAATAAATGTTGACTTGCCGCACCCTGATGGTCCAATCAGCGCAGTAACGCTGCCCGCAGCAAAATTAAGGTTGATGTCAGAGAGCACATGATTTTTGCCAAACCACGCGTGCACGCCGCGAGTTTCAAGTCCGGTACCTAAAACTTTACGGCCCTCAGGGCTGATCATGTCGATGGTTGTCATTATTTAACCTTTCGTGAACTGAGCGAACGTGCCGAGATAAAGAGAACCAAAATAATTACAATCAAAACGAGTAGTCCAGCCCAAGCGCGAGTAATCGACTCTTCAGAGCCAGCGTAAAAAGATTTCCAGATGTAATACGGGAGTGAACCCATCGGACCGTCGAATGGATTTGGATTGACCTTATCACCACCACCGGTGAGAAGAAGCAGCGGCGCTGTTTCACCAGCGATGCGGGCAACGCCCAGAATTATCGCGGTAATCAATCCACTGCGCGCTGCTGGAACAACGATCATGGCCACAGTGCGCCATTGAGTTCCACCGAGTGCAACACCTGCCTCACGTAACTCTGATGGGATTAGTAGAAGTACTTCTTCCGATGTGCGAGCAATAGTTGGAATCATCAAGATTGAGAGCGCGAGTGCTCCCATCAAACCAGATGAAGATTTAGTGATCGGATACAGCACAGCGGAGAGAATAAAAAGTCCAGCAACGATCGATGGCACGCCACTCATCGCCTGCACCAAAAACTTAATTGGCTTCATGAAGCGGCCTTTGATCTCGGTCATGTAAAGGGCGGTAAGAATTCCAAGTGGCACGCTAATAATGAGTGCGATTGCAACAAGTGTGAGTGTTCCGGTAATCGCATGCAAAAGTCCACCATTTGAAAGCGGATCAGTTGCAGTAGCAAGCGACATGTCAGTTGTAAATAGATTAATTGAAAGTCCCTTGTAACCCTTTGCGATCACTGTTGCCAAAATACTTGTGATTGGGATGAGGGTAGCGACTGCACCGACGACAACAATACTACTGACAACTGCATCCTTAGCTGCTGCACTTCCGCGAGTGACTCCTTGATATGTGCCGGTCAAAATCGCATAGGTAAGGAAAAAGATTGAGAAGTATGCGAGCTTTCCATTCATTGGACTTAGCCCAACAAAAACATAGGTGAAAACAATCGTGCCGACCAAAATTAACAAATCACGTAAGCGATCTTTTGGTGTCGCAGCCCAAGGCATACTTGGCGTTGGAATCGTATTCAACGTCCCGACTTTCCGGTGCGCTTAACGATGAAGTCAGCCAGTGCGTTAACACCAAGAGTGAGCACAAAGAGCACCAAACCGGCTGCCATCAACGCCTTAATTTCGTAAGGACTTGCTTCACCAAACTTCAAAATAATTAGCGATGCGACGTTTCCACCAGCGCCTAGAAGAATGTGCCAATTGACTTGGAAAACAATGTTAAGCACAGTAAATACCGCAACCGTCTCGCCCATTGCACGTCCAAGCCCAAGCATTGCTCCGCCAATGACACCGCTTCGACCATGCGGAATCACAACTGCTTTAATCATTGCCCAACGGGTGGCACCGAGTGCATAAGCCGCTTGAATTCGATCTAACGGTGCTTGCGCAAATACTTCACGTGAGACAGATGTAATAATCGGAATAATCATAATTGCGAGTACAACGCCAGCAACAAATGGCGAGCGCGTCGCAAAGTACGGCTTGATTTCAAAGAGTGGAATAAAACCCAGATACTTATTGAGTAATTTTGCCCAGTACTCAACGCTAGGCATTAATACGAGGAAACCCCAAACGCCAAAGAGAATGGACGGGAAGGCAGCCATCAGATCGATGACTGCAACCAAGATTTTCTTAAGCCAGGCAGGTGCGTAAAAGTTAAGAAAGAGCGCCGAGAAGACCGAAATTGGAACTGCAATAATTACTGCAACGAGTGCGCAGAGAATTGTGCCAACCAACATCGCTGCTAAGCCAAAGTTACTCTCAACGATATTTCCGCTCTCATCAAAAACAATTGACCACTCAGAACTGGTGATAAAGCTCAAGCCCTCATTACGAAATACCTCAAAGCCGCGGTATCCAAGAAAGAGCGAAATTAGTCCAAGAATAAGTAGAGAGGAGAACCCCCCGGTTGTGACGATTCCACGGAATACTCGATCAGATAGCCGCGGCTGGGTTGTAATTTCGCGCGGCTTCACCGGATCTACAGCGATGCTCATGGCCGTTATCTTGCATCCCTTTCGTAGAATTGATGGTGATGGCAAGTAAACAGGAGGTGAACGAGTGCTGAATTCACGAAATCTCTGATCGAGCCTCTAAACTCCCCCAATGGCTACCGAACTTCCGCATCTGATCTGGATTGATTGTGAAATGACGGGGCTCTCTCTCGAAAATGATGCACTCGTTGAGATCGCACTACTTGTCACCGACTCCGACCTCAATCTAATCGGTGAAGGTGTCGATGTAGTGATTGCGACCACCCCCGAAAAATTGGCGGCGATGAATGAATTCGTCACCACGATGCACACCACCTCAGGATTAATCACCCAGATTCCTGATGGAGTCAGCATGAGCGCAGCCGAAGATGCGATCCTGGCCTATCTCGAATCCGCTGGCACGATCGCAGGCAAGTCACCTTTGGCCGGTAATTCAGTCAGCGTCGATCGCGGATTCATCGCACGAGATATGCCGCGGCTAAGTGAGTACCTGCACTATCGCACCGTGGATGTCTCCAGTGTGAAAGAACTCGTCCGCCGCTGGTATCCCAAGATCTATTTCGCAGCCCCACCCAAGACTGGCAACCACCGCGCCCTTGGTGATATTCAGGATTCGATCGCAGAGCTGGCTTATTACCGGAAAAACATATTTATTCCGGGGCTGATCACCCCCACGGAAAAGGTAGACTAGCTCCGCAACACATGGTGGGCGTAGCTCAGCTGGTAGAGCACTCGGTTGTGGTCCGAGATGTCGCGGGTTCGAGCCCCGTCGTTCACCCCAAGTTTTACCGCAAGTTTTACTGCAAGTTCAGGTTCGTACCCGAGAGAAAGAGTTCGCAGATGATCTTCGATGTCGTCGTTGAAATTCCTGCTGGCTCACGGAACAAGTACGAGATCAATCATGAGACCGGCGAGGTTCGCCTCGATCGTATGCTCTTCACCGCCACTCGCTTTCCACACGATTACGGATTCGTAAAGAACACACTCTCAAACGATGGTGATCCACTTGATGCTTTGGTGATGCTGGATGAACCAACTTTCCCAGGGTGCGTTGTCTCTTGCCGCGTTATCGGAATGTTCCGTATGACCGATGAGAAAGGTGGCGATGACAAACTTCTCTGTGTTGCCGCCGGTGATATTCGTAAGTCAGGGCTTAACGATCTTGCAGATGTTCCAATTTACGAACTCGATGAAATCAAGCACTTCTTCGAAGTTTATAAAACACTTGAACCCGGTAAAGAAGTACACGGTGGCGATTGGGTCGGTCACGACGCGGCCGAATTAGAAATTGTTGCTTCATACCAACGCTACAAAGATAGCCACAACTAAGCGCTAGGAACTCCTTGTTTTGAGCAACTGCTCAAAATACGCACCATCGCTTCCTTCTCCGGCGCAGTCACCCACAACGAATACTTCGCCTTCACCGCAATTTGTTGTGCAACGTAGGTACATCTAAAACTCTTCAGCGGTGGCAACCACGTCGCGGCATCACCTGCGCCCTTTTGTGAATTCAGCGAACCTTTAACTGCAAATAAATTCATCGGATCATTCGCCATCGCAGTCCGCGCAGCCATCGTCAATTTAAATGCACCCGTCTGCCATGAATTCGACAACGCGACCACGTGATCTATCTGCACCGCCATACTTGTTATATTGCCCCGGACAAAGTTGATCGTCTCTCCTGAATATCGATCCACCAATACCCCTGAGGCCACGACACAATCCCGGGTCTTCTCTCTAAAAATAATCGAAGTCAGATCACGCTTCAACATATCGTTGCGGGTATCGCAGCCATTGCGATTTACATCAGCCCATGTCTGCCCAAATTGATCCCGAGAATATCCAGTCTTCGGCGCACGCCCCTTCACGGCCAACGTCGCCAACACCGAAGCCGCACTCACCTCTGCCGCATTAGAAACCGAGGCGGCAGAGACCGAATGAACAGCCCCACCCAGCCCCACCACCATCGAAAGTCCTATGGCTACCTGTATTTCCCAGCGACTCATCTCTCAAACATTACGCGTGTAAGGTGGCCAAAGCAGCCCAAACACACTGATAGGGTCTGTTCTGCATTCAAAGATTCGACCTTTTGAATGAGTTTGGGTTGTTAGCTCAGTTGGTAGAGCAAGGCACTCTTAATGCCTGGGTCGGGGGTTCGAGTCCCTCACAACCCACTTAGACTTTTCAGGTCTCCACAGTTTCCCGTTGACTGGAGGTTCATGTGCCACTTTGTCTCAACCCTGCTTGTCAGAAGCGAGTACCTGCCAAGAGTTCCTCATGTCGTTTTTGTGGCGGGACTGAAATCGGTCAATTCGATTCGTATAGCAAGCAGGAGGAGTTAGTCGAAAAGATTTCGATGGAAAACTTTGAGCGGATTATAAAAAATACTGATCCGTTGATTGAACTAACAGTCTTCACAAATGGCGAAAAAGCCAGCCTTAAATCCCGAATTGCAGTTCGTATGCACTATCTCAAACGAAAATTGTTTTTGCGCAAATCTAGATAGGAAATCTGTTCAATGCTCAAAGTTGAGAATTAATTCTCGTTCAGATGTATCCGATACTGGACTTTGCCAGACACCTTCCCATACTTGTCATAAAGGATCCGAGCCGTTGAATTGGTTGCATCTGTATTCCAATAAAGCCGAGAGCAATTTGCCGCTAAAGCTATTTCTTTCACACGATCAATGAGTGCGGCTCCCGTGCCCCCACTACGATGAGCGGAATTTACAAAAAGATCCTCAAGGTAGCAATATCCACCATCTGACCAGGTCGAGGTTTGAAAACTGTAGTGAGTTAAGCCGATTACTTCGCCTTCACCTTCGGCAACCAATGCAAAACTATTGAAATCTGGATCAAAGAATCTTTTCCACGTTAAATCAGTCTGCGCTGGCGTCAGAATCGTTTTGTAAAAATCAAGATAGCCCTGCCATAGCGCTAACCAAGCATCCCTATCAGATGCTTTCAGTAAGCGGATTTCAACCTTCATGAACCATTTAAGCATGAGGTCGGCTATCCTGATGAGATGCCGGGTGCACTCGCTTTAGTTGGATCAGGTGAATATCTGCCTGTAATGAGTGAACTAGAAAATTTACTTTTGCAAAATGCGATCACCCTAGGTAAAGCAAATAACTATGTGCAGATTCCAACTGCTGCTGGTCAAGAAGATCCGAGCCGCTTGGCATTTTGGAAAACCTTAGGTGGCGAACAGGCAGATCTTTTAGATACCGAACAAATATTCCTACCGATCTATGATCGAGAGGCTGCAATGAATCGTGAGTACGCAGCACAGATTGCAGATGCTGGTCTGATTTATTTATCTGGTGGAGATCCGGGGTACTTGGCAAGAACTCTTTATGGCACCCCTGTATGGGAGGCAATTGAACTTGCATGGGAGCAAGGAAGTTCATTGGCCGGATGTAGCGCTGGTGCAATGGCGATGGGTAACCACGTACCAAATTTTTTCCATCCTAAAGAAGAGGGAACCACCGGCCTTGGATTAATCGGGGAAATTAGAACTATCCCCCACTATGACAAATTCTTTCGCTGGATTCCAGATCGTGCGGCTCGACTTCTACTCACCGCTCCTGATGGCACCAAGGTGATCGGAATTGATGAATGCACCGCCCTCGTTACTGGGATGAGCCAAGACGTTGAGGCAAATTTTGCAGAGATGAAATGGCGGGTAGCTGGAGAAGGCAAAGTGCACCTGCTTCGTGGCGATAAAGATTCTGCCGAACAATTTGGTCCCGGAGAATTACTCTCTCTATGATCACTCGATTCATTGCACTCTTTAAAGCTTCGCACTTTATTCCGACTTTAACTGTTACCACTCTCACTATTGCCCTCGGCTGGCGAACGAGCGATCTCACGACTGCGTTGCTTATTGGGCTGACATTTTTCTCAGGTCAACTCATTGTGGGCTGGAGTAATGACCTCATCGATTACTCAGATGACCTTCGACATAACCGAGTAAGTAAGCCACTTGTTGCTGGCGAAATCTCACCAACTGCAGTGCAGATTGCAATCAGCGTTGATTCTCTGCTTTTGATCTTGCTTACGATCTTTGGGCCACTCAATAACCGCTTTGGGGTGCTACATCTAGTGGCAGTGCTCAGTGCACTGGCCTACAACGCTAAATTAAAATCCACTGTTTTCTCGTTCTTGCCATATCTACTCTCTTTCGGCTTGCTACCCATCATCGTCCTTGGCAGTACGCAGTCGCCGCTTAAATTATGGATGGCTGCAATCGGTGGGCTTTTTGGTGTTGGGGTTCATGTAGCAAATGTATTTAAAGACCTCGAGGAGGACCGCCTCAGTGGGATTCTCGGATTGCCACAAATACTTGGAGTAATGCGCTCTAAATATCTCTGCCTGGCAACCTTCGGTGGATCTTCACTCATTCTTTATTTTGCAACAGAAAGCAATGTGGCTCTAATAATTCTGGCGGCATCTTTCATATACCTGACACCGCTGCCCCGAATATTTGCCTTTCCATTCTCAATTCTTTTGGGGCTAGCGACGATGGCGGTTTTTATTAGCTTTGGTATTTGATAGATCGAGACCGCGCTTAATTATTTTTACAAGCAAACCAGATCTATGTGCGGCTACCCAGTGATACCCAAACCTACCGAGTGGCCCGGTAAAATTTATAAACTTTGAGATAAGACGATTGCCACGAAGTTTTAGCAACAGTGCAATTGCCTGTGCGCCAACGTATGTCCGACCATCGTAGATGACATAAATCGCTTTTTCGCACTGCGCTAGCGAGAGACCGAATGAGTCGAGATTTGCATCCTGGTAGTTAAATGCCGTGAAATCGAGCTTCTGTTTAATCCACTTGAGGCTCGATTTACAAAATTCACACTCACCATCCGTAAAAACAATCGCCTTGATTTGTTGGCTCATTTGAGTGTTTTAATCGCTTTAATTATTGACCATGCCCAGTAAAACAAACCAAGTTGAAGTGGCAGACGTGCATAGGCAAATAGCGGCTCTGGCATCGGGCGAGAACTCCAATCAATCGCCATTTTAATATTGGCTGGATACACAGCTACGAAAAGTAATAGCGCTGCATATGCTGCAAGCAGTCGCACCGATTTTCCTGCAATTTTTTTGTCAAGAGATGTAAGTAGCCCAATTCCAATTGCAATCTCAGCAAGACCGCTCAGGTAAGTCATGACCCGTGGATCACCTGGAAGAAATTCGGGAACAATTTTATCAAGCCCTTGCGGAAAGATGAAGTGCCCAATCCCTGCGACAATGAGAAAAATACTCATTCCGCGACCCACTTTTGTAGTAACCATGGCCAATTATGGCATTTCCCCTTGTGAATACCTAGGTCAGCACCTACCCTCGGACCAGCAGAAAGAACATCTGATACTTAAGGAGCTTAGAATGCAAGAAGATGATCTATTAGAATTATGGAATGCCAAGCGTTTTCAGATAATCGCAGCACAGGTCGCACCAGCACTTGTACTACTTGGTGTTTTTGTACTAGCGGCATTTGGACAATTTGAAAACGCCTCAGATGGGGCAAAATATCTAGCGATTGGCGCAACCGCAGCCACTGGAATATTGGCAGTGATCACTCAGTATGCAACAATCCGTGAGGCAGAAGCTTTGCTTATTGATCTCAAGAAGATCGAAAACAAGTCAGCTCTCGCAACCAAGATAGCCAGCTCACGTGGATTCTTATCCATTATGGCAATCATTTTGGTCGGACTTAGCTTGATTAGCTTTGCACTCGTTCTCTGGGCCGTACTCGGTTAAAGATGAGAGAAGGCGTAATTCTTTTCCTTATATTTGCAATCCTTGTCGGAGCAGCCGTTTTTCGCTTTGAAAATTTGGGAAAGAAAAGGAAAAAAATTTCTGGCCGTGGAGGAGATTTCGACGCTTAGTCGTCGAGTCTCTTCCTCTGCAAAGAGCGCGAAAGAAATATTGCAAAAACTAGGGTAATCACAATGCCGGTATTTACTCCGAGCTCCATCATTGCGCGTTTGAAGTACTCCCATGGTTTCTGAGTCTCAAGGGTAAGAGAAGCGCCCACCGTCAGAATATGGCGAACTGCAGCAATGACACCAATTATTAAAAAACTATCCAGTTGAAAAAACCCATCAGTAAATCGCTTGGTAACTGTCCTCATAATCTCAAGGATAATCACAATGAAAAGTATATCGTTGATTGCTTGAATCAATCCTGTAGGAAAAAATGGTCGAGTAGTCACCAATCGCTCGATCATAAAGAAACTGGCTGCTAGACCTAGTAAAAATAAAGTAATTCCAAGAAACCCGTGCACCGCATCCTCTAGCTTATTAATGAATCTCTCAGGAATAAGCGAGCGATCTTCCGTCAGTAACGATTTGATGTTGGCTTTACGTGACATGAGGGCCTCAGATCCATTAGTTCAATTCAATGAGGCAAAAGTACACTTTTTTGGATGGTTTTGGAAGCGTATTCAACAAGTACAAGTGCGATACTTTCTCCATGTTTGAGGCGCTCTTCCTAGGATTATTGCAGGGCCTCACCGAATTTTTGCCAATCTCATCTAGCGCGCACCTTCGCATCGCGGGTGAATTTTTACCTAATGCAACTGATCCAGGGGCAACTTTTACTGCAATCACTCAGATCGGCACTGAACTTGCGGTGCTGCTCTATTTTAGAAAAGACATCAGTCGAATAATTAGTGCATGGTTTGGTGCAACATTTACCCGACGTGCACAAAATGAATCTGAGAAATCAGATGCACGCTTAGGATGGTTAATTGGATTGGGCTCGCTACCAATTGTTCTCCTGGGATATTTCTTGCAAGATACGATCAGAGAAACCTTCAGATCGCTCTGGATTATTGCAACAGTCATGATTGTCTTTGGACTTATTCTCGGTATTGCAGATCGCTTTGGTAAGAGTGCTCGCGATTTATCAAACCTGAAGGTCAATCATGGAATTCTTTATGGGATGGCTCAATCCATTGCACTGATCCCTGGCGTATCTCGCTCAGGAGCAACCATCGCAATGGGGCGCACTCTTGGATACAAGCGAGATAGCGCCCTTCGATATTCGTTCTTACTAGCTATCCCAGCAGTCTTCGGTAGCGGTCTCTACGAACTTAAAACCGCTATAAATGAAGTAAATCCTTCGGCTCCATATTCGTTACTGGAAACACTTGCTGCAACGGCAGTAGCTTTTGTAATTGGTTACTTTGTAATTTCTTGGTTGATGAAATTCATCGCAACCAGAAGTTTTACTCCCTTTATCATTTATCGTATTTGTTTAGGATCACTCCTCCTTCTACTACTCGCCACCGGCGTAATTCAAGGATAGGTAGCAGCGATGCTAGGTGGAATCAATAATGCGCTTTTTCTATCATCCTTTGGTGGTTTCTTTGCGGTAGGTCTTTTGATTTTCTTTCTTAAATGGGCCTTCTCCTCTAATAAGAAAATGATTGTTACACCGATCAGGGCGGGCAAAAAAGATGAGTATGGTCTTCTCAAGCCTTTGCCGACTCCAACAAATTACATTGAAGCCCAGATGGCGTTGCTTAAACTTCAAGATTCAAATATTAAGGCAACGCTAACCCAAACTTTACAAGGCCCATCTTTAATGGTCTTTGAAAGAGACCTCAACATCGCCTTGCAGGTACTCAAAAACTAGATTCAATTGAGGCTTCTTCTACTGACCAGGTTTACTGAAAGTTGGTAGATGGAGATCAAAGCGAATCGAGATAAAGCGGGTGAGCGCCACCAGCGCGCCAGCAGCAATTGTCGAGATCGTGAGTTCAACCCCAAATTCAATGAGTAAAACAAATGCAATCGCGCCAACGAGCGATGATGTTGCGATGGTCTCACGGTGCAACAAAACTGGTTCTACTTGGCATAAAAGATCACGTAATAATCCGCCGGTGATCGCTGTGATCACACCTAAAATAATTATGGCAAACCAAGGGCTATTTACTTGATAGGCAAGTTGAACTCCAGATGCGGTAGCAATTGCCAATCCGAAGGTGTCCATAATCAGTAGAGTTTTTCCAATTTTGGTAACACGTCGAATACTCAGAGTGATAGAGACAGCTGCAATCACGCTGGCAATTACCCAAGGATCAGTGATCAGAATTGGTTTAATCCCTAAGAATAAATTACGCAGAGTTCCACCAGATACTGATGCGGCGATTGCAACAAGTGCAATGCCACCGTAATCAAGACCTCGATCGGCAGCCACCCGCGCGCCAACTAGCGCAAAGACAAATACCGAAAGTAGATCTAGTGCGTGCAGCAGACTCACTTGTGTTTAAGTGCTTTAGGAGACTGCGATGATGTCGACTGCAAAAATGAGAGTCTCTTTCTCAAGTGGATGTCCAGCCATTGGGCCATATCCAAGTGCCGGCGGAATTACCAACAGGCGACGTGCACCAACTTTTGCACCCACCAAACCTTGCTGCCATCCAACAATGACGCCACTGAGAGGAAATGTTGCAGGTGCTCCACCAGTCCACGAAGATTCAAGAATGCTTCCATCTGACCATTTCATCAGCGTGTAATGAACTGTGAGAGTTGAAGTTGCTACAACTTCGGTACCAGTACCCACAATGACGTCTTGTGCAATCAGTTCAGTAGGTGCATCCCCTGAAGGTGCGGTAATCGTTGGTGCTTCGCCTGAATTAGCGGTGACCTTAACGAGAGTATCTGATGACACGGTATCTCCTATTTCTGAGCAGCCGGTGAGGGCAACGAGTGAGAGTGCAAGAATTGCAGCAACTTTTTTCATGGTCAGATCCTAACTGTCGAGGTGAATTACTTCTGCTCTAATTCGCCAATTAATTTAAATTCGCCTTGACCGAGTTGGCCTTGTTCGCGGTAGAGCTCAAGTTTTTCGCGAGTATCAGCAATATCAAGGTTTCTCATGGTGAGTTGGCCAATTCGATCGGTCGGGCCAAATGCAGCGCCCTCGGTACGTTCCATCGAAAGTTTATCTGGGTGATAACTCAAGTGTGGACCAGTTGTATTGATAACTGAATAATCATCACCACGACGCAGGCGCAGGATGACTTCACCGGTAATCGCCGAAGCAACCCATCGCTGCAGCGATTCGCGCAACATAAGCGATTGTGGATCTAGCCAACGTCCCTCGTAGAGAAGGCGACCAAGTCGACGGCCCTCTGCGTGGTAATTTGCGATCGTATCTTCATTATGAATCGCAGAGAGCAGACGCTCATAAGCAATAAAGAGCAACGCCATTCCTGGTGCTTCATAAATTCCACGACTTTTTGCTTCGATAATTCTATTCTCAATCTGATCGGCCATACCGAGACCATGACGGCCCCCAATTTCATTGACCTTGTTCATCAGATCTACAACATCATCAAAGCGTTCGCCATTAATTGCCACTGGGCGACCTTGCACAAATTCAATCTTTACATCTTCTGAAGCGATATCGACCGATGCATCCCAAAATCGAACTCCCATGATTGGAGCAACGATTTCAATTGATGCATCAAGATTTTCTAGATTTTTTGCCTCGTGTGTTGCACCCAAAATATTTGCATCAGTTGAGTAAGCCTTTTCGGTGCTATCTCTATAAGCAAAGTTATGCGCAACTAACCACTCAGACATTTCTTTTCGGCCACCAAGTTCGCGCACAAAATCAGCATCCAGCCATGGCTTATAAATTCGAAGGTTCGGATTTGCAAGAAGTCCGTAGCGATAGAAACGCTCGATGTCATTGCCCTTGTAAGTAGAGCCATCTCCCCAGATATCTACCTTGTCCGAAAGCATCGCTCTCACAAGTAGCGTGCCAGTAACTGCCCGACCTAGTGGGGTGGTATTGAAATACTGTTTTCCGCCTGAACGTATATGGAATGCTCCGCAAGCAATCGCAGCTAGACCCTCTTCAACGAGTGTGGTCTTGCAATCTACAAGTCGAGCAATCTCTGCGCCATACTCTTTTGCGCGCACTGTCACCGAATCAATATCACTTTCGTCATATTGACCAAGATCTGCTGTGTAAGTGCAAGGGACTGCACCCTTCTCGCGCATCCAGGCAACGGCTACCGATGTGTCCAGACCGCCAGAGAATGCGATCCCAACTTTTTCACCTACTGGAAGAGATGCAAGTACTTTAGACATGTTCCATATTCTAATGCTTGAGCAGGCGAGAAAGCGCAGGCTTTATCTTCCATGCGGCAATCATCTCTTCATAGCGCGCAATCTCGATCGGTTCGACCTTCGCACCAGTCTTTATTGCTCGAATCATGAGATTCCGAGGTGTGTGTTCACCACCGATAAATTCAATACCTTCAACGCGATATCCACGTAATTTGAGAATCTGCATCCGAAGCGCATCCGTTAGAAGATCTGCAAGTCTCTCTCGCATAATTCCATATCGCGTGAGCATCGACCACGGCTCCGGAGATTCCGTGAGTTGAGATTGAATATCGTGATGACAGCAGGGAGCGATCATCAACAGCGAAGCGTTGCAGTTAACAGCCCATGCGATCGCATCATCTGTTGCGGTATCACAGGCGTGTAACGCGATCGCAACATCTGCCCGGGCGAAAGATGTCTGGGAAATCTCCTCGGCCAGAAATTCGATGGTGTCGGTAATCCCAAGTTTCTGCGCGATTTTATTATTGCGATCTCTCGACGCCGTTCGTATATCAATTCCAATAACTTTAACCGCCATATTGATCGAGCGCAGATACTGATGTGTGGCAAAGGTGAGATACGCATGGCCACATCCAAGATCAGCGATCGTTAACGGGTTATCGATTGTGGGTCGGTGAATGTGTCCGGCTTCGATAGCTGCTTCCAGCGTTGGAACTACTAAACGGAGAAATTCTTCAACTTGTAGGTATTTATCACTCTTAGATGATTTTATTACTCCCGCTGCATTTGAGATACCGACCTCAAATAAAAATGGATCAGCTGGATCTAGTAGGCGATCTTTTTTACGGTCATGAGATAAATCTTTTTGGCCAACACCCTGAATAGTAGATAAGAGCGGTTCATCTTTCTTTGTGATCTGAAGTGAAAGAGAGTTCTCGATGCCTTCCACCAGAATATTTGCATATCCTGAAGTAATCATTTCTTTTATTGGAAGTTCGGATGGTAAATAATTCTTAGTGGTTACCCCCCGCCCATCAGATGTTGAAATTTGAAAATTTAATTGGTCCTTAATTAATACTGGACGTATATCAACACGATCACTTACTACCCGCATATTTCTACGCCGTCCAGAAAGAACAACTCGAGCGATTAATTCTGGGGCATCAAATTTTGCCAAAATCTCTTGAAATGCGAGATCCAGTGAGATTCGAGCATCAGCTGACATAGGTATAAATTACCGCAGTTGGCCAGACTGTTATGGTTCGGCCATGAGCACAGTAGCCACAATTTCGACGACAAATTGGATTATCACGATATCTGCCCTGCTTGTGATTATTGGACTTGACTTTGCTTGGGCTATCGCGCGCCGCGAAAAAGATACATCCATGCGAGAGGCAACTCTCTGGAGCGCTTTTTATGTCTTACTTGCTAGTGCATTCGGACTTTTTCTCAGCACGTGGCTAAGCGCCAAAGAACAGCAGGAGTTCTTTGCCGGATGGCTGACCGAGTACTCGCTCTCGTTCGATAATTTATTCGTTTTCGTCTTAATTCTTACCCGTCTAAAAATTGATAAACAGAAACAACAGTTGGCGCTTCTGATTGGAATTCTGATTGCTCTGGTTCTTCGAATAATCGCTATCTCGCTAGGCAAGGCAGCGATTGAGCAGTTTGAATGGGTCTTCTTTATCTTTGGAGCATTCCTTATCTATACAGCGGTAAAACTATTCTCAGAAAGTTCCCATTCGGATGAAGAAGAGCCGAAGGAAAGCCGGCTCATTAATTTTATGCAGAGCAAGGGTATGAAGCCATTTACTATCGCTCTCATTGCACTTGGTCTTACCGATCTTCTCTTTGCACTTGATTCGATCCCCGCCATATTTGGATTAACTGAAAATGTCTATATTGTCATTACTGCCAATATTTTCGCTCTCATGGGACTTCGCCAGCTCTACTTCTTAATTGGTGGTCTGATGGCGCGACTTGTTTACATCGGCAAAGGGCTTTCAGCTGTACTTGGTTTCATCGGAATTAAACTTATTTTCCATGCTTGCCATGCTGTAGGTATCGACACCATCAACGGAGTAGATATCCCTGAGGTCACGATTACTCAGAGCTTGACAGTAATTGTGGGTTGCTTGGCCCTGGCAACGATTGCCAGCCTCATTAGTACTCGTGAAAAGACAAAAAAATACCTTAATTAAATTTCGACCACAACTGCGAGGCCACCGAGATTACTTCTTCGTAGTTGCAGTCGCCCACCATGTTCGCTAACAATCGCAGCAATAATTGAAAGTCCTAAGCCAGACCCGCCCTGTTTCGAAGAACGCCGTGGGTTAAATCGGTTTAGTAAATGGCTTCCCTCTTGATATGCACTTTCGGGTAATCCGGGGCCACCATCTTCTACCGACAGCATAATTTTCTTTGCCTCTCTCCTCAGTGCTACTTTTACCGGCGCATCTACTGGGGTATGGCGAGAAATATTATTGAGAATATTCTGAAGTAGGCGTCGTAGGTGGTCGATTGATCCAGCAAGAAAAACGTCCTCGTCAATCTCTTCTACAACAGCGCGATCTGGATGGAGAACCCTGAAATCACTTAGGTAACCTCTCACTAGGCTGGTGAGATCAACACTTTCCTGAGAAGGATCTGTCGTTTCACCAAGTTCGGCCAAGAGCAGCAGATCGTGGATCAAATTCTCCATCCGAATAATCTCCGAATTCACCCGCGAAAATGTACGTTGTTGATCAGTCTTTTCTTTGATCTGATTTTTTGAGAGCATCTCGGAATACCCTTTAATGACAGTAAGTGGCGTTCGAAGTTCATGAGAAGCATCTGCTAAAAATTTCTGCATTCTGAGAAGCGAATCATCCTGAAGCTTTCGGTTATTTCGTAAAAGAAGTAGGGACGTTAATAAAATTGCAATTAAATCTATAAGGAAGGTAAAAATGAGAAGGCGGTTAACATTACGAGCAAAAGTCTGATTTATCTCCTCGAGTGAATTAGCAAGAACAAGCAAATCCCCACCTGAGATTTCGAGAGTGAGAAGTCGATATTGCTGTGAGCCATCGATTGTGACAACTGAATTTCTTGCACTTTTAAGAACTTTTTCACTTGGAGCAATCTCGAAAAGAAGCTGGGAGCGATTAATAACCATGAATTCGCCTGCGCCAGAGAGTAGGCCAATCGTGAGATTAAAATCCTCACGAGAAACTGCATCAAGAGCTGTTGAAACCGGCGCTGATGGATTTGAAATTACTTGATCTGCAATCAGCGTTAGGTGCGCATCGACAGTTTCGATCTGCGAATTTTTAAGAGAAACGGATGCAAATCCCCCAATTGTTAATGAGATCGCGGTTGTAATCAACGCACTAAGAATTATAAAACGAATCGACCAGCGTTTCACTATTTCTTGGGCTCCTGGATGACAAAACCAACTCCACGAATAGTTTTTATCCCATCAAAGCCCTCTTTATGCAATTTCTTACGCAGATAAGAGATGTAGGTATCAACCACCGTACTCTCAGATTCAAAGGTGATTCCCCACACCTCATCGAGAAGTAAAGATTTGGATAGCACTCTGTTTTTGTTCTCAATCAACACTTGTAGTAATCGATATTCTGTCGGCGAGAGATAGACTTCAGAGCCAGCAAATTGAACTATATGGGTTGAGTGTTCGATTGAGATAGGACCACAACTAAGTACTACCGTTGTGGAGTTTGCAGCCGATGATCTCCTGAGAATGGCCCGAATGCGCAGCACAAGTTCTTCGAGTCCAAATGGCTTTACAACATAATCATCGGCTCCAATCGTTAAGCCACGAGTCACATCAACTCGATCTGCTCGCGCACTAAGCATCAATACTGGAACGCTATTTCCCGCGCTGCGAAGACGGCTTACCAACTCAAAGCCATCCATTAACGGCATGTTGATATCGATGATCATGAGATCGGGAGTGAAAGTCCTCAGTAGGGTCAGCGCGCTCATGCCATCACCTGCCGCCTGCGTTTCAAATCCAGCCATTCTCAAGGCATCGGTTAGGAGATCTCGGACGCCTGCCTCGTCATCGACAATAAGAATTTTCGCTGATGTGTTATCTTCTCTGCTCATGACCGTAGCCTTGCAGGTATTACTCGACATTTCCACCGTCACGGATGCGATATTTTACTCTCCGCGTGCCGAAGTCAATTTCACAGAGACTTCACACATTCTCCTGCCAAAGTTGGTTATCTTCACGAACAATGAATGGGATAGATAGTGCATAAAGGTAAGGCGATCGTTTCATCTCTCTCTCTCGTGATTTCGTTATCCCTTTATTTCACACCCGCATCATTTGCTGAAGTAAAACCTTCTCCTTCACCGACTTCAACACTTTCTCCGACTCAGATATATATAAATAATATGCAAGCCTTTAAAAAAGATATAAAGAGTTATGAACTTGTAGTTAAAGAGTACGAGCGAGGGTTACGTAAGATTTCTATAGAATTCATGCAGGCAATCATTAAGGCAGGTGAGGATTCAAAACTTCTAGGAAGAAGTGCAGCCAGCAAGGCAAGTCATTCGGCTGCCTGTGCTGCGGCTGCAAAAATTAGAGATGAAGCTGTCGCGAGTTTGGGTCCAGAACCAGAACCACCCATTGCCCCACTAAGCCCGCTGAAGGCAAGTACTTCAAAGAGTGCGACTACTTCGCCAAGTAAATCTAAAAATAATTAATTAACGACTTCACCTTTTTTAAATCGAAGTGAATCACGATCTTTACTCTTACTCTTCTCATGAACTTTTCTAATCTGAAGTTCAATGCTACTTACAGCATCGTCGAATGCCGCTAGATCATTGAAAGATTTTGCCTCTGACCGAAAGAAGGGGCCGGCCCCATGAGTGGTGATGATGACGTGATGTGACTCTTTGCCTTGGCTGGGATTACCCTCTTTTAATACCTCCACCTCGATTCGTTCGATCTCTACGCTGAATCTACCTAAAGAATTAATTTTCTCTTTCACGATTTCCGAGAAATCATCGGCAAGATCTGCATGGCGGGTGTGAATAACTATCTGCATTTTTACTCAATTCCACAGCAATAGTTCGTTCTCTAACAATGGCACGATTGCACCAAGAATGTAAGAGAATTTAGAGTGAAGTGGGTAAGATATAAACCACGGCTGTAGCAACGCTTGCGTAAAGGAGTGCTTGCCCCAATATTGAAAGTGCAGTGGCGCGATCTGCACGTCGAGCAGCAGCATCTGAGACACGAGAAATTTGGCCTAGCTTTCCAAAATTAAATGTTCCCATGAATCCATAAGCCAGACAGAACCTCTTGCGAGACTGTACCCATCCGATTGAAGCGATCATGAGTGGAAAGAAAAGCCCAATTCGTGCACCACGTGGAGCTTGCGCGGCGAAAAGTGAGATAGCAGATGTGAGAAAGAGAACAAACCCGATAAGCGCAACGATTTGCCTACGACGAATTTCGCCGCCACCAATATTGCAACTGCCTGCAATGTAAGAATCGCTCACTTACTTTTCCTTCGAATCTGAAGAATCAAGTTCATCCTCATCTACCCAAACTTCAGCAGCCTGGTTATCTTGCCGCGCAGCCCATGAGAGAAACGATGCCACGCCTTTAAACGCTAGCGCGATAACAGCAAAGCTAGCAAGCAGTCGTCGTAAGATCTTCATGGCTTAAATTTACACTCTTTTTAGATTGTTGCGAGCGAACTTTCGATATCAGCCCAAATGTCGTCAACGTGTTCACAGCCAACTGAGAGACGGATAAGGGTTTCTGGTACCGACGCACTTTCACTTGGCCAGCGGCGGCGGCGCTCCCATAGTGATTCCACTCCTCCAAGGCTGGTTGCGTACATTATGACTTTTGAGTTTTCGCAGACACGATCAGCATCTGCTGCAGTACCCACGATTTCAAAGGAAAGTACAGCACCGAAGGTGGCCATAAACGATTGAGCGCGAAGATGGCCTGGATCACTTAATAGACCGGGATATCGCACGCGTGCAACCTTTGGGTGAGCTTGAAGTCGTTCGGCGAGCAATTGAGCACTTTCGCACGATTGTTTAAAGCGAAGCGGAAACGTTCGGATTCCTCGAAGTGCAAGCCATGCTTCAAATGGTCCCGCGATTGATCCATTAATTTTACGGAAAGAATCAAGTGCCTGATAGAGGTTTTTATCTAAAGTAGAGAGTGATCCCATCAGAATATCGCTATGACCGGAGAGGAACTTGGTTACAGAATTCATCACAACATCAGCACCCATCTCAAGTGGGCGTTGAGTCAGTGCAGTTGCAAAGGTATTATCAACCATCACTAAAAGCTTTCGCTCTTTTGCTGCGCTGATGATTTCTGGAAGCTCTGCAATATCTAGCGCCGGATTTGTTGGGGATTCAATCCACAGTAAATCTGCACCATCTAAAGCTTTAACAACTGCACCTGTATCGGAGATATCAACGAATGTAACGACAAAACGTCCTGAACTTTGTGCTTCATTAAGTAAAGTCATAACACCGCTATAGCCTTGATTGGAGGCAACAATATGAGAGCCCCATGGTGCAAGTGATAATGCAGCAGAGATAGCCGCCATACCTGATGAGTAAATCAATGATTGGCCACCCTCGAGCGCACTCACCGCTGATTCGGTTGCACTCCAACCTTCATTTCCAAAACGTCCATAACCTATTGGTCCACCGGCGGTAAATGTTGCGTTGAGAGAGATTGCAGGATTGAGTGGGCTATCGGATGTACGAACAGGCCGGCCCGCTGTGATTGCACGCGTTGCTAGGTGGCGAACATCTTTATCATTTTTATCGAAACCCATGGACTAAGAGTAATGCAGGCTAATCGCGGGCAAGCACTGCCATTGCAGCGTTATGTCCAGCAATCGCGCTGACACCACCACCCCGACGCGCGCCGGCGCCGGCGATAAAGATATGAGGATCATCCGTTTCGGCCCCCCATTGTGCGCACGCTAGATCTTGCCCATCTTCGATAAATGGGAAATCTAAATCTTTATGAAAAATGTTTCCCCTTGGTAGTCCAATCGCAGCCTCGAGGTCGAGTGGTGATTTCGCTTCCAGTGCAAAGGTTCCATCTGAATTCTTCGCCAGAACGCTTTCGATTGGGTCTTCTAAATACTCATTAAGGCTAGCCAGAATTTTTTGAACAGCACTGTCACGAATGTTCTCGGGATCTGAATCAAATAGGGATGCATCGGTCTGAAGGGCAAAGAGAGTCAGTGTATGAAACCCCTGGTCACTCAGATCTTGAGAGAGGATGCTCTGATCGGCCAAGGTGTGACAGTACATTTCAAAAGGAATGCGGTCAGGCATCACGAGATTGCTGGCGCTGTGAAACGCCTGATTCAGATTGGAATACTCCTCGTGGAGATGAAATGTTCCAGCAAATGCAATTCGAGGATCAACGCCCGACTTAAGTCGTGGAAGTCGGGTAAGGAGCATATTTACTTTTATCTGTGCCCCTTGTAGCGATTTTGGTGGTGCGGTTTTTCGCAATCGAGCAAGTTCATGGGGTGCGGCGGCGAAGAGTAAATCAGTTGCTTGAACTTCAAATTCATCATCACAGACGATAAGGACCGAGTCAGTACCACTTTCAATTGAAGTGACACCGCTTGCAAGTCGGATCTCCACTCCAGCTGCGCGCGCCACTCTCTCAAGTTCGAGCACTAGCGCACCCATGCCACCACGTGGCACCTTCCATTGACCGGTTCCATTACCAATCAGGTGGTAGAGGAAACAGATGTTTGCTTGAATATCAGAAGCGCCAACAAATGTACCGATCAGACCATCGGTAAGAATCACCCCTCGAACTACATCATTTTTGAATCTTGCCTCAATAACTTCACCGATAGGTCGCTCAATCAGATACTCCCAGATGTGATCCATATTAATTGCTCTGCGCATCTGCGATCTTGTCAGCAAAGGTTGCAGCATCATCGGGGCAGCAATTTTAGCAAACTCTAAAATTTCGGCATAAAAATTCTGCCAAGTGGATCCTTCTTCGTCAGAACCAGTAAGTTTCAAAAAAGAGGCTTCGGTCTGCGAATCCCAATTGGTAGAAATCGTCAGACTCTCATGTTTGCCATCTCGCACATAAGGAGTGTGTGATGAAACGGTCCGATCGATGGTGTGAAAATTAATTCCTAAGTCGCTCACAATCTGATCGGGAAGTAGTGAGACCAAATAGGAGTAACGAGATAACCGGGCGTCAAATTCAGGGAATGCTCGAACGCTTGCCGTGGCACCACCCAGTTCAGCAGACTTTTCAAGAAGGAGCACGCTCTTGCCGGCTTTGGCCAAATATGTTGCGGCAACTAAACCGTTATGTCCCCCACCAACAACGACCGCATCATATTTTTTAGCCATCAAGTCCTCGAGCAATCCGAGTCAAGGCATCAGTAATTATCTCTGGGCTCGTCGCAAAATTGAGTCGAGCGAATTGATCCCATTGCGCTCCATAGGTATGGCCGGGATTGAGAGCGACCTTGGCTTTTTCTAGAATTTTGGTTGCTGGCTCTGGTCCAAGTTTGTGGCCCGAGAAATCAAGCCAGGCGAGATAAGAATGTTGCGGAATCACATACTTCACATTTGGCAATAACTCTCCGAGCAAGCCCGCGATGAGCTGACGATTGTGATCTAACTGAGTAATTACCGCATCAAGCCATGGCTCACATTTTTCGAAGGCGGTCGCGGTGGCAAAGGCACCTAGTAGTGAGGCTCGAAAGTGAAGCGAGTACGGCAGCGCATTTAACCGCTCATGCATCTCATCAGAACCAGAAATGATAATTGCACATTTGAGACCAGCAATATTCCAGCCTTTGCTAGCAGCGGTGACAACAACGGCAACTTTCTCGGCGTCATGGCCAAGGGCCAGAACTGGAGTAAATGGACTTTCCTTATATTCAAGCGGTGCATGAATTTCATCGCTAATAATGATGACGTTATTTTCAACCGCCAATGCAACTAATCGATTTAATTCATCTTCACTAAATACACGGCCAATTGGATTATGTGGATTACAGAGCAGATGCACTTTTATCCCGCTTCGATATGCACTCTCAACTGCTGGCCAATCTATCTGCCACGAATCACTTGGACTTGTGCCAATCTGGGCCTCACTCTCGTGGTGAATAAATGGCACGTCGAAACCAACAACTTTTGTCTCTTTAATCCAGTTATAGAAGTTTTGGTAGACCGGTGAATTAATCAGAATTCGATCACCTGGAACTGTGAAGACTCGCAATAGTTCAACGACACCAACGCCAACATCAGTGGCGGCGCGCACCTTTAATGGGTCAACGCTCCAACTCCAATGTCGCTCGGCAAAACCAGCAAATGAAGTCCCAAGCTCAGGAATCGCACCGAGGTAGCCTAAATCAGATTGCGCCACCATCGTCTGCAGTAATTCGCGAATTGGCGCAGCAACTGGAAAGTCCATTTCCGCAACGGGAAGCGGGATTACATCCTGTGGAAACCCACGCCACTTTTCGCTGTGATGAGTAAAGAGTTCTGAGAGCGGCGGCACTCGCAGTTCGTCATTGCTCATAGCGGTGAGTATTCCACTAAGTAACTCAGGATTCTAGACGCTTGGTGGAATTTCGAACTACGAGTGTTGTTGGCACCACAAGTGATGTCGGTTCTTTAGTGGGTTTTCTGATCCGCTCCATTATTGACCATGCTGCCATCTCGCCCATTAGTTGTACCGGTTGCTCAACGGTAGTTAATTCCGAAAACTCTGACATCTCGTGACCATCAAAACCAATAATCGAAATATCATCCGGACATTTCAAACCATGTCGGCGGATGGCTTGCATCACACCAAAGGCCATCTCATCAGATTCGCAGAAGATTGCAGTTGGACGATTGGGCCGTGCAAGTAAGTCATCCATTGCTCGCGCGGCTGTGTGCATAGTGAATCCGCCATGGACTTCACGAGCTGGATCCCACTCCAAACCATTTTCAACGAGCGCCTGTAGAAAACCTTTTCTGCGATCTTGTGGAACGCTGAAATTAAATGGGTCATCTGGGTGGCCTGACATCAACGCAATATTTTTATGACCTTGATTTACCAGATGTTGTGTCGCCGTCCGCGCCGCTGCCACATCATCGATGGCAACGCTGGAACATTCCTTGTGATGCATGCCGACGAGTGCAACTGGAATGCCTAAGCTAAGCATCGATTCAAACTCTTCTTCGGTGGGTGGCAGGCTGATCACAATCAGCGCATCCACTCGGCCTTTAAGAAGCTGGTGTTGAAAGAGCCGCTCACGCCCCTTCATCTGACTGAAGTTGTAGAGTAAAAGGTCTAAGCCTGCCTCTCGCATCGCTTGCTCCGCACCACTAATTATCTGAGCGAAATACCATCGCGAAATATATGGGGCCACGATTCCAACGCTATTTGTCCGTTGGCTAGCCTGATCTCGTTGCTGCGCATCAATTGGATAACCAAGGCTCTCGGCCGCTTCAATTATTTTTTTACGTGTCTCCGGGTTTACATGATGCAATCCGCGCAAGGCACGTGAAACGGTAGCAATTGAGACGCCAGCCTGAAGCGCTACCTCTTTGATACCGGCCACCTAGCGCTCCTGACGATCGTTGCGCAGCCCAAGACTTTTGAGAACGCTCTTAGCGCTCTGAAAAATACTGCAAGACTGTAAAAGTATCGCTGGAAACTGTAAATATCAAGAGATAATTATCGGTAAAACTCAATCCGATGAATTAGAGCGGGAATGCAACGCCGGTAGTTGAATGACAGTCGTAGCCGTTGGGATTCTTAGCCAAGTATCGCTGGTGATATTCCTCAGCCAGAAAGTAGGTCATCCCTTGTGCGCTTTTGATTTCGCTGACGATCTCACCAATTCCGGCGGCTGCCAGCGCGCTCTGATATTTCGCTCGCGATGCAGTAACTTTTTCTAGCTGTTCTTGGTTATCGGTATAGATCGCACTTCGATATTGAGTTCCAATATCTCCACCTTGTGCATTAAGTGATGTTGGATCGTGCATCTCCCAAAATTCCTGCAGCAATCGATCATAAGTAATCACACTGGGATCAAAGGTGACAGAGACCATTTCAGCATGACCTGTTTTTCCGCTACAGACTTCTTCGTAGGTAGGGCTACCGCTGGCGCCACCCATATAACCGACAGAGGTCACAGTGACCCCTGGCAGAGACCAGAATCGACGTTCTGCTCCCCAGAAGCAGCCAGTAGCAAAGTATGCGTTCTCAAGTGAAGTGCTCATGCGCTTATCTTTACATGAAGAGGTTGAACTTTCTTGCCGTAAACTACACAGACCTGCGCCCCCGTAGCTCAGGGGATAGAGCACCGCCCTCCGGAGGCGGGTGCACAGGTTCGATTCCTGTCGGGGGCACCTCACTTGGTGTGTCCGCGCGATTTATATCACGTGTTATCTGGAAATCTTTTACGCTACATCCTTGTTAAAGACAGTGATACGCGAGAGAATTAGATGTCGCCACAAGAGAATCACTCTAGATGGCTTAATTTTAAATTTGGCCTCGATATCCATTGCCAGATTACACCGAAACAGTAGAGGAGATATGTCATGGATTGGCGCCACCAATCAGCTTGCCGTGATGAAGATCCAGAGCTTTTCTTCCCAGTCGGAAATACTGGTCCAGCGATCTCACAAATTGAGGAAGCTAAGAAAGTCTGTAATCGCTGCGTTGTAAAAGAGCCTTGCCTGTCTTGGGCGCTGGAGAGCGGTCAGGATGCTGGAGTATGGGGCGGATTATCTGAGGATGAACGTCGTGCGTTGAAACGTCGTGCAGCACGAAACCGTGCCCGTGCATCTGAGCCACACAACTAGATCGGAAAACTAAGCCGTGCGACAGTGCGGTTGAGTGAAGATTCCAGGACTAGCTCACCTTTCAGTTCGTTCTCTGTCAGGGTGCGAACAATCTGCAGCCCTAAATTTGATGATGTGGCCAGATCAAATCCAGCAGGTAGTCCGACGCCATCATCGATAATCGAAATCTGGGCACTCTTCTCATTTCGTACCAGCAAAATTTCAAGTGAGCTGCCTCCACCTTCAAGGCCATGTTCAAGTGCATTGTGAATTAACTCAGTAACAACTAGCGCCAATGGTGTTGCCACCTCAGGATTAAGCGATCCAATTTTTCCGGTGCGCGTGAGTACAAGTTCATTCATTCGAGAACTAAGGTCAAGCGAGTGGGTTACTAGGCGATCAAGCACATCATCAAAAGCCACCGAGGCATCAGCACCGGTTGATAGCGTTTCATGGACAAGTGCTATCGATGCGATTCTTCGAACCGCTTCATTGAGCGCTGCACTTGCGGCAGGATCATCAATGCGTCGAGCCTGCAACCGTAATAGCGCTGACACTGTCTGTAAATTATTCTTAACACGATGATGAATTTCGCGAATAGTGACATCTTTGGTGACTAGTTCGCGTTCGCGGCGACGCAACTCAGTCACATTTTGTAGCAAAATTAGCGCGCCGATGCGATCTGATCCCTGTACTAATGGCAGAACTAATAACTCAATCGTTCCACCTTTATTCTCAATCTCAACCCGGCGAATGGCACGACCTGAGAGTTGAACTCGTAACGCCTCTTCGTGTGGGTGATTTTGTGGATTAGCGATCTGATTTGCAACCTCAGTAAGTAGTTCGCCTTCGAGAGTTTTATTCCATCCCAGCCGACCAAATGCAGATCTAGCGTTAGGGCTGGCATATGAAATTGCACCAGTGAGATCGATTCTGAGTAATCCATCACCTACACGTGGTGCCGGATCAAAGAATGAATTTGCATTCTCGTATGGAAAAGTTCCTTCGGCCGCCATCCGATATAACTGATGTGCGATTTCGCGATAATTAAGTTCGAGCCGAGATGGCTGACGCATCAATTCAGAATCTCGATGACGTGAAATAACTGCAATTACTTCACCCTCATAAAGAATTGGAGTGGTCTCCTCTTTGATTAAGAGATCACCGATCTTCTCTGGAATTGTGTCGCGAATAATCTCAGCGCTAGAAAGTGCAGCATCAATATGCGGGCGATCACCCCAATTGATTTCATCTCCCAAGATATCGTGGGTAAATACTGTGGCAGCAGTCATGGGACGTATTTGTGCGACCGCAACATATCCAGTTGGCCAACTCTTCATATCTTTACGAAGTGGGACCCACAAAATTAGATCTGCGAAAGAGAGATCAGATAGAAGCTGCCAATCTGCAACAAGTTCTCGTAATCGATAAATCTGAGAAGAAGTCAGTGGACTGCGACCCTGAACGAACTCATCAATCGATGGCATTAAGAACTCCAGCTCGGCAAGAATGAGGGAATTTCTTGGGTTGCAAAATAGGTTAACTCTTCCCCGTCGGCTGAGACCAGGAAAATTGATGCAATCCAATCAAAGAGAATTGGGGATGAGATCAAAATGCTATCTGCGCCGAGTTCTGAGATTTGCGCCCCCGGCACTTCTACTGCGAGTACGAAGGAGCGTTGATTAGAATCTTTGCAGACTTCGAGAGCTTCTTCAGCGGCCAGCATCGAGAGAATAAATTCGATCTCCTCTTCATCACACTCGATCTGGGAGGCTAGAAACTGTGGAGTTGGAGCAAAGAGTGTGGCGATAGATAGGGTCGAGCGTTCAACTAACTCTGTGAGTTCTTGATATGAAACTCCAAGGTATGAACGCATAGCGCTAAGAGTACAAGGTGCTGTGGTGATTTCGAATTTTGGATCTACGTTAAGCGATTAACTCGTTGGCCAACGCTTCGATTGCTCTCCTGAGTGTGCCACGTGGATTTGCAGAGATCAAAATCGTGCCAGTTGTTTGGGCTGCCAGTACGCCTCGAAGATCAATTGGTAGGACTCTTACGGCGTGCGGTCGCAATGGCGTGACTGTAGCTAAGAAATTTTCTTCCTGACTATCGCCCTTCTTGCCACTATGGCGTTGTGTCAATATAAAGGTGAGTCGGGCTCGAAGCGTGGCGTTATTGATAGCAGCGGTTATTTCTCGAAGTCGGAGTGCACTCACTTTCTGTGGTGAGGTTAAGACCCATAAATCATCAATATTTTCTAACGCCCAATTGATGAAAGAACCTCCCCATCTACGATCTGTCAGAACCATCTGGTTGCTCTCCATCACTGCTAGATCTATCAAAATAAAATCAACCTCAGAACTAGCGGTACTAATAATTTGTGGCATCTGTGCAGCATTTTCTTGAGTTAATTCAAAAAGTTCAAGACCTGCCGAAATCTGTTGTGGCTTGTCGCGGTTAACATTTCGCTCACCAAGTTGGGTTGCAATTGCTGGTATTTGGAAGTGAGCATCAATTAATAGGACTCGTTTTTGCAGGGCTGCAATTTCATATGCAAGATTAATTGCTGTTGTTGTCACACCATCACCATGGTTTGCGCCACTAATCCCAATTATTCGGGCACGTCGCTGTTGTGGACTCCGGCTGGAATTTCTCATGAGTGGAGTCCTAGATGGTGACTTCACCAATGAGATTAAGTCACTTGGATCAGTAGGACGAAGATAAATTCCCGTTCGTACTTCGCTATCGCCACTCATTGCAAATCCAAGTGAGCGCTGCGTCAATTGCTCAATCTCTTTTGGTAGATCCTTTTCTAGACCCTGGATATCTGTTGAGTAGATCAGCAGTGATGGAGGTTCAACTTGGCTTCCTAAGAAGATTGAAAGAGATGTGAGATCAATTGCCCGAAAAATTACGCTCCAGCCTTGCGAAAAGAGTGTGCTCGCTACGAAACTCTCAAATTCAGGATCACTAATTGCGGTGACAACATTTAGTTCAGCCATGTGAACCCACGATCACTAACCGGCCGCTCGATGTTCCAGATAAAAGTTTCTTAACCTGCGAATTATCGACTGAAATGGTAATTGCCAGCCCGTTACCAAAATTGGAGTTCTTACGATCAATAGAGCGAAGGAAGACTCCTGAAAGTAAGAGCTCGGGCGTGCTGAGCGAAGTTCGATCGAGTGGCTCAGGTACCCAATACAAGGAAATGAGTTCACCCATTTCGATATCTGCTGGAATATCAGAGGCGGCAATATTGATAGGGACTTGTTCAGAATCAAAGGCAGTTGACTCTTCCGTAATCGAATTAAGTGCAATGAACTCTCCTGTGCCAATGGCCGAGATACTGGTTGACCCAATTGGATTGAGATCTTGTGTGAGATAGAGACCACCATTTTCGGCCAATGTGGCGTTAACAAGAATCAAGTCTTCCGATGTAATTAAGGAACCAATAGATATTGGATGTGCTGCAACCCAATACCCCGATGTCTTATTGGAAAGGGCTGCGAAAGCAAATGAAGAGAGCAGCGCTGCACAGAACAAGGCAAATGCCACGATAACTCTCGGAGATGTAAGCGAGATTGATGATGTATTTTTCTTTGAATTTAGTGACATAAGGGTGGAGCAAACGCCATCTAGCAAGAAGGTTGATGTAGATATCCACAGTCAACCTAAAGGATGAGATTTCACCATCCTCTTGGTTGATTGTTGCTCGGAAAGCATTCGACAGGCTGCGGCTATGACTACTTACTCAGAGAGAAATTTCACCGATTCAGATTTCACGCTCACTTCAAGCACGGGAGATCGCGCGCTTTGGAGTCATCCAATCCTAGATCTCTATCCTCAACTACGGAGCGCTCCGGCGCTGCCGCAATTACCAAAGCAAAAAGCCAAGCTCTATCTAGTTCCATCTCACTTTGGTGAAGAATTCGATGGCGATGATTATCCAGAGCCAACATCTGCAAGTGATCTGCCCGAACTACATGCTTGGACTATGACATTTGTGGTCGCACTTATAGAAATTTGGGCTGGACGTCGACAACCAGCACAATTGATGGGGCGTTGTCATCGAGTGATTTATAACGAGTTAATTCGAAAGACAGGATCACAGAAGAGCGTCGGACGTATCCACTCGATTCATCAAAGTGAACCACTGGATGGAATTTGCGAATCTACGGTAACGCTGCGCTTTGACCAACGGCTACGAGCCTTAGCTATTCGCTTTGAAGGTGTTGATGGCCGATGGCTCTGTACTGAATTAGATCTTTTATGAAGCGCCGTGACAACGTTTGTACTTCTTGCCCGAACCGCATGGACATGGAGCATTGCGAGTCACTTCACTCTTTGTAACGACGCCTGATTCATCAGCTGCCGTATATGTAAGCGCGCTTACTTCGCTAGTTTTATGATCAAGTGCTGGTGCAGAGATTTTTTTACCCGCTTCAACTTCTACCTGAACATTGAAGACTAAGCTGGCAAGTTCTTCTTTGATTGCATCCATCATTGCCGCGAAAAGCTCAAATCCTTCACGTTGATATTCAACTAGTGGATCGCGCTGTGCCATCGCACGAAGGCCAATACCCTCCTGTAAATAATCCATCTCATAGAGATGTTCACGCCATTTACGATCAAGGACTGAGAGTAAAACTTTACGCTCTAGCTCACGCATTATATCTGAGCTAAGTTCGCTTTCACGTTTCTTGTAAGCCTCGGAGGCATCTTCCAGAATTCGAGCGTTTAAGAACTCTGCATCAAGACCCTCGAGTGAACCGGCCTCTTTTATTAAATCTGCGCTAGTGATCGAGACCGGATAGACCGAAGCAAGTGCAGTCCACAACTTCTCCAAGTCCCAATCTTCGTTATAACCTTCAGCGGTCGCTGCAGCGACGTAGGCCTGAAGCGTATCGGCTAAAAATTTGCCCACCTGAGTTGAAATATCTTCACCCTCAAGTACTAAGCGTCGCTCGCTATAGATAACACCGCGTTGACGGTTCATTACATCGTCATATTTAAGAACATTTTTACGGATTTCAAAGTTCTGTGCCTCTACCTGAGTTTGGGCAGAGCGAATCGCATTACTGACCATCTTGGATTCAATTGGTTCGTCATCTGGAAGCCCAGCAGCTGAGAGAAAGCGCTCAACCATTCCAGAATTAAAGCGACGCATCAAATCATCTTGTAGCGAGAGGTAGAAACGAGACTCCCCTGGATCGCCTTGGCGACCTGAGCGACCTCGGAGCTGATTATCAATTCGACGTGATTCATGGCGCTCGGTACCAAGTACATAGAGACCACCGAGACTGACGACGACTTCGTGGTCTTGCGCAACAGCGGCTTTCTGCTTTACAAGTTCGGCAGGCCAGGCTGCTTCATACTCTGTTGCATTATCTACTGGTGAAATTCCACGACGCTGTAACTCAAAATCGGCCATGAACTCTGGGTTTCCACCCAACATAATGTCAGTTCCGCGACCTGCCATATTTGTAGCAACGGTAACCGCTCCGCGAACCCCTGCCCGCGCAATAATCATCGCTTCTCGCTCGTGATGTTTTGCATTAAGAACTTCGTGCGGAATTCCTGATTTCTTTAAGATTGCAGATAGTTCTTCCGATTTTTCAACGCTGACAGTACCTACCAAGATTGGCTGACCTTTGCGATGACGCTCGATAATATCTTGCGCGACTGCATTAAATTTTCCAACTTCTGATTTGTAAACTAAATCGGCTGAATCGATGCGTTGCATCGTACGATTTGTTGGAATTGGCACAACGCCCAACTTGTAAATTTGTTGGAATTCGGCTGCCTCTGTCATAGCGGTACCGGTCATGCCAGAGATTTTCTCGTAGAGACGGAAATAGTTCTGTAGCGTGATCGTTGCAAGAGTCTGATTTTCATCCTGAATCTCAATACGTTCTTTTGCTTCCAGCGCTTGGTGCAAACCATCGCTATAGCGACGTCCTGAGAGCATGCGGCCGGTGTGCTCATCAACGATGAGCAATTCGCCATTCATCACCACATAATCTTTATCGCGCTTAAACAGCTCTTTCGCACGAACTGCATTATTGAGATAACCAATAAGTGTTGTATTAGCCGCTTCGTAAAGATTTTCAATTCCAAGAATCTCTTCGACTCGAGTGACACCAGCTTCAATGACAGCGATAGTCTTTTTCTTTTCATCGATTTCATAGTGAGCATCTCGTTGAAGTTGGCCAACGATCTTGGCAAACTCCACGTACCACTTGGTCGCCTTATCGGCTGGTCCGCTAATAATTAGAGGTGTCCGTGCTTCATCAATCAGGATCGAGTCCACTTCATCGACGACTGCAAAGAAGTGTTCGCGTTGAACGCAATCGTCGAGCGTCCATGCCATATTGTCACGAAGGTAATCAAAACCGAATTCATTATTTGTTCCATATGTAATGTCGCAGTTATAGGCTGCGCGACGTTCGACCGGGGACATGCTGTTAATAATTACACCAACAGTCAGTCCGAGGAATCGATGTATACGACCCATCCATTCGCTATCGCGCTCTGCTAAATAATCATTTGTGGTAACAACGTGTACGCCTTTACCAGCGAGTGCGTTGAGATATGAAGGAAGAGTTGCAACTAGAGTTTTTCCTTCACCAGTGCGCATTTCAGAAATATTTCCTAAATGCATTGCCGCCCCACCCATAAGTTGAACATCGTAATGACGCTGTCCGAGTGTGCGCATCGCAGCTTCGCGAACTACTGCAAATGTTTCTGGCAAAAGGTCATCGAGATCTTCACCTTGGGTAAGACGTGTTCTAAATTCAACCGTCTTGGCACGTAGCGCATCATCTGAAAGTGGTGAGATTGAAGGTTCAAAGGTATTTACTTCATCGGCAATTTTTGTAAGCTGACGAAGAATTTTTCCCTCGCCCGCGCGCATAAGTCGATCAAGAATTGATGACATTTATAAACCCTTCGTAACTCAGACCAGAAATCTTGACTAGGCCTGGGGCCTCAATCACTGGTCATATCGTAGAGGTTTTGCCACGCAGGCAGTAACAGCGCCAATCACCTGATATCCCCCCTCAGATAACGCTCTCGCCGCCTCGCGCAGGGTTGCCCCCGTTGTGACCAAATCATCAACAATAATGACGGGAATTTTCATACCCCTGGCGCTGTTCGCACAGATAAGTGAGTCTTGCAGATTAGCCTCCCGCATTGCTGCAGTCAGAGTCGACTGATCTTTCACCCGACGCAGATGTCTCAACTCAGTGCGAATTGAAACTCGCGGTGATTGTGACAAAGAGAGTGTCTGATCAAGAATAAAGTCCCGTCCTCTCTTTCGTACCGCAGATTTCCTAGATGGAATAGGAACAAGATCTGCAATTCCCACTTCACTATAAAGATAGGACAGACTATGGGCGAGTGCCTGCGCGATAAGTTCATCTGCGTCTTTAAGAGCATCTTCTTTTGCACCCAATAAAACTCGTCGTGCGACTTGTGAGTATTGAACGGATGAATACACTTGAAAAGAATTTGAATCAGAGCGTAAAGCTGTTCGATAAATATGTGGGTGCCAAGAAACTCGGCAGAGTGAACAAATTCGAATACCCAAATTTAAACAGCCTAGACATCGGGATGGGAAAATCAGGTCACTCAGCGATGCAAGGGCTTTCACATCGGGTGAGTATTCCGATTATATTTTTTCTCTCGTTATCTCACTGCACTTATGTGGATTAACTGGCAGTGGTCGACCTGCTATTTCGTTGCCAGCAATCCGTGGCAGCGTGAGTACGAAATTCGCTCCATCACCCGGCGCGCCCCAGGCATCCAACTCTCCATTGTGAAGTCGGACATCTTCCAGCGCAATCGATAATCCAAGACCAGTCCCTCCTCGTGTACGAGCACGGGATGGATCAGCGCGCCAAAAACGATCAAATACTCGCGTGAGGGATTCGGCTTCCATGCCAACTCCATGATCTCGAACGCTGACGGCAACTTCGGTTCGAGTTTCAACGCATTCTATTTCGATCACTTTGCCATCGGAGTAGTCGAGTGCATTGGCGAGTAAATTACGGACAATTCGTTCAACACGTCGGAAGTCTGCTCGAATATGTACTGGGCTATCAGGGGCAAGTAATTTGATCTGAGAATCTGCCGACTCTAAAACAACACCAAAGTCTGCGACACATCTGCGGATGAGCGCTACGAACTCAAAGTCAGTTGGTTCAAGGACTGCAACCTCGGCATCAAACCTGCTCACCTCAAGGAGCTCTTGAAGTAGCTTTTCGAATCTATCGATCTGAGCAATTAACAGCTCTGCACTTCGGGCGATTATCGGATCAAAATCTGCACGTTGTGAATAAATCACATCTGATGCCATACGCAGCGTGGTCAGCGGAGTTCTTAATTCGTGAGAGACATCAGAGACGAAGCGCTGTTGCACTTTCGAAAGATTTTCAAGTCTTCCAATCTGCGCTTCAATCGAGTGCGCCATTTCATTGAAGGCTGTACCCAGAGTTGAAATTTCATCGTTGCCGACCACTTTGAGTCGCTGACTAAAGTCACCCATTGTAAATTGAGTTGCAACGCGCGCTGCATCACGAACCGGTCGAACGACCTGTCTAACCACTAGCCAGGTAATTAGTGCGATCAAGAATAACAACACAAGTCCGGTGAAATATAGTGAATTTTGTACCAGCTCGAGTGTCGCACCTTGATTACTTAATGTGTAGACAAGAAACATGTCATATTTTCCGGAAGCTGGAATTGTTACGCGCTGACCAACATAGAGAGCTTCTATCTCGGTACCGTCTCGATATGTTAAAGGGGCAAAATCGTAGGAGAGATCGGTAGATTGAGTGAGATTTGTCCGTAATCGCGTTGGAATTGTGTCTGAGAGCAGATCATTTGATGCAAAGGTGTAATTCGGTTGATTGATCTCTTGCCCGGCCTCACCGTTATTTAACACTTTCACGAGTATCAACTCACGAATATTCTCGGTTACACCAACTGTAATTGATGTGGTGATAACGTCGTTAACAACTTTCTTTACCTCTTCTTGTGAGGCACCATCAATTAGCAGAAATTGATAGCGTGCTTCATAAAATGATAATCGAGCATCTGAGAGTGATGATTCTAGATTAACTTTTTTAATTCCATCAGAGAGTTGGCTATAGAGCGCTGACCCGGTCAACCACACCACAACGAGCGAGAGGGCAACAGTCGAGAGAATTACCTTTGTTGCCAGCGATCTTGCCAGTGACTTACTCTGCCAATTCATTAGGCAGTCCCCACTACTCCGGCCTTATATCCAACGCCTCGAACGGTCATCACAATTGATGGGTTCTCAGCATCATGTTCAATCTTTGATCGCAAGCGCTGTACATGGACATTTACAAGGCGAGTATCGGTTGTGTGGCGATATCCCCACACTTCACTTAGGAGAGCATCGCGAGTAAAGACGCGACCTGGCTCTTTTGCAAGCGCAACGAGAAGGTCAAATTCCAAACGAGTGAGAGAGATGACTTTGGCACCTCGACGAATTTCATGTGCAGTGACATCTATAACTAGATCACCGATGCTCAGCGTTCCTTTTACATCTGCATTGGTGCGACGAAGACGAGTACGAATTCGCGCTATCAGTTCTGAAGGGTGTTTAAAGGGCTTAACCATATAATCATCTGCGCCAGCTTCAAGCCCTGCAACAATATCTTGAATATCCCCTTTGGCGCTTAACATCACGATTGGCACCATAGATTCGGCGCGAATCAACTTGCAAACTTCTACTCCATCTAACCCCGGCAACATCACATCGAGGAGAACGAGATCTGGTGGATTACTCCGAAAAATATCCATGACCTCGTCTCCACGACTGACTAGATCTACGTCGATGCCGGCACCGGTTAAAACAATGCCGAGCATCTCCGCAAGATCCTGGTCGTCATCGACGACCATGACTAAGGTCATTAGCTACCGTGCTCCCAAGAGTTCAAGTACATATCTTGAGCTGGTGTGAGTACATCGATGCGACCACCCATTGAAATGAGCTTGAGTGATGCAACTTCCTTATCAATGTATTCCGGAACCATGTGAACTCCTGCTTCGAGATTCTTCGCCTCTTTGACAAGGTATTCAGCGGTGAGTGCTTGGTCTGAGAAAGACATATCCATTACTGATGCTGGGTGACCCTCGGCTGCACCAAGGTTTACCAGGCGGCCTTCTGCAAGGAGAAGAAGGCGGCGACCGTCATTGAGTACGTACTCATCTGTCTGGTGGCGCATCTTTGAATTCTTCTTCTTTGAGTTCTGCTCAAGCCAGGCAACGTCAATTTCGATATCAAAGTGCCCTGCATTGGCCAGCATCGCGCCATCCTTCATCGCTGCAAAGTGCTCATCACGAAGTACGTCGCGATTTCCGGTGACAGTGATGAAGACATCACCAATCTTTGCCGCATCTAGCATCGGCATAACGCGGAAGCCTTGCATCATTGCATCAAGTGCTTTGGTTGGGTCAATCTCTGTCACAACAACATCAGCGCCCATTCCCTTTGCGCGCTCTGCAACTCCCTTACCGCAATATCCAAATCCTGCAACAACGACGACTCGACCAGCGAGCAAGAAGTTAGTGGCACGGAAAACTGCATCAAGTGTTGACTGACCTGTTCCGTAACGGTTATCAAACATATGCTTTGTGTCAGTGTCGTTGACAGCGATCATTGGGAATGTGAGAGCGCCATCTTTTGACATCTGGTTAAGGCGGATAACGCCTGTTGTTGTCTCTTCGCAACCACCAGTAATTGTTGGTAGTAGCTCACGACGAGTTGTGTGAAGTGTGTTGACGAGGTCGCAACCATCATCAAACACTTGGTGTGGCTCAATATCCAGGGCGGCATTGATATGTGAGTAGTAACCATCGCGATCAACAGAATTGCGCGCGAAGACAGAAATTCCATATTCATGAACCAGCGCTGCTGCTGTGTCATCCTGTGTTGAGAGTGGATTAGATGCACAAAGTGCAACATCGGCTCCACCAGCTTTGAGGACGCGCATCAAGTTCGCTGTTTCAGGTGTCACGTGCATACATGCTGAAATTCGCACACCAGTAAATGGCTGTGATTTTTCAAAGCGTTCACGAATCTGTGCGAGTACAGGCATATTGCGTTCTGCCCATTCAATTTTCTTCTTACCCTCTGCAGCAAGTGATGCGTCAGCGATGTCATGCTTCGGTGTTGTATTTTGAGTCGTTGTCATAAAATGTCTCCATTACACGGTAGGTGATTTAATGCTTACCTAAGGCGTAGGGCTCTACTTACTAGGCTGCTGTAGGAGAAGATTACTGCGTCTTGCTCAAAAGAGTGAAGTCAAGACTCGCCTCAACACGGGCAAATCCTCGTATTCCAACACGGGATCAGCGTGATCAATCATTTGCCGATGAGTGCCAAGACTTCCTTCGTTAATTTCTCCATGAGTAGTTGAGAGTTAGCCTCAACGTTAAGTCGCAAAAGTGGCTCGGTATTGGAAGCTCGAACGTTAAACCACCAATCTGCGCCTTCGATTGTGAGGCCATCTAAGTGATCGACTGAAATCCCGTTCATCGCTGCGTAATGAGATTCAAGTTGCTCAATTGTTTCTTGCGCATTTGAGACTACTGAATTTATTTCACCACTCGATGAGTATCGGTTGTACGGTGCTAATAATTGGCTTAAGGTTCCGGATGACTCACTGAGTGCAGCCAGTGCATGAAGGGCTGCAAGCATTCCTGAATCGGCTTTCCAGAAATCTCTAAAATAGAAATGTCCGGAGTGTTCTCCCCCGAAAATTGCGCCTGTCTCTGCCATTAATTTCTTGATGTACGAGTGGCCGACACGAGAGCGGAGAGCAATTCCGCCTTTCTCTTCGACAAGTTCTTTTACAGTGTGGGATGAGATCAAATTGTAAATAATTGTGGAGCCAGGATCAGTAGCTAGCGCTCGATCGGCAATTAGGGCTGTGAGCGCTGAAGGATTTACCGAGTTTCCCTTTTCGTCGACTAAGAAACATCGATCTGCATCACCATCAAATGCCAACCCAATATCTGCCTTATTTTTCTTTACCGCTTTAGCCAAGTCGACTAAGTTTTTCGGATCTATCGGATTTGCCTCGTGATTAGGGAAAGTACCATCGAGTTCAAAGTACAGCTCAATTACTTCAAAAGGTAAGCGCGCAAATACAGCTGGTGCTGTGTGACCCGCCATTCCATTTCCGGCATCGATCACAACTTTAAGTTTTCTCGAGTGCGTCAGATCCACCAAGTGCAGCAGATGGTCAACATATTCATTGAGCATTGGTTGCACCTTCTCAACCCCAACGCTTCGTAATTCAATTGGCGAACCATCTGTAACAAATTTTTCAATTATGAGTAAGCCCGACTCTTTTCCAATTGGGCGAGCACCACTGAGGCATAATTTAATCCCGTTGTACTCAGCCGGATTGTGGCTGGCGGTAAACATTGCGCCGGGCATATTGAGTTTTCCAGATGCAAAATAGAGCATGTCCGTTGATGCTAATCCAATTCGGATGACATCTAGGCTCTGCGAAGTAATTCCAGCCGAGAATGCATCAGCAAACTCACTCGAGGATGGGCGCATATCCTCACCAATGACAACTGTGCCTGGTTCGCGCTGTTGTTGTAAGAAATGTGCTAATGCTACGCCGGTTGCAAAACAAAATTCAGAATCTATTTCGGTTCCAACAAGTCCGCGTATGTCATAAGCCTTAAAAATTGACATTAGATCTCCGTAGTAGTGCTGCTAATTTGGAATTGCACGTAGATGTCCACGGCGAACGCCGATGTGAGTTGAAGCAGCGGTGCGTGATGTGAGATCTGAATCTGTAACTGGAATTGATGCACCCGCTTCACGCACTGCATCTGCAATTGCCATCAAATCATCTTCACTCGGACCAGCACCATTTTCTGAAATTACCTCTTTTATAACGCTCCAACCATTTGGAACGGTCATTTTTCGCGCATGAGATTCGCAGAGGTCATATGCGTGTGGTTCGGCAAAAGTTGCTAGTGGCCCAAGGACAGCGGTGGAATCAGCATAGATATAGGTAAGGGTCATTGTTGCCAGCGAGCGACATGTCGCACGCGAGCACCCTCTACCTGAACGAACCACTGAATTCATATCTCAAGATTAGTGGTCAGTGGGGTTGCTATGGATTTAAGACACGAATGTTTGCAGTAGGTAGTAAGGCGCGAGTGAGAGTGCTTCCTGGAGTCAGTGGGAAGAAGCCATAACCACTTTGTGTTGAAACCAAAGCACCGCCATATGTAGCTTCACTTACTTTATTAAAGATGACGCTACGCACATTGGCCGGCACTTGGAAGGTGGATATTCCTTCACCGCGGATTGTAAAATCTTTAGATTTCTTATTGGTATAGACGACTGTTAAAGCTATAGCGATGTTATCGCCCGAGAAGACAAATTCTGGAGCAAGCCCTGAGACGGCCAGTGAGTATTCGACCATAGGCAGCACAGATGTACTCCAAAGGAAATCTGACTTTTCTTGTGCAAAGGTGGCCGAATAAGTGGATGCGAGTATTGGACGATCTGCGGTAATTTTCAGCGCGAACTTACTCGGAACCAGTTTTGGATTGAGTGCGATTTGGGTGACAACTCCTGCCTTGATAACTCTGCTATCAAGGCCAACTGGAATAAAGCGGCCTTTCGTGGAAATTAACTCAACTGAGATCTGAGCATCAATATCTCCCGGAGCCAGAATTCGCAATGTATGTCCAAGTGGTTTTCCAGATCTATTCAGCTGTGGAATTGCCGGGATTACCAAGGTTTTATATGGTTGATCGACAAAGTTAACAATATCGCCGCCAAGTGCCCGAAGGCCTCGACCTCTTTCGTCGATCATAAATGCATTCACGCGACCTGAACGAGGTGAGACATGAATTGCTAATTGAGCCGATCCTGGGTCGAGTGCATCGAGTCTAATATTTGTGGAGGAGTTCGCCTTCAACGTCAAAACTTTGTCAGGTCGAGCACCATCTTGACTCCAAATTTTAAGGTCAACGATTGCTTCGCTGAGACCACTATTGACTACGACGAGTCGCCCTCTGCTGGTTACATCAGCTGCGCCACCGATAAACCATTGCGAAGTTTGTGGAGAGCTACAAATAGTCGCACCACCCCACGTCCCACTCTTTGTCTGCCAAACCGGTGCTGTCATATTTTTGGCATCAACAATTAGTGGTGTCCCACCTTTGATCAGCCGCAATGTGCGTGCTGGCTTAAATACGATTGATTTCTGAGCAAGTTCCCGAATACCTGTTTGAGTCGACGGTAACGAAATCGCTCTACTCTCTCCTAAAAATGTATCTGGGCAAAGTACTGGTGGATAACTCTCTGAAAAGCCCTGTCTGGTGGAGGATCCACCGACGAGATTGCCAAAGAGAAGCGTTGCTGCAACTACGCTAGCAATAACTATCTGTCGTTGAAATCTCATGCGAGTTCCTTCTCAGAAATTTCACTCTTTCGACGCCCAGATGGAAGCGCAAAGAGTGTAAAGGTGAGCAGTGCAATGAAGTTCAGTGAAATCCACCCACGTCGAATTGAACCGTCATAGAGCAAAATCACCGGATTTGCAGTCGTCACGGCAAATTGCGGAAGTGTTAGTTCGCTTTTAATTCTTACGAGTCGCGTACCATTTTGCAGAAGTTGCCAGGAACGACTGTAGCTTTCGGTGAGAGTGATGACTCCCGGATACGGCAATGAATATTCATTAGCCTTTGATGTTGGAATTAACTGGGCAGACTTTCCAGAAATATCTGTAATAATCAAATTGCCTGTAGCTCCGACTACTTTCCACACTGTTCCAGCGCTAGTCGCCGAAGCGCGAGCAAAGCCACCTAAACCATCAATGGTTTGAATTAAAGAACCTTGAGTTGGTGCTTTCAAGAAAATATAACTGATACCAAAAGAAGCTAACGTTTTACTACTTGTAATTCCACTGCCATCGACAAGGCCGGTAACCGCTAACGCAATGTCTCCCACTACATCCCCTGCCACATCCGCATCGCCAAGGGAGAGATCTCCTCCGCGAGCGATGTAATAATTAAGCGAAGAGGCGGTTGCGCTAACCCTCTCTCGTAATACGAGAACTTTTGAATCACTTTCAATTGCCAGAAATGGTGGCAGAACTTCTCCACGAGCCGATTGCAATGGCGCCGAAGGTGCCTGGCTCACAATCCATGCTGTCGATGCACCGCCGTAAAGCGCACAGGCAATTACAAGTGCTGCCGAAGTAAAGTGGCGATAATTGAGGTGAGTATTTCGTAAACTCTCACGTACTCGATCGAGCACAATTACTGCTGACAATGTTGCCGCAAGCGTTGCAATTGCGAGGAAAATTCCAGGATAAATAATGCTCGGTGTATTGGTTCCCCTACCGGTCGTTGCAAAATTTGCAGTCAGCGATGCGACCAGCAGAAAAACGCCACCGGTAGCAGCTATGTTGCGAGCCTTCGTTGTTGAGAATGCAGCGACTAACAGAATCAGTGAGATGGGGCTAACCAACCACCATGGCAGTGATCCAACTCCCCCTGGATTTGCAAGAAGGGCAAGATTTGATCCGCCGCCACCGGAGAGTAGACCGAGATCTAGAAGGATATTTGAAGGGTTTGTTACTTCCTCCAAGCTCCACGGAATCGTGATTGCAAGTGGTGAAAGCAGAAGTGTAAATCTTCGAAATAAACGTTTCTTAAAGCGCGCTGTATCCGAATCAGTCCGAAATTCAAAATAGTCACTTGCAATCGCCGCAATCGTAAGTCCTATTAAGGCAAGGAAAATCTGTGGTGCAAATACAAAGAGCAACGCTAAAAAGAGTGAGATAGCAGCAATTTTTCGGATTGTGAAACTTTCGATCTGCCTCCAATCGAGTGTGAGATGGAGTAGAAATGGGAGAAAAATTAGTGTGACAAGGACTCCGAGGCGACCGGTATTAATGGCTGAGATTGCAATTGGGGAAAGTGAATAAAGCAACGCCGCGCTGGAGGTAAGGAATCGATTTTCGCTATATTTCTTAAGCACTAGATGCGAGGAAGTAAAAATTAAAAGTGGAGCAACAATAAAGAAGAGAGAAATTGTGATTGCAACATTTCCAAAGAAGAGTATGGATGTAATTGCAATAATTGGTGCCCATAACGGCGCCGCGCTCTTACTTCCAAGTCCAACTTCGTGCCATGGTTGAAAATAAAATTGCCAGAGGTCACTCGCACCAGATGGTGATGGCGCCAAAGTAGCACCAGAGACTGCGCCAAATCGATTTCTTGACCACAGAATCGTCAGGATCGTGAGAAAAATAAATGAGATAACGAATGGTCGCTTAAAGATTGAAATCCAATTACGAGTCGCAACTGGTGTCAGTAAATCCTCATTCTCGAAATCTGCCTCTGTGAGTGGTTCGGCTGGCATCTCTGGCGCGGTAACGTTTTCGCGTGGCTTCAAAATAAAATCTCGTAGCGCTGCAGTTGAGTTCGCAATTGCTAATCGAAATTGTTTTGCACGAGATGGAATAAAGGCACTCACAACCCGCGATGAGACTAAGCGAGTTGCTTTGCGAACTTTTCTTCCACGCACAATTTCGCCGGGTTTAACTAATAGAGATCCAATCGCCAATAACTCATCACTTGCATACCCAGGCAATTTCGCGAAGAGAAATCCAATTGAACGAAGTAACGCCGAGCCAAAGAGCTGAATTGAAAGCAGTGGAAGTAACCACCAAGTGGCATTTACCAAAAGTACGTAGGCAGCATTTTGGCGGTCAAGCAAAAGTGGGCGGTGCAAAAGTGCGCCTTTAACATCAACTTCACGACGCTCACTTGCCGACGCTTCGGCGTGATAGGCAATTGCATCGGTCACAATAATTACGCCATGTCCAGCGGCATGAACTCGCCAACCGAAGTCAACGTCGTCACGAAAGAGTTCAAGATTTTGATCAAAGCCGCCAAGTTCTTCAAAGACATCACGTCGAATCAGTGCGCCGGCGGTGCTTACTGCCAAGACATCATGAGTTCCATCATGTTGACCTTGGTCGTATTCAGATTCTTCAAGTCCAGTCCAGCGCGCACCGTTGGTTGCAATGCTCACGCCAATTTCAAGTAGGTGGGTGCGATCATGCCAACCCAAAAGTTTTGGTCCCGCCATCACAATATTTGGTCGTTGCTCTGTTGCATTGAGTAGCGACTCCAGTGCATGAGGTGCTGGTGCACAATCATCGTGCAAGATCCAAAGCCACTCTTGGGTCGATGCTGGTGCAAGTTTTTCAACAGCTGATGCAACAGCGCTTCCAAAACCAGTATCACGCGCCATTGCCACTATTGGAATGCGAGCGCCCTTAAGAAGAGCTGCCGAATTATCTTGTGAACCTGTATCTACTGCCACTAGGTAATCAATGGCGCGAGTCTGTGATGCTAGAGATGCCACAACCTCGGGTAACCAGGTTGCACCATCGTGTACAACGAGGATCGCGCTGACGCGCTGCAACGACATTGGTTAAGCTGGGCGACGCTTCAAACGACGACGTTCGCGTTCGGAGAGTCCGCCCCAAATTCCAAAGCGCTCGTCATGGGCGAGTGCATATTCCAAGCACTCTTGGCGAACATCACAGGAAAGGCAGACGCGCTTTGCTTCGCGAGTAGAGCCACCCTTTTCTGGAAAGAAAGCTTCTGGGTCAGTTTGAGCACAGAGTGCGCGCTCCTGCCAGGAAAGTTCCATATTCTCGCCATTGGCGAGTTGAATCGTTGGTCCAGCAGTGGGGGCTGATGGCTTGCCAGTAGATGATGCATCTAGGCGGATTGGCATACGCGAATCTCCTCAAGACATTTGGGTCCGGTGACGGACTTGCTTAAGGAGAATTACACGCGTGTAATCCCTTTCTGTCAACTCCCAGCGTCAGGTTCAGGGTGATTTAAAAAGAAATTGGCAGGTTTTCACTCTCAGAGATATAGCGATTCTCAAATTCTTCACCATCTAAAATCTGCGCGCCAGGAGCGATAAAGCAGTGTGAAATCTGCGCTTTCGCCCCGATCGTTGCGCCAGCGGCGATGATGCAATCTTCAATGATGGCCCCAGCCAAGACGCTCACGCCAGCGCCAAGTGTTGAGCCACCACTAATTACAGCGCTCTGATCAACGCAGGCAGAGGGTGCAATCAGTGATTGTGCGCCAACGTAATCCCGTGAGCCTTTAAAGAGTGCGCGCGGATTTCCGATATCAAGCCAATATGCATCTTCCTGATACCCATAAACACTCTTTGATTGCGCAATCAATTCCGGGAAGGTTTCCCGCTCAACAGATAGCACCACGCCTTTGGGCATGCTCTTAATAATTGATGAATTAAAAACATAGCACCCGGCATTAATCCATCGGGTGATTGGATTTTCCATCTTTTCCAGAAATGCGCTAACCCGACCATCTGCATCGGTGGGTACACATCCGAATGCTCGGGCATCTTCAACTTCAATCAGGTGCAAGGTGACATCAGCCCCATGTGCTTCATGGAAATCTATCTGCGCTCGCAAGTTATGTTTACTTAGCACGTCACCATTAAAAATAACTACCGATTCATCGGGTCCAAGATCTGTCAACGCTGATGCCGCATAAGCAATTGCGCCACCGGTACCCAGCGGGCTCTCTTCAACTGCATATCGAAGATCCATCCCCCACTTGCTACCATCACCAAAATAGGGGATAAAAACTTCAGATAGGTAAGAAGTTGCAAGTACCAAAGTCGTAACGCCAGCTGCTTTGGCAGCAAGAATTTGATGTTCGGTTACTGGCAATCCTGCAATGGGCAGCATTGGCTTTGGAATCTCAGAGGTAATTGGTGCAAGCCGAGTGCCTCTTCCGCCAACCAACAAGATCCCGACTGTCATTACTTATCCACTGCTTTCGAAATTCGAGCAGTGGCATCGGCGATCGCGAGATCGGTGGCAGTCATTGCGATTCGAATATGGTGTGAACCATCAGGGCCATAAAAAGTCCCTGGTGTCACAAGAATCCCTAATCCGGCAAACCAATCCACGGTTGTCCATGCGTCTTCATTGCGAGTGCACCATAAATAAAGCCCAGCAACACTTTCATCAATGCGAAAGCCCGCTGCTTCTAAGACTGGTCGCAAAGTTGCACGTCGCTTGTTATATCGATCTCGCTGCTCGCTCACATGATCACTATCTGCAAGTGCCACTGTCATAGCTTGTTGAACTGGCAGTGGCACCATCATTCCGCCATGTTTCCTGATTTCTCGAATCGTGCCGATCAGCGCCGAATCACCAACTAGAAATGCGGCGCGGTAGCCAGCCATTGACGAGCGCTTGGAGAGTGAGAGCACAGCAAGAATATTTTTATTATCGCCATCGGTGTAGTTAAAGATAGATGTCGGAGTAGTGCCGTCGCCAAATTCTAAATAACACTCATCCGAGATCACTACCGAGCCTTCTCGTCGAGACCATGCAATCACTTCGCGCAGCTCTGATTCGGTGTGGACTCTGCCAGTTGGGTTTGCTGGTGAATTTACCCAAGCAAGATCTGCCGCCGGCCAATTCGCCGCGTCTATATCAACTGCCAACTCCTTACTATTTCCAAGAAGAGCCCCAACCAAATACGTTGGGTAAGCGATTTTTGGATAGAGTACAAATTGTGACTCTAGAAAAGTTGGCAGCCACGCCACTAATTCTTTGGAACCAATAAGTGGCAACACATCAAAGTCCCCAGTGATGCCTAAATTTTTAATTGCCCACGTGCGAATTGCTGCTTGAAGTTGTGGAGTACCAGCAGTTGTCGGGTACCCAGGAGAATTTGCGTTTTCAATTAACGCCCTTTGAATAAATTCAGGGGTTGGATCAACCGGTGTTCCTTGTGAGAGATCAATTGCCCCTCCTGGATGTTGACGTGCCTTTACTCCAAATGGAGCAAGTGCATCCCAGGGGAAATCAGGAAGTTTTTTTCTCAATGGAAAGCAGATCGACATGGTCGTGGTTGGTTAGGCCGACCTTGGCTGCTCCACCTGGAGAACCAATTTCCACAAAGAATTCGGTATTGATTTTTGGAAATTCTTTCCACTCGCCAGGAACGTCGTCTTCGTAATAAATTGCTTCAACTGGACAGACTGGCTCACACGCGCCGCAGTCAACGCACTCGTCAGGTTGGATGTAAAGCATACGATTGCCTTCATAGATGCAGTCGACCGGGCATTCTTCGATACAAGACTTATCCTTCACGTCAACGCAAGGCTGAGCAATCACATATGTCACGGGGTACCTCCAGATGGCGCCGTTTGAGTAGATGGCCATTCTAACCGTGCAGCATCAACTTCGCACGATTAATGTGGGCACATGAGTCGCGCAAAGGCAGTTCTTGATCCAAGCCTCTTGGGGATGCGGCTCACAATTCGACTCAATGATCCAGATGGTGGATATCGTGATCTCGTTGGGATTCTCGAGAATATGACATCAATCCGAAAACGAGACGGCGATCTAGTGAGCTTTAATCCAGACGACATCGCCATTGTTCATGAGATTAAGGTCGCTGTATCTCGGGCCGGTAGCGGTGCACCACTTTCGTTGCGTATTGCAGAACTTGAAAATCTATCAACCGTGACATGGCCGCCCCGAAAATCCGAGATGTTCGGTAACTGGCAGGTGCGCGTTTCAGAAGGATCAACTTTCCGAGCAAATTCAGTATTGCCACTTGGAACACCACCTTATGGTGAGCCTGGAGTCGATCTCGAGAGTGCGTTGCAACACATTGGCGAGATTTATGCCGCAGCCAATCTCCCAACCGTGGTGCATCTGCCGCTACCGATGTATCAAGATTTCAACGACTATCTCATCGATGCGGGTTGGCAGATCAAAGTTGATGCGCAATTTTTAGTTCAAGATTTGAATGAGAGTCCAATCCTGACAGAGATTGAAAAGCAAAACGATCTTGAAATCACCATTGAAAGTGAAGCAACCGATGAATTTCTGGCGCTACACGGAGATCAAATTTTGAAACCGATTATGAATTCATACCCGGCTAACTATGTTGCGCTAAAAATTGGTGACGAATATGTTGCCACCGCCCGAGTAGCAATCCTTGATCACTGGTCGATTGTTACTCGACTTTATATAAGTCAGAGCCATCGACGGCGAGGGTTCGCCGAACTCCTAATGAATGCGCTGATGGAAATTGCTCGCCAGGCGGGGGCGACTAAGGTGGGTTTGCAAGTTGATTTGGCTAACCCAGGGGCACTTGCGCTCTATCAAAAGCTTGGCTTCAGATACCATCACAACTATCAATTTTTACAGAAAGAGAAAGAAGGCGAGGGATCATGCTAAAAATCTATGAAACTCGCTCTCGCGAAGTGCAAGAAGTGGTTGGCCACAATGGAGAGCTATCGATTTATTGCTGTGGGCCTACCGTTTATCGCGATGCACACATCGGAAATTTGCGAACATTTCTCTTGGCAGATCTCATCGCACGCGCTGCCACAGTTTCGGGATTGAAAGTGACTATGGTGCAAAACATCACCGATGTCGGACATATGGCTAATGATCTAGATGATAGTGACTCCGAGGATAAAATCCTCTCTCAATCAAAAGCTGAGAAAATAGATCCATTTGAAATTGCCCGTAAATATGAAGCACGATTTCATCACGATCTAAAAGAACTTAATATTCATCCAGCTTCGGCTTATCCGCGTGCCAGCGAAAGTATTGATTTAATGATCGATACCATCCAAAAACTTATTGAAAACAAGCACGCCTACGTTGGTACTGATGGAAATGTTTATTTCGATGCTCAATCATTTCCGAGTTACGGCGCAATCAGTGGCAACCGACTAGATGCGCTTAAACCTGGGTATCGACATGATGAGAATGAAGATAGTGGAAAGAAATTTCATGCTGATTGGGCGCTCTGGAAAGTCGCCAAGGATCGCACTCAAATGGTCTGGCAAACACCGTGGGGCAGTGGTTTTCCAGGGTGGCATATTGAATGTACTGCGATGTCGATTAAATTCTTGGGTGAAAAGATAGATTTACATGTAGGTGGAATCGATCTGCGCTTTCCGCACCACGAAAATGAACGAGCACAATCTAATTCTCTGACCAGCACCGAAGTTGTCACACATTGGATTCATGGCGAACATCTCTTATTCGAAGGTCGAAAAATGTCGAAGAGTGCCGGCAATGTCGTACTCCTAAAAGATATCGTTGAACGAGGAATTGACCCGCTAGCAGCACGCTTTGCTCTCCTTGAAAATCGATACCGATCTCAGATGGATCTCTCATGGGATTCACTCTTTGCCTCTCATGAGACCTTAAAGCGATGGAGAAAGTTACTTTCTGCTGGCGGGGACTCGAATTTACTTGAGGTCGATAGTGAGTTTATCGAGGCTATCCATAAGGATTTAGATACTCCTCGCGCCTTGCAACGGCTGCGCGTGATTGAGAAAGATAGTGAAATTTCGCTCGAAGGTAAGCGCGCAATATTTATCTATGCCGATCAGATTCTTGGCTTGGATTTAACGCGAGTAGAAGTAGCTGTAGAACTCACATCAGAGCAACAAGATTTACTAGAAAAACGTGCAACTGCAAGAGCTGATAAAAATTATGGCGAGAGTGATCGCTTGCGTGATCTACTACAGGCATCTGGGCTCACTGTGAAAGATGGCGCAACTGGCCAGACTTGGTAGTCCAGATTTGGTAACTAAGACTTACTGCCCACCGGTAAGAAGATTGAAATCAACACCACCGCCGATGTTGCATAGAGAAAAGTAAATCCAGCGCGGTCACCCTGAATGAGTAGCTCTCCCCCGGGCCCAAACTTTGAGGCTTGATTTACGACAAGTGCCCAACTAATCAGTGCAACAAGACGCATGCGACGTTTTCCAAAGTGCCTGCCGAGTGCCCAAAAAGTTGTTGCGGTTCCGATTAAACCAACGATTAGCCCCATGGGTGGAAATGAAAGATGCAGAAATACTCCGGCAACGGCGGTAACTGCACCGACAAAGATGGAGAAGAGATAACGCATTAAAACTCAATACCTGCAAAGAGATCACTCTCTCGCCCTTTATCGTCGAGCGGAGCCTGGCGTTCGCCTTTAACTAATGTGTAGTACTCATTCCCCCACACCTGGAGTCCGACATTGTTGGAGAGTGCGAAAAATGGTCCATCTACTGAAATTTGAGTTTCATGCGCTTTCATCGCAGCCATCTTCGGATCTACAAAGGCGTGGCCATCAATACGCGTTGTGACAAATTCGTCATCTTTTGCAAAAGGGAGATCATCAGCGCTTTCTGCACCAAAGAAATCAGAGCCAATCTCGCGCATCTTCTCTATTCCATCGGCAATAACCGATCGAGGAATTGTGTTCCAATAAATCTTTTCAATTTTCCATTGTGATTTTTCCGCCGCATGCATGGCAATACGATGCGCCTGAATATGGTCTGGGTGACCGTATCCACCAATCTCATCATAGGTAATAAGTACGTGCGGCTTAACTTCTTCAATAATGGAAATTAGATGCGCACTTGCTTCATCTAAATCTGCTTGCCAAAAAACATCTGGTCGATCATTTGGGGGCGTCCCCATCATTCCGCTATCGCGATATTTTTTATCGACTCCACCTAGGAAACGGAAATCTGTGATTCCTAGACAATTCATTGCGCTCTTGAGTTCGATTTCGCGATGTGTACCAAGTGAGTCATCGTGAGTTGAGGCCAGATGAAAAAGTCCTGGCACTAAGATTTCACCCTCTTCGCCTCGAGTGCAGGTAACAAGAGTTACTTCGGCACCGAGCGAAGCATAGAGAGCCATAGTTGCACCGTTGTTGATCGTCTCATCATCCGGGTGAGCGTGAACGAGAAGTAAACGCGCTCCTTTGTAACTCTGGCGCATTAGTAGACCGGCAGCGTTGTATCGATCTGCTTAGCCCATGCGACAACTCCACCGAAAACATGTGAAGCATCCTTAAAGCCAGCGTTTTTGATAATGGCTAAACATTCAGCAGAGCGAACTCCGCTCTTGCAGTGCAGAATAATCGGCTTATCTTGTGGAAGCCCAGCTAAGGCGCTGCCATCGATAAAGCCCTGCTTTGGAATCAAATGTGATCCTGGGATACGCACAATTTCAAATTCACTAGGTTCGCGAACATCGATCAGATAAAAATCTTCGTTCTTATCAATCTTGTCCTTAAGTTCGGTGACAGTGATCGTTGAATCAGTAACTGCTTCTTGGGCTTGCGATGAGAGAACTCCACAGAATACTTCATAATCTGGAAGCAGAGCCTTCTGAGTAGCTTTTTCAGAGCAGAGTGGGCAATTTGGATCTTTACGAATTTTAACCTTGCGAAAATCCATATCCAGTGCGTCATAGATCATTAACTCACCAATAAGTGGATCACCGATTCCAGTAATTACTTTTATCGCCTCTGTTGTCTGGATTGATCCGATAGTGGCGCAGAGAACCCCGAGCACTCCACCTTCAGCACACGATGGAACCATCCCTGGCGGTGGAGGTTCAGGATAGAGACAGCGATAGCAAGGACCGTACTCGGCCCAGAAAACACTTGCTTGGCCATCGAAGCGATAAATAGAGCCCCAGACATAAGGTTTTTTCAATAGAACGCAGGCATCGTTTACAAGGTATCGAGTCGCAAAATTATCGGTACCGTCAACGATGATGTCGTACTGCGCAAAAATGTCCATCACGTTATCTACATCGAGTCTGAGCTCATGGGTGATCACATTTACATATGGATTGATATCAAGAATTTTCTCTTTTGCAGATTGCGCTTTGCTCTTACCAATATCTGATTGACCGTGAATGATTTGGCGTTGTAGATTGGATTCATCAACAGTATCGAATTCAACAATTCCAATTGTGCCAACCCCCGCGGCGGCTAAGTACATAAGTGCGGGTGAGCCAAGTCCTCCTGCACCAACACAGAGCACTTTGGCATTCATTAGTCGCTGCTGTCCCGCCATCGCAACATCAGGAATAATTAAGTGACGGCTGTAGCGACGAACCTCATCGATGGTCAGGGCTGGGCCGGGGGTTACGAGTGGGGAAGGCTTCATAATTCTCTATTCTGCCTCAGACTTTCAATGTATGCCACTTTGAGTCTACGATTAGGGCAATGACTACATTTGAGAAGCCAACAAATTCGGAGAAGCCGCGTCTTGCTCGGGATGAGCGACGTGCGATTTTACTTTCTGCTGCCCTTGAAGTCTTTACCGCTGCCGGATATCACTCGGCTGCCATGGATGAGATTGCTGATCGCGCAGGTGTGAGTAAGCCAGTTCTCTATCAGCACTTCCCATCTAAGTTAGATCTCTATCTTGCCGTTCTCGATCTCCACATTGATTCACTTGTCTTTGAAATTCAAAAAGCGATTTCATCAACTCCGGATAACGCACAACGAGTTCATGCGACTGTTGTTGCTTACTTTGCATTTATTGAAAATGAAGGTGAAGCATTTAGATTGCTCTTTGAGAGCGATATGAGCGTTGAACCACACGTGCGCGAGCGTCTTAATCGCATGACATATGACTGCGCTGCAGCAGTCAGTGGTGTGATCTCAAATGACACTGGACTACCACGCGAAGTTGCAATGTTGCTTGGGGTTGGTTTGATTGGATATGCCCAAGTCACTGCACGCCATTGGCTAGATCGAGATAGCAAGTTAAGTCGCCAACAAGCCGTTGACCTCGTTGAAAACTTAATGTGGCGTGGAATATCTGGCTTTCCCCGCACCGAATAGCAGTCATCTAGTACTTGCATCTAGGATGTACCCATGAGCATAAAGAAATCTGAGAGCGCAAAAGCCGCTCTAGTCCGTATTGCAGTCGCCGATATTTCAAGTGAGCTGGCCTTTGAGTGTGAGATGAGTCCAGCAGATATCAAAAGCGCGGTTGCCACGGCACTTTCTGGCAACACCCCCCTCGTTCTTACCGATATCCGTGGCCATGAGATTCTCGTTCCAGCGGCTCGAATTGGTTATGTTGAAATTGGTCAGCCAACCGAACGACACGTCGGTTTTGGCGCAATTTAAGTGAGTCTGACTTTCGCCGATCTTCCTCTTCGCAAGGAGACCATTGAAGCTCTCACCATTCATGGATTCCTTGCACCTTTTCCAATTCAAGAACAAGTCTTATCAATCGCACTTGCAGATGGTGATGTGATTGGCCAAGCTAAAACTGGAACTGGAAAGACGCTCGCCTTTGGAATCCCACTTGTCGATCGAGTAATTGCCCCGGTCGATGAAGAGTGGAAAACTTTTGAATATCAAGATTCGCCACAAGTTCTGGTAGTTGTACCAACGCGTGAACTCTGTATTCAAGTCTCCAAAGATTTAGAAGAAATTGCAGATAGTCGAAAAATTCGTGTGCTTGCTGTCTATGGTGGACGTGCCTTTGAGCCACAAATCGAAGCGCTACAGGCAGGCGTTGAAATTATTGTCGGAACACCTGGTCGTCTGCTAGATCTCTACCGTCAAGGACAGGTAAAGCTTGCCAGCGTTACTCGAGTGGTACTCGATGAAGCAGATGAGATGCTCGATCTTGGATTCTTGCCAGATGTTGAGAAGATTTTTGCAAGTACACCAAATAGAAGCCAGACCATGCTTTTCTCAGCCACGATGCCTGGTGACATCATTGCTCTTGCGCGAAAGTTTATGAATCAGCCAGTACACATTCGAACTCAAGATTCACATGACGAAGGCAATGTTGTATCACGGATTGAACAGCATGTAGTTCGTGCACATGCGATGGATAAAATTGAGATGCTTGCCCGAATCTTGCAGGCTGATGGTCGTGGTCCAACAATCGTTTTCTGTCGCACAAAGCGCACATGCCAGAAGACAAACGATGACTTGATTGAACGTGGATTTAAAGCTGCCACTCTCCATGGAGATATGGGGCAAGCTGCACGAGAGAAAGCGCTTAATGATTTCAAAGCCGGCAAATCTGATGTATTAGTTGCAACGGATGTGGCTGCTCGTGGAATTGATATTGATGGAATTACACACGTTATTAATTATCAGTGCCCAGAAGATGAAAAGACTTACATTCACCGTATTGGTCGAACCGCCCGTGCTGGTGCTGACGGAATCGCACTTACCTTTGTGGATTGGGATGACTTAGCACGCTGGAAGATGATCGATAGGGCATTGGCACTTGGACTAGCTGAACCTGTCGAAACATATTCATCATCAGAGCATCTCTTTGAGATTATGAAGATTCCAGCGGGTTCAACTGGGCGGATGGATAATCCAAGAAAAAGCGCACCAGCAAAATCTTCAGTATTAACTCCGAAGAAGGTTGAAGGAGAGAAATCTGCACCACGTGAAAAACGTGAGCGAGTGCGGACAAAGAAGTTCTCTTCTTAATCCATTTCCAGCAGTTCAAGCACGCTGTACGCACAATCTCGAAATTGGGCGCTGATCTCACTTTGTTGTGAAGTCGTCAAAATACTCGTTGTAGTAAATTCGGTTGCCTCTAATTCATCAGAGCGCGAAATTGATAGATCTAAGTGTGCGCTCTCTTTAATTTGGGTAGTCAGCGAAGTTTCCTCACCAACCTGGAGTAATCGAATAAGCGAATCTGGCTTAAGGCTAAGAATCATCTGTGCGCCTTTGAAGCCATGAACAGTATGTGAAAGTGGAACCACAATCAGATCCGCTACTGCGAGTGCCGCAACAAGAGCTTGATTAACATCGCTAGCCGTATCAATAATCACAAGATCAAAATCTTTTGGAAGATTTTCGATCATTACCTTAAGCGTGCCTTCATCAAAGCCATATCCAATTCGGGCATCGGCTGGAATGAAATCAAAACGTTCAGATGTTGGATCTAAATCATCAACTTTAAGTGTGGTGCCACTCAGAAAATCTGCGGCAGTAAGTCTTTGTTCATCTCTTCCTACTCGAAATGTAAGTGAAGCTCGAGGGTCTAAATCGATGAGCAGCGTCTTCTTTCCATACTCGACCATCGCCACTGAAAGGGCGTGCGCAACTGTAGATTTTCCACTGCCGCCAGCGGTATTAGCAATCGTTACTACGGCAGCGCTCACTTAGCCATCGCCTCACTCTGCCATCTGGCAAGACCACCTTTAAGAACAGGTAAACCTATAAATTCCACCGGAATGAGTGAGAGTGCACTTCGAGTCGCAACGAGTGAAAAGTTTGTTACTAATTCTTGGCCAGGAAGTGTCGGCCAGTTGTAAAGATTACGAGCCCAGCGCGGAAGGCTAGCTCCAGCAAGAGTGCTGATCGTTGCCCACGCCGGAGCGGCTGGCGTTGCAAAGCGAACTAGATTGGGTAGCGGAGGAAGTGTAAGAAAGACTGCAGCTCGCTTTGCATCTTCGCTTGCAATTAATTCCGGAGCGATATCAATAAAATATTGCTGTAATTGTTGGTATGAGCTTGGAACATCACCACGAGGAATTCCAACGAGCGCAGCAAATTCCACCATCTCAGATACGTAATCGTCGCGATCTTGCGCACTGAGAGTCAGGCCCGATCTAATAGCAATATCTAAAAATGAATCAATCATCGCCATATGAACCCATAAAAGTTCATGCGGATCATCTAGTCCAAGCTTGGTATGAACGCGACGTACTCGACCCGCTAGATCTTGCGCATCTTGGGTGCTCCCAAAGGTAAGAGTGGTGACGTAATCTCCGGTGCGCTGAAGTCTGCCCCAAGCATCTTCCCGAAAATTCGAGTTATTCGCTACCCCGGCCATTGCAACTGGATGAAGTGCTTGCTCAAAGAGTGCACGTAGCCCACCAACAAGCATGGAAGGATCTGAATGAATTTTCCAGACCACACTTGATGGAGAATAAAAACCACGTGGATCTAACTCTGTCGCCATATTTCTACTCCAATTCTTTCACTGCGCAGCTAACAATTTAATTGCATCGACCAACATCTGAACTGCAATCGCGGCAAGAAGTAATCCAGCGATACGCGCAAGCAGTGTGACACCAGCATCTTTTATGACTGCCAGAATTTTAGTTGACGCCATCAATACAAGTGCGATCACGATGTGCACAGCGACAACGGCACCCACCAGGCCACCTATGCGAGCGGGTGAATCAGCTTGATTAACGAAGATCATGGTGGCCACAATTGCGCCGGGGCCAGCAAGAAGTGGGGTACCAAGTGGAACCAGTGCGATATTTGTACCAGGCGCGGCATCGGTATCGTTTATTTTTCCAGTAAGAAGTTGTAGTGAAACGTAGAGCAGGAGCAGACCACCTGCAGCACGTAGGGATTCGATCGAGACATTCATGCGATCAAGCACGAACTGACCGAAGAGAGCAAAAGAGGCAATCACAATGAGTGAAACAATTGCCGCCTGCCAGGCTAATCGAATTCGTTCGCGTGGGGATTTATCTGCAACCAGTGCTAAAAATATCGGGGTTGCGCCAGGTGGATCTAAAATTACAAAGAGCGTGATGAAGGCCTGCACCGCAAATGTGACTGCGCTTACCTCTGCCATATTCACTGGCTAACAACCCTTCGCGCATCTGCCATTGATTCTAGAAGTTCCCATTGTGCGGGATCGGTGAGATTTTCTCCAATTGAATTCATCTTTCCAGTGCCGTGATAATCACTGGCACCAGTGATGGCCATTCCTAATTCTGCTGCAAGACCACGCAATTGTTGGCGCTCTGCCTCTGAATGATCACGATGCTCAACTTCGATCCCATTAAGGCCCGCCGCAATAAGTGATGGGAAACTCATTGCCGAAAGTGTCTGACCTCTGCGGCTTGCAAAGGGGTGGGCGATTACTGCTACTCCCCCAGAACTTCTAATCACTCGGATTGCATCCTCTGGTGTGGGTGCAATATGAGTTACATAATATTTTGATTCATTGTGGAGCAAATCTGTAAATGCTTCATCGCGACTTGAAATGTGTCCCTTTGTAACGAGTGCATCAGCTAGGTGCGGTCTACCCAAAGTCGCTCCCGCTGGCATGGCGGCAAAGACTTCTTCCAATGAAATCTCAATTCCATCAGCTGTAAGCAACTCTGTCATGCGTCGCATACGAGGAAGTCTGGAATCGCGTGATTCCTCAAGCATCGTCTGCATTCCAACATGTGTGCCATCAAAGAGTAAGCCGAGCATGTGAACTGCAACACCATCTTCGGTCAGGCAAGAAATTTCCGCGCCCAGAACAAGTGAGAGATGTGCACGGCGAGCAGTAATCGCCTCATCCCACCCTGAGGTCGTATCGTGGTCAGTAATTCCTAAAACGCTAATACCTGCCGAAAGAGCTTTGTTGACCAGAGCGTGTGGTGAATCGGTTCCATCACTATTTGTAGTGTGTGTATGTAAATCAATCATTCGTCGATCATCACTCCCGTTGGTCTGGTACGCAGTACTACAAGTATGCATCCAGTCAGGATCACAATGATCCCAGGAATCAGCGTAATCGGTGGTTTTTGATCAAGCCACCAGATTGCCAACAAAGTGCTCACCGGAACTTCAAAGAAGACAATCAGCGAAACTATGGCAGGTGAAACTCGCTTAAGTACTGAATTAAACATTGAGTGGCCAAGAATCTGTGCCCCAGCAATGAGTCCAAGAAGTATCAGCCACTCCTTGCCTTCAAAATTCATAATTTCAAAGCCAGCAATGAATGCAATTGTCAATGCGGTCAAGGCACAGACGAAGTAACAAATCGTGGTGTAAGTATGAGTGCTCACATCTTTTTGAATACGTGAACCGAGCAGCATGTAGACCGCAGCAAGAACGGCAGAAATTACCGCCGCAACATCTCCTTTAAATGCTAGCCAAGAGATAGAAAGATCAACGCCGGCAATCATCACTACACCGACAAAAGAAATTCCCATACCAAGCCATGCACGTGAGGGGATCTTGCCACCAAGAAATTTAAGAAAGAGTGCGGCGAAAATTGGTTGAAGTGCAACAAGTGCGGTACCCGCCGCAACAGTTGTCCAACGCATTGCGATAAAGAATCCGATGAAGTGCAGTGCAAGTACAACGCCAGCAACGGCAGAGAGTGCGAGTGCTCTACGCTGCGATTTATCACCTGCGAGTAAATCTCTAATCGCAAGTGGAGCGGTGAAAATTGCACCACCTAAATTACGCCAAAAAATAAGAGTCACAATAGGCATCGCACTTAACGCGATAAGTGGCCCAGAAGTACCAATACCCACAATTCCTAGGCCTAATCGAATGAGATCTGGCTTTGCCGGAATCTGTGTGTGATTATCAATTGCGGACATGACCCAAAGGTATCTGATCATCGATGGGGAGATACCATTGGCCTATGAGTGAGAACAACATCAATCGTGTGTTTCTCGCCCGACTAGCAGGGACTGCCGTCTTTGATCCAAATGGAGATCCTGTTGGAAAGGTGCGAGATGCTGTGGCGACCCTTCGCGCAAATAATCAGCCACCGCGCATTCTTGGTCTCATTGTTGAAGTTCCACTTCGTCGCAGAGTTTTTGTGCCAATCACTCGTGTTACTTCAATTGAATTAGGTACGGTCGTAATTACTGGCCTAGTTAATATGCGCCGCTTTGAATCTCGCGCAGGTGAACTACTTGTTCTTGGTGATCTGCTTGATCGTGTCATCACACTTAATGAGACCGGTGAATCAGTAGCAGTCGAAGATCTTGGTATGGAACAGAATCGAACTGGTGATTGGTTAATCAATCGCGTGCACATCATGAAACGTGGCCGCGGAATACGCCGCAAAGGTGCCACTTCCACCGTAGCCTGGGAAGAACTCGATGGTTTTAGCATCTCTGAAAGTGATCAGGGTGCATCTAATTTATTAGCAACAGTAAGCAATCTAAGAGCGGCAGATCTTGCCGCCGTGATTCAAGATCTGGTACCGAAGCGACGGCTCGAGGTTGCGCGTGCACTCGATGATGAACGACTAGCCGATGTACTCGAAGAGATGGATGAAGCCGAGCGAGTAAGTCTATTAAGCCAACTTGAAGGTGAAAGAGCAGCAGATGTACTTGGCGAGATGGATCCCGATGATGCAGCCGACTTATTGCGCGAAGTTGGTGAAGTCCGTGCGCAAGAGCTGATTGATTTAATGGAGCCCGAAGATGCCGAAGATGTACTTCGATTGATGACATATGAAGAGTATTCAGCTGGTGGAATGATGACGACCGAGCCGCTGATCATGAGCGCCGACTACACCGTCGCCGATGCTTTGGCTGCAGTTCGACAGAGTGAAATTTCACCAGCACTTGCTTCACAAGTATTTGTTACTCGACAACCACTTGAAACTCCTACTGGCAGATTTATCGGAATGGTTCACTACCAAAGGTTGCTGCGGGAACCACCTGCAACCTTGCTTGGTTCACTTGTCGATACCGATACCCAAGGACTTAGCCCTGAGGCCCCACTTAATGAAGTATCGTCATACCTAGCGAGTTATAACTTATTAAGTGTGCCAGTCGTTGATGGTAACGATCGGCTGCTTGGAGCGGTAACAGTTGATGACGTACTAGATCACCTGTTGCCGGATAATTGGCGAGTAGATCATCGCGGACATACCCGAACAGAACTTGAGAACATTACTCATGAAGTAGAAGGACGAGGGTAGAGATGGCGCTTAAGAATGGACTTGATACTCCGCGCGAGACTCGTCGAACGTTCAAGCCAAATATTGATGCCGAAGCATTCGGGCGGCTATCTGAGAAGTTCGCTCGTTTTCTAGGAACAGCTCGATTCTTGGTCTACATGAGTGGCTTTGTGCTCACTTGGGTGCTGTGGAACTCGTTAGCCCCACAAGATCTACGGTGGGATACGTATCCATTTATATTTCTCACCTTAATTCTCTCGTTACAAGCATCTTATGCCGCTCCCTTAATTCTGCTGGCACAGAATCGACAAGCAGATCGCGATCGCATCTCATTGGCGCAAGACCGCGCCAGCAACGATCGCAGCGTGGCCGATACTCAGTATCTAACACGCGAACTCGCAAGTCTTCGAATTTCACTGGGAGAAGTTGCAACTCGAGACTTTATGAAAGATCAGTTGGAAGATCTTGCAAAAGAAATTAAGCGTGATTTACGAAGTAATTCCAAGCCTGACGCCAAGTAAAGATTTATCCCGAATTACCAATTGATCAGCAACGGCTTTGATTGCAAGCGCAGCTGGGCTATCAGGGAGTGCATGCACAATCGGTGCTCCAGAATCTCCACCAGTACGCAGCTCAGGTGCGAAAGGTATTTTTCCTAAGAGTGGCACATCGGCCCCGATCAGCGTAGAAAGTCGAGCAGAAGTTTCGGCTCCACCACCTTCACCAAAGAGTGCAGTTGATTCACCACATTTTGCACAGATCAGAGCAGACATATTTTCAATGACACCGATGACTCGTTGATGCATCTGGTGCGCAATGCGCCCTGCGCGTTCGGCCACTTCTGCTGCCGCAACTTGTGGCGTCGTCACAACTAAAATTTCTGAAGTCGGAATCAATTGACCAAGTGAGATTGCTAGATCTCCGGTACCTGGTGGCAGGTCGAGCAGAAGTAGATCAAGATCGCCCCAATAGGCATCTGAGAGCAGTTGCTCAAGAACCTTATGGAGCAACGGACCGCGGTAAGCAACGGCATCGGCACGTTCTGGTTTAAACATCTCCATCGAAACAGTTTTAACGCCAAAGCTCTCCGGCGGAATAAACATCTGATCAATTACTGTTGGTCGCACCCCCACTAGTCCCATGAGGCGAGGAATTGAATGGCCATAGACATCGGCATCTAATATACCAACGCGAAGCCCCTTCTGCGCCGCTGCTACTGCGAGATTGGCAGTCAGTGATGATTTACCGACACCACCTTTACCTGATGCAACCCCAATAACTCGAGTGAGTGAATCTGGCTGTGCGAAGGGAATAAATTTTTCACGCCCACCACGAAGTAATAATTTAACTTTGCTGCGACCCTCTTCGGTCATTACTCCAAAAGTAATACGTACATCGTTCACACCCTCAACACCTTTGACTGCGGCAGTAATGTCGGTAGTGAGCCGATCACGCATAGGACAACCGGAGATCGTCAACAAAATAGTTAGCTCAACTACTCCCCCAGATTCATTAACGCTCTCGACCATTCCGAGTTCAGGTAGTGCGCGATGAAGTTCTGGGTCTTGCACAGTTGCAAGTGCAGCGTGAATTGCGTCAATTCTGCTCATAGTAGATCTGGATCTATCTGAGGTTTAATTTTGGGTTCGTTGGGATATTTAGTCTGTCGGTCATTAAAATCTTCATCATCAAGTACGGATGCGACTTGCTTTTTAATAAATGTTTTTGGATTTAAATCCGAAGGTTGTAGATCCTCAAACCCAGGGCCTAGATTTTCGCGGAGTTGATCGGTTGCGGTCAGGCTAAATGAACGAACTTTTTTGATCATCTTTGCTAGATCACCAGCTACTCGTGGCATTTTTTCAGGGCCAACTAAAATCAGCGCGAGAACTACAAGCCCGATGATTTCACCAAATCCAAAGTCAACCATTATTTACCTGCCGTGAGCGTGAGTGTTGTAGTAAGAGTTTTACCTGCTCGAATGTACTCAACTTCCAC
>JBDNJI010000038.1:0-13950 GCA_041687825.1 Candidatus Planktophila sp.
ACACTCATGACAACATCACACCCAGAACTAGATGGTCTCGGAAATTACGAATACGGTTGGGCGGATAAAAATGATGCGGGCGCAACAGCGCGACGCGGTATTAGTGAAGAGGTTGTTCGCGATATCTCTGCTCTAAAAAATGAGCCACAGTGGATGCTTGATCTTCGCCTCAAAGGACTTGCACTCTTTGACAAGAAGCCAATGCCATCATGGGGAAGCGATCTCTCTGGAATTTTCTTCGACACAATTAAGTACTTTGTTCGCTCAACTGAGAAGCAAGCGACAACTTGGGATGACCTTCCAGATGACATTAAAAATACATATGATCGTCTTGGTATTCCAGAGGCAGAGAAGCAACGCCTGGTCTCGGGTGTAGCCGCTCAATATGAATCAGAAGTTGTGTATCACTCGATCCGTGAAGATCTAGAGAAGCTCGGTGTACTCTTCCTCGATACCGATTCAGCGTTACGCGATCACCCAGAACTCTTTAAAGAGTACTTTGGAACCGTAATTCCAGTGGGCGATAATAAATTCGCTGCGCTGAACACATCGGTATGGTCAGGTGGTTCATTTATCTACGTACCAAAGGGTGTTCATGTAGATATTCCATTGCAGGCATATTTCCGTATCAATACTGAGAACATGGGCCAATTTGAACGTACCCTCATTATTGCCGATGAAGATTCCTACATTCACTATGTAGAAGGCTGCACAGCCCCTATCTACAAATCAGATTCACTCCACTCAGCCGTTGTTGAAATCATTGTGAAAAAAGGCGCACGCGTGCGTTACACAACAATTCAAAACTGGTCGAATAACGTTTATAACTTGGTTACTAAGCGCGCAACATGTGCTGAAGGTGCAACCATGGAATGGGTTGATGGAAATATCGGCTCTAAGGTAACCATGAAGTATCCAGCGGTTCTGTTGATGGGTCCTCACGCAAAGGGTGAAACACTTTCACTAGCCTTTGCCGGCCCAGGTCAACATCAAGATTCAGGTGCAAAGATGGTTCATGCTGCGCCATACACATCATCTTCTGTAATTTCAAAATCAGTTGCACGCGGTGGTGGACGTACTTCATACCGTGGACTTGTTCAGATTCAAGAGGGTGCACACCACTCTGCTAGCACTGTCAAGTGTGATGCGCTCTTGGTCGATACCATTTCACGTTCTGATACTTATCCCTATGTAGATATTCGTGAAGACGATGTTTCAATGGGCCACGAAGCCACAGTTTCAAAAATCAGCGATGATCAACTCTTTTATTTGATGTCACGTGGACTCACCGAAGATGAAGCGATGGCAATGATCGTTCGCGGATTTATCGAACCAATTGCACGTGAACTTCCAATGGAATACGCACTTGAACTCAACCGCCTCATCGAGTTACAGATGGAGGGGGCAGTCGGGTAATGAGTTCGTTGCAATCAAATCTTTTAGAACTTCATACTCCGAATGGACGCGAAGAGTCGTGGCGTTTTACTCCGCTTAAACGTTTAGCTGGCATGCACGATGGCAGCGCCACCATTAAGGCGCTCGATTCTTTGCAGGCCTCAGGAGAACTCCCACAGGGGGTTACTTTTGAAATCGCAGACTTGGAGCCATTGGCAGCAACTGATGATGCAATTGTTAATCGAATCCGTGCTTTTACTTCAAGTGTTCGGCTCCTGAAAATTGCAGCAAACACAGAGCTATCTGTACCGATTTTCTTATCCCGAACACTTTCAGATTCAACTCATGTGGAATTTGCTCGCGTCCGAATTGAAGTGGGGATGCATGCTCGTGCGACGGTAATCGTCGAGAATTCAGGAGATCTGCGCTTAGGCGAGGATCTCGAAATTCATGTCAGTGATGGGGCACATCTGACCTTCATCTCATTGCAAGAGTGGAGCGCGGCTGCAGTTCATGCTGGCCGCCACTTGGCAATAGTTGATCGCGACGCAACTTTTAATTCAATCGTTGTAACTGTCGGTGGCTCACTTGTTCGCTTGCTTCCGACAGTCAACTTTGCTGGCCCTGGGGCAAGTACCGAACTTCTCGGTGTCTACTTCGCAACGGCGGGTCAGTTCTTTGAACACCGGATGTTTGTCGATCACACAGTTCCAAATGCTAAGTCGCGCGTAAATTACAAGGGTGCACTGGCAGGCCAAGATGCACACACAGTTTGGATTGGAGATGTATTTATTCGCGCAGCAGCCGAAGGCACTGATACCTACGAACTCAATCGCAATCTACTTCTTTCTGATGGTGCTCGAGCAGATTCAGTTCCTAACCTTGAAATTGAAACTGGCGAAATTGTTGGTGCCGGACACGCAAGCACCACAGGTCGCTTCGATGATGAGCAACTCTTCTACTTAATGTCTCGCGGCATCAACCAATCTGATGCTCGGCGTCTTGTCGTAAGAGGTTTTTTCAATGAGATTGTTTCGCAAATCGGTATCGAGAGCATTCAAGATCGGCTCATGGCGCGTATTGATAACGAGTTGGAAAAGGCGGCCCGCTAATGTCTGATCTGCTCTTGTCGCAACTTGAGTCTGGCAAGCTAGTTAAAGTTGAAAAAGATGGCAAGACTATTTGTGTTGCTCGCGTGGGAGAAGAAGTCTTCGCAATAGATGACACCTGCTCCCACTCGGATGCATCACTTTCCGAAGGTGATGTTTCAGAGTTCAAAATTGAGTGCTGGTTACATGGCGCTGAATTTGATCTTCGCACAGGAGAAGCGTTAACCCCACCGGCTGTTGCACCAGTAAAAACTTACAAGGTACGTGTTGACGGAGACTCCGTCACGGTAGAAATCTAAACGGAGTAAATCATGAGCACACTTGAAATTCGCGGTCTTAAAGTTAGCGTTCTTGCTGAAGCTGGCGATGTTGAAATTCTAAAGGGCGTCGATCTGACAATTAAGTCAGGTGAGACTCATGCAATCATGGGCCCAAATGGCTCTGGCAAATCAACACTTGCATACTCAATTGCAGGGCATCCTAAGTACGCAATCACAGGTGGCACCGTCACACTTGATGGTCAAGACGTTTTAGCAATGACCGTTGACGAGCGCGCTCGTGCCGGCCTTTTCCTTGCCATGCAGTATCCAGTTGAGGTGCCAGGGGTATCGGTATCGAACTTCTTGCGTACAGCGGCAACTGCTCTTCGCGGTGAAGCACCAAAGTTGCGCGAATGGGTTGGCGAAGTTAAGGGTGCGATGGAAGCGCTCAACATGGATCCATCATTTGCTGGCCGAAATGTAAACGAGGGTTTCTCCGGTGGAGAGAAGAAGCGCCATGAAATTATGCAACTCGAGCTACTTAAGCCGAAAATTGCAATTCTTGATGAAACAGATTCAGGTCTCGATGTCGATGCACTTCGCATTGTCTCCGAGGGTGTTAATCGTGCAAAGTCAGCAAATGATATTGGTGTCTTGTTAATTACTCACTACACCCGAATTCTTCGTTACATCAAGCCAGACTTCGTACATGTTTTCGCAAATGGAAAGATTGTAGAAGAAGGTGGCGCTGAGCTTGCAGATAAACTCGAAGCCAATGGCTATGCGGAGTATGTAGGGGCTTAATCGCTCACCTACGATCACATGTCATTAGTTGAGATCGACCCTTTCGCTATCCGTGAAGATTTTCCTATCTTCACGCGCACCATTCGCGACGGCAAAAGGTTGGTTTATTTAGATAGTGGTGCGACATCACAGAAACCTCAGATCGTTATCGATAGTGAGAGTGACTTCTATCGGCTCCATAACGCCGCGGTTCATCGTGGCGCTCATCAATTGGCCGAAGAGGCAACCGATCTCTATGAGGGTGCCCGCGAAAAAGTTGCCGGTTTTCTTGGTGCAAAGGGCAATGAGATCGTATTTACCAAAGGCGCGACAGAGTCACTCAACCTAATTTCTTATGCAATGGGTAACGCTTCACCTGGCAATCGTTTCCACCTTCAAAAAGGTGACCAGATTGTTGTCACTGAAATGGAGCATCATGCCAATCTCATTCCGTGGCAACAATTGGCGGCGCGAACTGGCGCCGAACTACTCTGGTTTGGCGTTACCGCTGAAGGTCGACTCGACCTTTCACGAATCGATGAATTAATAAATGAGAAGACAAAAGTTGTTGCTCTTACTCATCAGTCCAACGTTTTAGGAACAATAAATCCACTTGATGAGATCGTTGCAGCGGCCCATCGGGTTGGTGCAGTGGTTGTGCTAGATGCCTGTCAATCTGTTCCACATATGAAAGTTGATGTCGCGCAATTAGGGATTGATTTCCTTACCTTCTCGGGTCACAAAGCGGTCGGTCCAACAGGAGTCGGAATCTTGTGGGGGAGAGCAGAACTACTAGAAGAGTTACCGCCATTTCTTACCGGTGGCTCAATGATTTCGGATGTCTCCATGACGGGTGCGACGTGGGCGCCAGCACCACAGAAATTTGAAGCTGGTGTTCCAAATATGGCGCAAGCTGTAGGCCTTGGTACTGCACTTGATTACTTAAGTGCAATTGGTATGGATGCAATTCATCGTCATGAATTAAAACTTGGTAGTGATTTGCTTGAGAAGTTATTGGCAGTTGATGGCCTTGCTGTTGTCGGACCGCAAAGTATGGACGCTCGTGGGGCAGCCATTGCTTTTACCGTGAAAGATATTCACCCTCACGACCTAGGACAGTTTTTAGATAACCAAGGAATCGCAGTACGTACGGGCCATCACTGTGCTTGGCCATTGACGCGATCGCTTGGAGTTCCAGCCACAACGCGAGCTTCGCTCTATCTTTACAATACGATTGAAGATAATGATGCACTCATTCAAGCGATCAACGAAGCAAAGAAATATTTCGGATAATGAATTTAGATAATCTCTATCAAGAAGTAATTCTTGACCACTACAAGCATCCACTCAATAAAAAATTGGCGCCGACTTATGATGCGCAGGTTCATCATATTAATCCAAGTTGTGGTGACGAAATTACGCTCAACATGAGCGCCAATGATGGTGTGATAACTGCAGTTAATTGGGAGGGCGTTGGTTGCTCCATCTCAATGGCGAGTGTTTCTATTATGAGTGACCTTTTGATTGGCAAGCCACTTTCTGAAGCAGCGCTCATCACCAATGAATTTGTCGATTTAATGCAGAGCAAAGGTAAGAAAAGTGGCGATAAAAATATTCTAGAAGATGCCGTTGCCCTTGCCGGAGTTTCACAATATCCGGCTCGGATCAAGTGTGCTCTGCTGGGTTGGATGGCGCTTAAGGATGCACGAAATCAGGCTGGACACGGTTAGAATCTCCCATAACGAGAAGAGGCAGTAATGACGGCTAAGGTAGAAGATGTAACAGAGGCAATGAAAGATGTTGTCGACCCTGAACTCGGGATTAATGTTGTTGACCTCGGGCTTATTTACGACGTGATGGTTGATGAAAGTAATATTGCAATTTTAAATATGACACTGACATCTGCAGCCTGCCCACTCCAGGATGTAATTGAAGACCAGACTAGACAAGCACTTGCCCCGCTAACTAGTGATGTAAAAATCAATTGGGTGTGGATGCCACCTTGGGGTCCAGATAAAATTACCAACGATGGCCGTGAACAGCTACGAGCGCTTGGGTTCACCGTCTGATTCATGTCGCAACATGCAATATGGATGACCTTTCGGTCTATTACCGCAGATCCCTCCGTGAAAGAGACAAAGCTTAAGCCGGGTACGGTAAAACGAATTCTTGGCTATGCCCAGCGTTATCGAACCTACCTCTTCTTCTTTCTTGCAACCGTCGTTATCGATGCTTTTCTGATTGTCTCCACCCCGCTCTTACTTCGCCAGCTCATCGATAAAGGCGTCATACCGGGGGATCGCGGCTTAGTCACACAGTTGGCACTCATCGTTGGTGGTTTGGCGATCGTCGATGCAGCGATGAACATTATTGGTCGTTGGTTCTCAGCTCGCATTGGTGAAGGTCTGATTTACGATCTTCGATCAGAGGTATTTGGCCACGTACAACGACAATCTATTGCCTTCTTTACTCGAACTCAGACCGGTGCGCTGATTTCACGTATTAACTCAGATGTAATGGGAGCCCAACAAGCTTTCACCGCGACTTTATCTGGAGTAATTAGCAATGTGATTAGCCTGCTTCTAGTCACAATTGCCATGCTCTTTTTATCTTGGCAAATCACGCTTTTCTCACTTGCTTTACTGCCAATCTTTGTGCTGCCAACCAAGTGGGTTGGGCGCAAAATTCAATCGTTGACACGCGAATCATTTGAAGTCAATGCACAAATGTCGAGCACGATGACCGAGCGCTTCAATGTTTCAGGCGCGCTTCTCGTTGCACTCTATGGAAAACGTGCAACCGAGCAGGAATATTTTCGCTCACGGGCTCGGAAGGTAGCTGATATTGGTATCCAACTTGCACTACTCAACCGAATATTTTTTATCGCACTCACCAGCGTCGCCGCGATCGCAACAGCCTTTGCTTATGGCATCGGTGGGCAGCTCACTATTTCTGGATCAATAACAGTTGGAACCATGATTGCGATTACTGCGCTGCTAGCCAGACTTTACGGACCTTTGACAGCGCTTTCGAATATTCGCATTGATGTCATGACTGCGCTAGTTTCTTTTGAACGAGTCTTTGAAGTTCTAGATTTAGCACCAATGGTTGATAGCAAACCAGGAGCGATCACACTCAAGACGACAATGCCAAAAGTTGAATTTAAGGATGTTCACTTTAGATACCCAAAGGCAGACGAGATCTCGTTGGCATCACTTGAATCGGCGGCAAAGCGCGAAACTGTTGATAGCGGTCAAATTCTTAATGGAATTTCATTCACGGCCCAGCCTGGAACCCTCACTGCGTTAGTCGGATCATCGGGTGCTGGAAAGACGACCATAAGCGCTCTGATTCCTAGACTTTATGATGTTACGGGTGGGGCAATAGAAATTGATGGCCTAGACATCCGAGATTTAGAGTTAGAAAGTTTGCGCAATTCGATTGGGGTTGTCATGCAAGATGCCCACCTCTTCCATGACACCATTTCTGAGAACTTACGTTATGCGAAATCTGATGCAACCGAATCAGAGATGGAACAAGCGTGTCGAGCCGCTCAGATCTGGTCACTTATAGCTTCGCTTCCACAAGGTCTGGACACGATGGTGGGAGAGCGTGGACATCGCCTGAGTGGAGGTGAGAAACAACGCCTAGCAATTGCGCGACTACTTCTTAAGTCGCCCGCAATTGTAATTCTTGATGAAGCAACGGCACATCTCGACTCTGAAAATGAGGCGATGGTTCAACAAGCGCTGAAAACAGCCCTTAAAGGGCGAACAAGTATTGTGATTGCCCATCGTCTCAGCACTGTGATGGATGCAGATCAGATTTTAGTTATTCAAGATGGAGTGATCGCCGAGCGCGGTCGCCATGAAGAGTTAATTTCAGGCGGCGGTTTATATTCTGAGCTATTTGCCAGACAAGATCTCACTACAAGTTAATTTTTATTTCCGCTTCGGCACGATCAATTTTACGAATGAGGAATCTCCCGTAGACAACAAGCCCGCCGAAGATTACCCACTGCACTGCGTAGGCCAGATGTGGCCCATCGCTGAGTTCGGGAATTTGGGCGGCAACCACCGGCGTTAATTCTGGTTCCGAACCACTTATCAAATCAAGATAGTAATTTTCTGAGGCCAGACCCGATTGCGCATTGAGTTTGCTGACTAATCCACCATCAGCTGAACTTGGAAGTGCAAAGAATGACCCGACAGGCAGCGACGAATCAAGTCGAAGTCGCCCAACAACATCGACTACACCACTGGGTAGTGGGGAAGTTTTCGGGACAATCGTGGCATCGATTCCGGCCTGTACCCAACCGCGATCGATCCAAAAAGAGTCTCCATCGCTTGTTGTAAAACGAGTGAGAACTGCAAAACCATATTTACCTTCAAAGTATCTATTACGTAGCAGGATTTGATTTGAAGAGTCGAAGACACCAGATGTCATGACTGGACGCCACTCATTTGTAGTGACATCACTTTCCAGCTCAGATAATTGTGCTGGGGCTTGCGTGGTATTTGCTTCAATTTTAAAATTTCGGTCGTGCCGATCTTGACCTCGGTGATATTGCCATTGGGAAGCCCAGAGACACCCAATTACCAGCGTGAGTGCAACTACGGATTTAAAGAATGCGAACTTCTCTTTACGGGCGTGCACGGTTTAAGTCTAGTTAAGAAATCGAGCGGGGCTTCTCAGTCATTAGCCCTGAGCCTGGCGTAATCGTTTCCCGTCCGGCATTTGCAATAACTACTGCAATATATGGAAGCGTGACTGCGCCAACGAGGGCAAACCATCGATACGGACTTGGAAGAATTACTGTGAGCAGGAAGCAGATAGTACGGATCATCATGGAGTAGAAATAGCGACGCTGACGACCCTTCAGGTCAGAACTCAATGCGCGCGGCGCACTGGTGATGTCATGCACTTCGTTTTTACGAAGATCCTTTTCGCTACTCATGGGTTAAGAGTAGGTCTGGAAGAGTGCCCGAGCGAGTTCAAAACATGGTCAAAATAGTGGTTACGCATAGGTAGCAGGGTAAGTTTCACCACATGGATGCAACGGCTCTGGAAAACGGAGCAGAGCAGAGCGCGCTGGCCCTTGTCACTGGCGGGAACCGCGGTATCGGGCTAGCAATCGCAACCGCCCTTAAGAGTTCAGGTTTCGATGTGATTGTTACGTATCGCAGCGGAGCCGCACCGAAAGATTTTAAAGCGGTAGCGATGGATGTTCGCTCCTCCGATTCTGTCGATAAAGCCTTCACCGAGATAGAAGAGCAATGGGGAATCCCGGAAGTAATTGTCGCCAATGCTGGAATTACTAAGGACTCACTTGTCTTGCGAATGAGTGAGGAAGATTTCACATCAGTGCTTGATGCAAATCTCACAGGAGCATTCCGGGTTGCCCAACGCGCCACTAAAGGGTTACTTAAGTTAAAGCGTGGGCGTCTGATTTTTATCGGCTCTGTCGTGGCCGGTGTCGGGGCGGCGGGACAGGTGAATTACTCAGCCAGCAAGGCCGGACTTTTGGGAATGGCGCGATCATTTGCGCGCGAACTTGGAAGTCGTGGCATTACCGCTAATGTGATCGCTCCCGGATTTGTAGAGACAGATATGACTGCCAGTCTTGATGAAAAGCGACGCAATCAAATCGCCGAACAAGTTCCACTTGGTCGATTTTGCAGCCCACAAGAGATTGCCGATGTGGTTTCGTTTATTGCATCAGAGCAGGCTGGCTACATCACTGGTGCACTAATTCCAGTTGATGGCGGATTAGGAATGGGGCATTGAGCATGGGAATTTTAGCTGGCAAAAATATTTTGGTTACCGGGGTCTTAACCGATGGATCAATCGCTTTTCATATTGCAAAGATCGCACAGGAAGAGGGAGCGAAGGTTCTACTTACCGGCTTTGGACGCGCCTTAAGTTTGACGACTCGAATCGCAGGGCGACTTCCACAACCTGCCCCGATTATCGAACTCGACGTTACCAATCAGGAACACCTCGATGGACTTGAAAGCAAAATTCTTGAACATGTTCCACATTTAGATGGCGTTGTACATTCGATTGGTTTTGCACCCGAGAGCGCTCTCGGTGGAAATTTCCTCAACACCCAGTGGGACGATGTTGCGACCGCAGTCCAAGTGTCAGCCTTCTCGTTGAAATCACTCACTATGGCAGCCCGCCCAACTTTCAAGGGTGGCGCATCTGTTGTTGGACTTGATTTCGATGCCACTGTTGCGTGGCCGAAATACGATTGGATGGGAGTAGCAAAGGCTGCCCTTGAATCCACATCAAGATATCTCGCGCGTGATCTGGGCAGTGAAAATATTCGAGTGAATTTAATCGCCGCTGGCCCGATTCGTACGATGGCCGCAAAATCGATCCCAGGCTTTGCTGATTTCGAAAAAGTTTGGAATGAGCGATCACCACTTTCATGGGATGTGACGGATCCAGCACCGGCAGCGAAAGCGGCAGTTGCGCTGCTGAGTGATTGGTTTCCAAAAACAACTGGCGAGATAATCCATGTAGATGGTGGACTTCATGCCATGGGCGCTTAAGCAAAGAGTTGGCTTCTTTCTAGCGGTCATACTTTCGGTTCTACTTGGTCTCTCGTACTAAAATTTTCCAAGTTCACTGGATTTCGGTGATGCAGACGCTACAAATCAGAATCCAGTATTGATTGTGGCTAGTAATAATTTTCCGCTCACCTGTTTTGAAACTTCCACATCATTTCTTTGGACTACCCAAGGTGAATTCTGTGGTGTCGAATTTATCTCATTAGGTAATTCACCACTTACGGAGAGCGCAACTGCAAGCGGAGCTGTAATTGGCACTTGATATTAATTACCCAGCCGGGGCTGCTTGGTTAGAGAGCAATGGGGCACGCTTTGGACTTTGCCGAGTCTATGCCGACGAATGGTGGCACTTTGAGGGCGTGATCGCACCCGGTCAGCCTTGCCCGGCGATGGCGCAAAACGCGCTGGTTGACCGTAAATAAGGCTTACTCGATTTCTGATTGGGTGGCCTTGTCAGGTATCCTTGCCGCAGACCAGTAACGAAAGTGTTGCTGCAAGAGGAGCCACCGCTCCCACCTCCATCGCTTCGGCGGGTTGGTTTGTCGGATTAAGTCCAGCGCTTAGGCGCGAGGGGGAAACCTCAACTTACTCCCTGCGGTGTTCTTTGCGCACACACTTCTGTTACTCAAGAAGCTAAGCAAGACCGACCGAAGGAGCAGAAATCACAACTGAACCGCGCATTAATGATCGAATCCGCACACCCCAAATTCGTCTCATCAATCATCTTGGTGAGCAAGTAGGAGTTGTAGATATCGAAGCCGCGCTAGCTATGGCAGATGAAATCGGTCTCGACCTCGTTGAGATTGCCGCAGAAGCCAACCCACCTGTATGCAAAATTATGGACTTTGGAAAGTTCAAATATGAAGCAGCACAGAAAGCTCGCGAAGCACGTCAGAACCAGACCCACATCGTGGTGAAGGAAGTGCGATTGACACCAAAGATTGAATCTCATGATTACGAGACTAAGAAAAACTCGATTGTGAAATTTCTCAAAGGTGGCGACAAGGTAAAGATTACGATGAAGTTCCGTGGTCGCGAACAGACTCGTCCTGAGATGGGTTACAAATTGCTACAACGTCTTGCAGAAGATGTTGTTGAACACGGTTTCGTCGAGTTCGCCCCAAAGCAAGAGGGACGAAATATGACGATGGTATTGGGTCCGACGAAAAAGAAGACCGAAGCAGTTGCAGAACAGAAAGCTGCGAGAGCAGCTGCTGATAAGGCAAAGCAAGAAATAGGGAAGTAAAAACCGAGTAGGCACAGGAGATAGATAATGCCAAAGATGAAAACCCATAGTGGTGCGAAGAAGACCTTCCGCGTCACAGGTACAGGAAAGATCATGCACGAGCGTGCCGGTAAGCGCCACCTTTTGGAGCGCAAGTCATCACGTGTCACTCGTCGTTTAAGTCAAGAGCAGTCAGCTAAACCAACCGTCACAATGACAGCCAAGCGCATGCTTGGTTTGAAGTAAGGAGCGTGCGCTAAATGGCAAGAGTAAAACGTGGTGTCCACGCAGCAAAGAAGCGTCGTACAACGCTCGAGCGCGCATCGGGTTACCGTGGCCAGCGCTCACGTCTTTTCACAAAGGCGAAAGAGCAAGTCACTCACTCAATGGTCTATGCATTCAATGACCGCAAGGATAAGAAAGGCGATTTCCGTCGTCTTTGGATCCAGCGCATCAATGCTGCATCTCGCGAAAACGGAATGACATACAACCGTCTCATCCAAGGCCTTAAGGCTGCTGGTGTTGAGGTCGATCGTCGTGTTCTCTCTGACATCGCAACAAATGACCCTGCAACATTTAAGAGCCTTGTTGAAGTTGCTCGCAAGAGCCTCATTTCAGCATAAATAAATTCCAATGATTGAGAGCCTTCATTCGCCGCACGTCGGTCGAGTGAAGGCTCTTATTGGTTCTAGGGGTAGCAAAGAGCGACGTGAAAGTGGCTTCTTCGTAGCAGAGGGAGCGCAGTCACTTCGCGAGGCGGTCACGAGTACTGATGGACCGAGAATTGAGACGCTTTATCTGACCCACTCTGGTGCAGCGCGGGTGAGTGATCTTGCGCTGGAAACTTTAAATATAGTTGAAGTAAATGATGCCGTAATGGCGGAGATGGCCTCAACCATCACACCTCAAGGAATTCTCGCAGTATGCGCAATCCCAGATCGAAGCCTGGCCACACTTGTTACTAAGAAAAATTCAACAATCATTTATCTGGATCGCATCCAAGATCCTGGAAATGCCGGAACCATTCTGCGGTCAGCGGACGCGTTTGGCATGTGTGCAGTTGTGACTTCTCCTGGGAGCGTTGATATGTATTCACCAAAAGTTGTTCGTGCGACCGCGGGTTCGCTCTGGCATATTCCGGTTTTTCAAGATGTAGCACTCGACGAACTGGTGCAGACTCTTGATTCACCGGAACTCCTCCTGCTTTCATCTCACGCCACCACATCCATTCAAGAGCTACACATCTCACAAACCTGTGTCGCGATTTTTGGAAATGAAGCACAGGGCACGACCCCTGATATATTGGGTGTAACGGCAACTTCGGTCACAATTCCGATGGTCGGTCGGGCCGAAAGTTTAAATCTTTCAGCGGCAGCCTCGATCGTAATGTTCACACTTTCTACACTCTCGCACCGTTAGAATCTGGCCATGAATTCACAAGATGTAGCCTCCTGGGTTTCCAACGGGAGAGATGCATTTCAAGCGGCAGTAGATCTAGATTCTCTGAAGATCGCCCGCTTGGCCCATTTGGGGGATAAGTCACCAGTAGCTCTGGCTAGTAGGTCTCTCGGCGCGTTACCAGCAGATGAGAAAGCAAGTGCTGGCAAAATTATTGGTGAAGCCAAGGCAGCGCTGGCGATCGCGCTAGCTGAATTTACTGCGCTGTTGGAAGAAGAGCGCGACCTGCGCGTCTTGCGAGATGAAATAGTCGATATCACTTTGCCAGTGCAACGTGCACACCGCGGTGGGCTACACCCAATCACAATTATCAAAAATGAAATTTCTGATTTCTTTATTGAGCAAGGATTTTCAGTAGCAGAGGGGCCAGAACTTGAATCTGGTTGGTTGAATTTTGATTCGCTCAATATCCCAGCCGACCATCCTGCCCGCACCATGCAAGATACATTTTTTGTTGAGCCAGTTGAGTCGGGCATTGTGCTTCGTACCCACACTTCACCGGTACAGATCCGGACGATGTTAGAAAATGAACCGCCAATTTATGTCATCTGTCCTGGACGAACATTTAGAGCTGATGAATTAGATTCCACGCATTCACCTGTTTTCCATCAGGTTGAAGGTTTGGTGGTCGATAAAGGGATTACCATGGCGCACCTGAAAGGCACGCTCGATAATTTTGCGCGCCACATGTTTGGTCCAGATGTCACCACAAGATTGCGTCCATCATTTTTCCCCTTCACCGAACCAAGTGCTGAAGTTGATATTTTCTTTAACGGTCGCTGGATTGAATGGGGCGGCTGTGGGATGGTCAATCCACAAGTGCTAGCAACATGTGGAGTCGATACCGAGATCTATTCCGGGTTTGCATTCGGCATGGGGCTTGAGCGAACTCTGATGGTGCGCCATGGAATTACTGACATGCACGACATTGTTGAAGGCGATCTGCGTTTCACCCGCCAATTCGGAGTAGGTCTCTGATGCGCGCCCCACTTTCATGGATTAAGGAATTTGTCGCAATCCCAGAATCGATATCACCAGAGGCTATAAGTGATGCCCTGATTCGGGTTGGCTTTGAGGTTGAAGAAGTTATTTATACAGGCGCCGATCTGACTGGACCGCTTACTTTTGGAAAAGTTTTGACAATC
>JBDNJI010000039.1:0-9399 GCA_041687825.1 Candidatus Planktophila sp.
CATTCCGTAATTAAATTAGGGAGAGCGCGGTTAACTTCGCCTTTAAATCGTTATCTGATGGCTCAGTCAGGTGTGTGCCGTCGCTAAATACAATTACGGGAATTGACTGGGCACCACCGTTGATCTCCATCACCTTAGCGGCAGCGGTTGTGTCGTTTTCGACATCGATCAGTGTGTACTCAACTCCGAGCTCGGCCAAGAGACGCTTAGAGCGACGACAATCTCCACACCATTCTGCGGAATACATTGTGATTTGATCTTTACTCATGGCGCTCTCCTTTGTTGGGTGCTACATAAAGTTTTCAAGGCCAAAAGTCAGACCGTGCTTGTCCACAATACATCGTACTCCAAGTAATACACCTGGCATAAACCCGACTCGATCAAGTGAGTCATGACGAATTGTCAGAGTCTCCCCTGGGCCACCAAATAAAACTTCTTGATGTGCAACTAAGCCGCGGAGTCGAACCGAATGAACAGGTACATCTCCCACTATTGCTCCACGTGCACCGTCGAGTGCGGTTTTGGTCGCATCTAGCATCGCTGGCAAAGAAGCAGATTTGCGCGCAGCGGCGATCAATTGCGCAGTGCGGGCGGCAGTCCCTGATGGTGCATCGACCTTATCTGGATGATGCAACTCAATAATTTCGGCAGATTCAAAATATTTTCCAGCCTTAGCGGCGAACTCCATCATCAATACTGCGCCAATGGCAAAATTTGGTGCAATCAAAACACCAACATCTGGATGTGAATCGCAGAGAGCCTTGATTTTGGATACACGTGCGTCATCGAAGCCGGTAGTTCCCACTACTGCATGAATTCCATTGTTAATTAAAAATTCTAAGTTAGCCATCACTGAATCTGGCACCGTAAAGTCAACAACTACCTGTGCGCCGGATGAAAGTAACTGGTCGAGTGAATCTCCAAGATCAAGGGCTGCGACGAGTTCCAGATCAGCAGCCTCGTTTACGGCGCCAACCACTTCTGCGCCCATACGACCGCGAGCCCCAAGAACTCCAACTTTAATCATCGGTAGCTCCCCTTCGCTAAAACTTTCTCAAATTTAGACTCATCTTTAAATGGTCCTACAAGTGCAAGGGTAGGCGTTCTAGTCAAGAATTCGCGAGCGACTTTACGAACTTCCTCACTGGTAACGCTGGCAATCTCCTTCAGAATTTCATCAAATCCCATTACTTGGCCATAGACAATCTCATTCTTGCCAATTCGAGACATACGAGAACCGCTATCTTCTTGGCTCAATACGAGCGAGCCACGGACCGCTCCCTTTGCGCGCTCAATTTCTTCATGTGTCATACCGTTATCAGCGACATCAACTAAAACTTCACGGATAATTTCAATGACTTCAATCGCCTTAGTGGGATTACATCCGGCGTAAAAACCGATCTGACCAGAGCCAGCGAATTGCTGGGCGTAGGCATAGACCGAATAGGCCAGGCCACGCTTTTCGCGAATCTCTTGGAAGAGGCGGGAAGACATTCCACCACCGAGGGCTGATGCTAAAATTCCCATTGCAAAACGTCGATCATCTTGTCGGGCGACGCCCTCCATGCCATAGAACATATGTGCTTGTTCTGTCTTACGGGTCATTAACCCCACACTTGTTTGTTTCGCTTTCCGAACACTCTCATTGCTGCGAATCTGCGGAGTTCCTTTTACATCAAGGAAGCCATCTGCGGAGAGTGCGCGTTCGACCATCTCGACAACTTTTTTATGTTTAATATTTCCAGCAACTGCAACGACTATATCTTGCGGCAGGTAACGCTTCTTGTAGTAATTAAAGACGCTATTGCGAGACATTGAATTAATTGAATCGATCGTGCCAAGAATTGGACGACCAAGTGGCGTATCTCCGTAATAAGTCTCGGCGTAGAGATCATGCACGAGGTCACTCGGATCATCATCACGCATGGCGATCTCTTCCAAGACAACTTTACGTTCAGCATCGACATCAAGAGCGGTGACAATTGAAGAAGTAATCAGATCGCTGACTACATCGATGGCCATCGGCAGATCAGTGTCGATTACCCGAGCATAAAAGCAGGTGTACTCCTTGCTGGTGAAGGCATTCATCTCGCCGCCAACAGCCTCAATGGATGAAGAAATTTCTAGCGCACTTCGACGCGGAGTACCTTTAAAGAGAAGATGTTCTAGAAAGTGAGAAGCCCCAGCAACGGCCGGGGTTTCATCACATGAACCAACATTTACCCAGATTCCCACCGCAGCACTTCGTACCGACGGAACTTCTTCCGTAACGATACGAAGGCCACTTGAGTGAACACTGCGTCTTACTGACATAGACGAATTGTTATTCGCTAGCCGGTGTTGTGCCGTCTTCTAGGACAGGAACAAGAGAGAGCTTGCCCTTTGGATCGATCTCGCCGATCTCAACCTGAATCTTGTCGCCAACCTTCATAACTTCTTCCAAGTTCTCAATTCGCTTTCCGCCATGCATCTTGCGAATCTGAGAAACATGAAGCAAGCCATCTTTACCTGGCATGAGCGAGATAAATGCACCGAATGCAGCAAGCTTGACAACGGTACCGAGGTAGCGCTCACCTACTTCTGGCATTTGTGGATTTGCAATCGCATTGATCTGGGCACGAGCAGCTTCAGCCGATGGGCCATCAGTTGCACCGATGTAGATAGTTCCATCATCTTCGATAGAAATATCTGCGCCAGTTTCATCTTGAATCTGATTAATAATCTTGCCCTTAGGCCCGATTACTGCACCGATCTGATCAACTGGGATCTTGACCGAGATAATGCGAGGAGCAAATGGGCTCATCTCATCTGGTGAATCGATCGCTTCATTCATCACATCAAGAATCGCAAGACGCGCTTCCTTTGCTTGGTGAAGAGCGCCAGCAAGAACTGATGCCGGAATTCCATCGAGCTTTGTATCTAACTGAAGGGCGGTGATGAAATCTTTTGTACCCGCTACCTTGAAGTCCATATCTCCAAATGCATCTTCTGCACCCAAGATATCTGTCAACGCAACGTATTCAATCTTGCCATCGACATCATCTGAGATAAGTCCCATTGCAATACCGGCAACTGGAGCCTTTAGTGGCACGCCAGCTTGCAGCATTGAAAGTGTTGACGCACAGACAGATCCCATAGATGTAGATCCGTTAGAACCTAACGCCTCTGATACCTGACGAATTGCGTATGGGAACTCTTCACGCGTTGGAAGTACTGGAATGAGTGCGCGCTCTGCAAGAGCACCGTGGCCGATTTCGCGACGCTTAGGTGTTCCAACACGACCGGTCTCACCAGTTGAATATGGTGGGAAGTTGTAGTTGTGCATATAACGCTTATGGTTTTCTGGATTGAGCGTATCGAGCTGTTGCTCCATCTTAAGCATGTTAAGAGTTGTGATTCCAAGAATCTGTGTCTCTCCACGCTCGAAGATTGCTGATCCGTGTACGCGAGGAATAACTTCTACCTCTGCAGATAGTGCACGAATGTCACGGAGTCCGCGGCCATCCATACGAATCTTGTCACGAAGTACGCGTTGACGCATAAGCTTCTTAGTCAATGAACGAAATGCAGCTGGAACTTCTTTTTCGCGACCTTCGAAGGCAGCGCTGACGCTCTCCTTTGTTGATGCTGAAATTGCATCCACTGCACTTTCACGCTCTTGCTTTCCAGCAATTGTGAGCGCCTTTGCAAGATCATCTTTAGCTGCCTTTTCAACTGCAGCAAATACATCATCTTGGTAATCAAGGAAGACTGGGAAATCTCCAGTTGGCTTTGCCGCAACTGCAGCAAGCTTGCTCTGTGCTTCACAGAGAATGCGAATAAATGGCTTCGCTGCATCAAGACCTTGTGAAACAACTTCCTCAGTAGGAGTTGGTCCACCATTTTTGATGAGTTCGATGGTCTTTGTTGTGGCTTCAGCCTCAACCATCATGATCGCAACATCATCTGATGTAACGCGACCTGCAACGACCATATCAAAGACTGCATTTGCAACCTGTGAGTGGTTAGGGAAGGCGATCCAATCTCCGTCAATTAGTGCAACGCGAACGCCACCGATTGGACCAGAGAAAGGAAGACCTGCAAGTTGGGTTGACATTGATGCGGCGTTGATCGCAAGTACGTCATACATATGATCTGGATCAAGTGCCATTACGGTCACAACGATCTGAACTTCATTGCGAAGTCCCTTAACAAATGATGGGCGAAGGGGGCGATCGATCAGACGACATGTCAGGATCGCATCTTCTGATGGACGACCTTCACGACGGAAGAATGAACCAGGGATCTTTCCCACTGAGTACATCTTCTCTTCAACATCTACCGTTAATGGGAAGAAATCGAATTGATCTTTAGGAGACTTCGAAGCTGTTGTAGCTGAGAAGATCATTGTCTGATCATCTAGATATACAGCGGCTGCTCCTGCTGCCTGCTTTGCGAGTCTTCCGGTTTCAAAGCGAATCTCGCGCTTTCCGTGCTTTCCGTTATCGATAACGGCTACTGCTGTCTTTACGTCTTGACCCTCCATGGGTCGCTCCATTTCTACAGCGCCCGCAGCGAGGTAGGAATGTATCTTCGATCGAAGTTCACGGAAAATTCCGGAAACCACTACCGAGGACCATTTCTCCTCGGGGCGCAGTGCTTACTTAATTAGCGACGAATCCCGAGCTTTTCGATGATCGCGCGATAACGATTGATATCTGTCTTAGCGAGGTACTGAAGAATGCGACGACGACGACCAACAAGAAGGAGCAGACCACGACGGTTGTGGTGATCATGCGCATTTGTCTTGAGGTGAGTTGTAATGTCTTCGATTCGACGTGATAGCAAAGCGACCTGAGCTTCAGGGCTTCCTGTATCAGTAGCTGAAGTTCCGTACTTGGTGATGATTTCTTTCTTTACTTCTGGTGTTAACGCCATGTTCGTATGCTCCTTTTAAGCTACTGTTCAAGAGGCTTCCCGGTTTGATTCACGGGAAATTACTTTCTCGTTGGACGGGGGAAGTCTAACGGGAGCCTGTGGATAAGCGAAATCGAGCGGCTCCCCCGCTTACATCTGCGTTAATTCGCGGGCTTGCTGACAATCCTTTGCCATCTGTTCTAGCAGCGGATCGAGGCCATCAAATTTCAAGGTATCGCGCAATCTCCAACCAAATTCAACTGTTGCTCGCTTGGTATAGAGATCTAAATCTTTCTGGTCTATCGCATATGCCTCGACTTGGCGTCCACGAACTCCCTCAAATGTTGGATTTGTGCCGATCGAAATTGCCGACGGCCAGCGATCAATTCCTACTGTGAGCCAACCGGCATAGACACCATCAGCGGGAATCGTTTGATTTTCAAGGTCTCCTAAGTTTGCGGTCGGATAACCAATCTCACGGCCACGTTTTTCGCCGTGCACAACGATTCCATCTAGTCGATGTGGTCTGGTTAATAATTCGCGGGCACTTTCGACCTTGCCTTCAACTATTAATTTACGAATTCGAGTTGATGAGATCGCAACAGCTTCCTCTGATTCTAAATCTAGAATTATGGTCTCAAACTCTGAATAAGTTTTTAGAAGCTCAACATTTCCTTGTGCTTTATGACCGTAGGTGAAGTTTTTACCCACAACTACCGTCGTAGCCTTTAACTGTTCAATCAGCACTTTCTTTACGAAATCATCGGGCGACATCTTGGCAAACTCTGGCGTGAATTTAATGACTGCCACTTGGTCTGCATTGTGAATCTTCAGCAGTTCAATCCGATCAGTCAGAACTGTCAGAGCGGTAGGTGCCCGCTCGGGTGCAAAGATAGAAACCGGATGAGGATCGAATGTGAGCGCTACTATCTTTTCATCGCCGGCAATTGCCTTGGCGCGATTGAGAATTTCTTGATGTCCCTTATGGACTCCATCAAAGTTTCCTATGACAACAACGCTCATCTACTTATTATCTCCCGGTTGTGCAGCGGGTGCAAAAACTGCCAGCGGCTTCGCCTTACCTTCGTCATCTCGCAAAAGTGCAATCAAAATATTCGCCGATGAAATGGCGGCGGTGATTTCGTTACTGCCGGAAGCGCTGAGGGCTCGACCGAATGAGAGTTCGCGAACCTCATCATCGGTGAGATCACGCGCTGGGAAAGTGCGGCGCGCTACTTCGGTGAGGTTAAGCGGAGAAAATGATTGTGACTTTAAATCTGTAATTGTTGTGGCCACATCAATGCCAAAGCCAGCTACACGTGTGCGACGCAGCGCACGAAGATGGCCCCCAACTTTGAGTTGATCGCCAAGATCGCGAGCGATGGCGCGGATGAAGGTACCAGCCGAACAGGTCACATCAATATCAACTTCGGTGGTCGTCTCGAGGTGGCGAATAGCGATAATTTCTAAGGATGAGATTGTGATTGTGCGAGATGGAAGTTCAAAGACCTCACCAGCACGGACGCGATCGTAGGCCCGCTCCCCCTTTACCTTTACCGCAGATACTGAAGATGGACGCTGTTCAATCGTGCCGACTATCGACTTTAATATTGTTGTGAGAGCGCCATCATCGACTTTGCTGGCATCGGTAGCAACCAATACTTCGCCTTCGTGATCGTCAGTGATCGTCGATGCACCTAAGACGATTGTCGCCGTATATGACTTATCACCATCAGTAATGTATTGAAGTAACCGGGTGCCGTTTCCAAAACCAAGTACTAAGACACCGGTAGCCATCGGATCAAGAGTTCCGGCGTGGCCAACTTTGCGAGTACCAAGTGCTCTGCGACCCATGGCCACAACATCATGGCTAGTCATCGCAGCTTCTTTATCGACTACAAGAAAGCCATCACTCATGAGATATCGCTACTTTTCGATGATGCGTGGAGCTTTATATGGATCTTCCGCTGTCGGAGTTGCCCCCATGCGAAGTTTTGCAACTTCTGCATCAAGTGCGTGCACACGATCGAGCAGTGAATCCATAGCCATGGCACTTTCTGGAAGTGCATCTTCGAAGAATTCAATCGTTGGTGTGATGCGAGTTTGTAGATCGCGTCCTACCGCTGAACGAATTACTCCTTTTGCACTCTCGAGCGCAGCCGCAGTTGCAGCGCGTTGATCTTCATCACCCAATACGGTGTAGAAAATTGAAGCACTTTGTAGATCACCGGTAACTCTGGCATCGGTCACTGTGACAAAGCCAAGACGTGGATCTTTGATCTTTGTCTCAAGCAGCTGTGCCACAACGACCTTGATGCGATCGGATACTTTAAGTGCGCGATGTGATTGGCTCATGGCTATACCCGCTTTTTCTCACGCATTTCGAAGACCTGAATCGTGTCACCGACCAGCATCTCTTTGATATTTCCGACACCGATACCGCACTCAAATCCTTCGCGGACTTCAGTTGCATCATCCTTAAAGCGCTTGAGTGAATCAATGGTCAGATCGGCAACAAGAATTTCTCCGTTACGAAGCAGACGTGCCTTCGCGTTGCGTCGGATAATTCCATCGAGGACGATCGATCCAGCGATATTTCCAGCCTTTGAAGATTTGAAGATATCGCGAACTTCTGCGTTACCAAGAATGACTTCTTCAAACTCAGGCTTGAGCAGACCCTTAAGTGAAAGTTCGATCTCTTCAATTGCGTTATAGATGACCGAGTAGAAACGTACTTCGACGCCTTCTTGATCAGCATAGATCGCAGTCTGTGGCTCTGGCTTAACGTTAAAGCCAATAACTACCGCAGTTGATGCCGATGCCAGAGTGATATCACTCTTGGTAATTGCACCGACTCCACGGTGGATAACGCGAAGATCAACTTCTGCTCCAACATCGAGTTGCATGAGTGCATCTTCTAGCGCCTCTACCGAACCAGAAACGTCACCCTTAAGAATGAGATTAAGTGTTGAAATCTTGGATTGCTCCATGAAGTCTTCCAGTGAAACCTTCTTGCGAGCCTTCGCCAATTGCGCATTACGTTCTGCCGCTTGACGCTTTTCGGCAATCTGACGCGCAGTACGATCTTCGTCGGCAACAAGGATAGTATCGCCAGCACTTGGCACCGAAGTGAATCCAAGAACTTGTACCGGTCTTGATGGACCAGCCTCTTGCACATTTTCGCCGTGTTCATCGAGCATCGCACGAACGCGACCAAATGATCCACCGGCAACAATTGCATCACCGATACGAAGTGTTCCGCGCTGGACAAGAACTGTCGCAACTGGGCCACGACCACGATCAAGGTGAGCTTCAATGGCAACACCACGAGCATCATCATTTGCAACTGCGCGTAGGTCAATTGCGGCATCGGCGGTAAGCAAAATTGATTCGATCAATTGATCAATTCCAATTCCACCCTTGGCTGAGACATCAACAAATATTGTGTCGCCGCCGTACTCTTCTGCGACCAAGTTGTATTCGGTAAGTTGCTGACGGACCTTATCTGGGTTCGCGCCTTCCTTATCGATCTTGTTCACGGCAACCACGATTGGAACATCGGCTGCCTGGGCATGGTTAAGCGCTTCAATTGTCTGCGGCATGATTCCGTCATCGGCGGCAACAACGAGCACTGCAATATCTGTCACCTTCGCACCACGTGCACGCATTGCGGTAAACGCCTCATGACCTGGTGTATCGATAAAGGTAATTGCACGATTGACGCCAGCGTGATCATGGTGAATTTGGTAGGCACCAATGTGCTGGGTAATTCCGCCGGCTTCGCTCTTGAGAACTTCGGTCTTACGAATTGCATCAAGCAAACTGGTCTTACCGTGATCGACGTGACCCATGACAGTGACCACTGGTGGACGGGCAACGAGTTCGGAAGGATCGAGATCCTCAAGTTCGCGTGCTAAGTCGATATCGAAATCTTGCAGAAGTTCGCGATCTTCATCTTCTGGTGAGACAACCTGGATAACGTAACCAAGTTGTGCTCCGAGAAGCTCGAAGGTATCGGCATCTACAGACTGGGTCGCAGTAACCATCTCACCGAGGTGAAAGAGCGCTGCGACTAGTGCTGCTGGATCTGCGCTAATTTTCTCGGCAAAGTCAGCCAGCGATGAACCGCGACGCATACGAATCTGAGTTTTTCCATCACCGTGCGGTACGACTGCGCCACCCAATTGTGGCGCTTGCATATTGTCGAATTCATCGCGTAACGCTTTTCTCGATTTTGGTTTGCGCTTTGAAGATTTGCTTGCATTCTTTCCGAATGCACCCGCTGCGCCGCCGCGGCTTGGACCACCGCGACCTGGTGCACCACTTGGTGCACGACCTGGAGTTCCTGGTGCGCCACCAGTTGCTGGACCTGCTGAACGATATGGACTGCTCGAACTTGGTGCACCTGTTCCGGTGCGCGGTGGATATTGTGAACCGGGCGCACCTGCTGGACGTGGAGAAGATGGACGCGCTGCAAAACCTGGACGAACAGAACCTGGACGA
>JBDNJI010000040.1:0-4434 GCA_041687825.1 Candidatus Planktophila sp.
CGCCTAGCGCTCACACATGATCACGGCGCGGAGTTGCGATCCCGCGATCATCATTGCTCACAATTTTCCGGAGAATTGATTCAACGCTTTGTGGCTCAGATGACCCATGAAATCACTTTAGGAGATTACAGTGCAGTCGCTGCTGCTATCGCTCCGCATTTATTCACTACCGAAACTTTTCGAGTAGTAGTCGATACAACATTTGGCCCCAATCGTGGTCATACAGTTTGCGATCGACGTCTCTTCGCAGATACTGCGCCGCACTCGGCGCATACTAAAGCGCCACTGATTGAGGTCGTCACAGATCTGGATGTTCTTGCAATCACGGAGATGTGGATGAGGACGATTACGCAATGAGTCCAACCCCGATTATTTTGGATTGCGATCCAGGTCATGATGATGCCCTTGCCATAATTCTTGCGGCTTACAATCCAGAGATTGATTTACGTGGAATTACCACAGTCTCAGGAAATGGTGTTATCGATAATGTCACGCAAAACGTACTACGTGTCTGTGCACTGGCCAAGATAAATGTGCCGGTTGCGCAAGGGTCAGGAGTATCTCTGATGGGATTTGCTGAAGCCGCTACCGATATTCACGGTGCCAGCGCCCTCGATGGTGCATGGCTACCGGAACCGACATTCGGACTTTGTGAAGAAAGTGGCGTCGAACTCATTGCCCGCCTTGTCGAAGATTCAAGCGAGCAAATCACTTTGGTGGCCACAGGACCACTGACCAATATTGCCCTTTTCTTGAAGTTATACCCCCATTTAATCTCTAAGATTGCGCAGATCGTCTTTATAGGGGGTAGCGCAGGTCGCGGAAATCGATCTCCGCATGCAGAATTCAACATTTGGATGGATCCCGAAGCCGCAGAAGTCGTACTGCACTCAGGCCTGCGGCTCACAATGTGTGGCCTTGATGTGACGCATGAAGCCCTCGTGACGAGCGATATCTTTTCAGAAATTCAAAGGATGGATACACATCTATCGACCACAGTATTTGATTTGCTTAACTTCTTTGCAAACGCCTACAAAGAAGTCTTTGAGATGTCGGATCCACCATTACATGACCCAGTCGCTATCGCGGTCCTGATTGATCCAACAGTCGTATCCTCCAAGTTCGTGAATGTCGAAGTAGAACTCGATGGCACTCATACACGCGGTACGACTGTTGTAGATTTATTTAATCGAACTCAGCGGGCCCCAAATGTGAACGTAGCTCTCAGCCTAGATGCACCCAAGTTCTGGGCCTTGATGATCGATGCGATTAGGAAAGCTGGACTGACTTAAATAGTCCTGAAGTTTCAACCCAACCAAAGTAGCCGGCTTATGCGATGTAGTTTCTGTTCTGTTAAAGAAGGTTGATCCTCTCAATGAAGAAATCCATAAATGCTTCGACGTTGACCTTCATCGCCACTTTCGCATTTGGCTGATGTCCCATAGCTTTGAAATGGTCTACTGAAGTCTTAGCCCGGGAATGTTTTCCAGAGAGCTCGACGGTCATGTGATAGTCCACGAGTTCCACCAGATCAGGACGGATTAGAATCGCCGCAGCTAACGGATCATTGATCGCACAGCCATCGATATTTTGGTATTCGCCATGAAATTCCATGTAAAAACGCGTTGAGTCATCGATGAATTTGACTATCTCTGGGCGGGCGCTTTTCATACGCGCGATGTGGCTCTTCTTAAGAACACACTGATACGTGACATCTAGCGGTACAACCGTAAGATCAAATCCTGCACGCACAACAATGTCGTATGCATGCGGATCGCAAAAGACGTTATATTCCGATGAAGGAGTGGCATTGCCTGGGTGATGAATTGTCCCAGACATCGAAACGACTCGTTTAATCAACGGGGTGATTGATGGATCACGCCGAATAGCCAGCGCCAGATTCGTCATCGGCCCGATACAGAGCATGGTGATCTCATTTGGGTACTTATGAATCAAGGCAATGATGACATCGACAGCGTGCTTAGGTGACAACTTCGTGAGACTGTCGGGCAGAACCGCGTATCCCATTCCACCATTACCGTGGGTCTCTTCTGCTACGCCGAGTTCTCTCACTAATGGCGTGCTCGCGCCAAGTGCGACCGGTACATGAGTTAGTTGGGCTAGTTCGATTAACTTCAGGGCATTTATCGCGCACTTATCTACCGTGGTGTTGCCGTGCGTGACGGTGATCGCCTCCACGGAAATCTCTGGCGAAGCGGCCAAGAATAGAATGGCGAGCGCATCATCAATTCCAGGATCAGTGTCAATAATGACTCTTTGATACGAACTAAGCAATATCTCTCCCCAGAAACGACGTGCGACTATTGCTCCACTCTATTCTCGTGTTCGTACCCCTGTCTAGCAAATCGAATCTTTCATCGGAGCCATTAGTACATAATCGTTTTAGTGAGGTGATGCGGCCAATGCGTGGCGTGATAAGTCTTCCAAAAGCGGAAATCTACTTGCGGTTGAAGCAATGGCTCCATTCCTGGTCGACGCGCGTTTATTTCATCAGTCAGTCGGGCAATTGCGTAAATTGAATTTGCGCGAATCTCAATCTCCGTATCGCTATTGCGCGTCACTTCCTGCATAGAATTTATCTGCTCCTCGAGTTTTGGGGCGTACTCAAAAATTCCCATGACGCGCATCCCCACTGGAACTATGTAGTCAGCGAAGGCGGTCAGCATGTGGGCATCTTCAAGTTTCCATGCCCCACGAGGAGAAAGTGCAAGATGCATCCCCCAAATACCGAGTTGAGCTAGTTTATATATCTCAACGCGGTTGCCTTTGTACATTGACACATCTTCAAAGCGCGGGAATTCTTTAGTCAATCGCTCAAGCAGGCCATCACCATTGGCATAGAGCCTAGGAGCACATGACTTCACGAATTTGTGATACTTACCTTCGTAATCAACGACCAACTTCTTACCGACCTCTTGCAAGATCGTTACCCGATCATCAAGCATGGGAATTTCGATGGTTCCCGTGAATACCGAGGCTAATTGTTCGCGGGTGATCTCCGCCAAGTAGTGTCCGTCAAAGAACGGAATTCCCTCCGCCACGGTGCGGTGAAGGCAAGCGCTCATTGCTTCGCTATCTGAATATCGCCTTCCCTTGTAATCAGTCTCGAACTTCACTCCGGAAGCAAAATCAGTAAAAGCAAAGTTCAAGCTGTTGGTTACCAGCGCCAAATCCATAAGAAAATCGGGATCATTGCCAAAGTCGAACACACTTGACCCATCCGGCTTATGAAATTCTTCAAATGACATCCAGTTAGCGACTTCAATAATTTTGGCTTCGTTGATTTTTATCAACGATGAGTTTTGTACAACGGGTTCGAGACTTTTCAATACTGAAGAATCCCAGAATACGGACCGATTCATGCGCTTGATTCCTCACCCTTTCGATATGGAACACCGGCCATTGCTGGTGGTCTAAGCCTTTGCGATAAGAAGGTCAACACCAGAATCGTGGTGAGATTCGGGAAGAAGGTGACAAACTCGTCGGGAATTACCTTGACCTGGATGTAGATCAGGCCAACCAAGCCTGACATGCCAGTGGTAATGAAGAAGGCGCGCCATTTCTTCTTCAAGGCCAAAGATACTGCGAAAGCCATGCCCAGAAGAGCCACCAAGAGAACTACGGCATGGACTGAGCTTGATTGGCGTACACGTAGCGCGTCGGTAAAGCCGAAGAGTAGAGAACCAGCGAATACACCGCTTGGTCGCCAGTTGCCAAAAATAACGGTGGCAAGACCGATGAAACCTCGCCCCGCGGTCTGGCCCTCTCGATAAACGTTTGAGGCCACAAGGGAGAGATAGGCGCCGCCGACTGAAGCCAGTGCTCCCGAAACAGCAAGTGCCATGAAACGAGTACGGTAAACATTAACGCCTAGGGATTCAGCTGCTGCTGGGTTCTCACCACTAAATCGCAGATGCAGACCAAAGCGAGTTCGCCAGAGAATCCATCCGGTCATGGGAACGCATAGAAGACAGATAACTGTGACGAATGAAACTTGAGTCACTAGACCTGCCAAAATTCCGGAAACATCTGAAATGAAGAAGAAGCCAGTATTCTCTAGGTAGAGTAAAAAGGAACTCAAACCTGGAACTGTGAAAGTCTGCGGTTGAACTGATTGTGGGGAGACGCTGATGTCTCCACCGTTAGAAACAAAATAGACGCCAGATAAATATCGGAAGGTGCCTATCGAAAGTAAGTTAATCGCCAGACCAGAGACGGCCTGATCGATTCCAACTTGGACGGTAAGAAATGCATGAAAGAGGCCGATAGCTGCCCCGCCAATTGCTGCACAGATTATTCCTGCCCAAGGTCCGTAGAGAAAGCCAAACCACGCGCCTAGCCAAGTGCCGGCAATCATCATGCCTTCCAGGCCAATATTGATGACACCAGCACGCTCAGACCATAATCCTCCTA
>JBDNJI010000007.1:0-82317 GCA_041687825.1 Candidatus Planktophila sp.
AGAGCCATATGGATCAAGTCTCGGCGCTTCTCAAAGTGTATGGAGTCTGGAATCCAACCATTAATCGTAAAGCCGGAGTGTTTTTCAACAAGGATCTTCAGGCCCTTTATACAAAGCTCACTACCGAGGGATCTATGGGAGTGCTGGAAGCATTTAACGTAGGAGTTCAGATTGAAAAGATTGATATTGCAGATCTTCAAGCAGATCTCAAAAATAAGTTCCCAGTCGACATCACTTTCATGATGAATAACTTGCTTCGAGGTTCACAGAACCACCTAGCAGCCTTTACATTCTAGATTCTTAGAAAACATCAGCCCCGTGGAATTACTCTGCGGGGCTGATGTTTTTCTAACTCAAATGACCAGCCAGAGGTCGGACACCTAGACCTCTGGCAGGCGTAATTCATAGCGTCCTGAGAGGATTGGGGTCTACAGTGTCGGCGTACGGACCCATCAGCAACGGGTAGGGGAAGGTGGCGCAAAATGGCAGATCACGACGATCACGACGACTCCTCTGACTTTGGTACTGAAATTGTTACCGAAGAGATGCTCTGGGATCGCATTCCAGAGACCGATGGACAAGATCGCGCCGAAACGTATTACGAGTTAAGCGCTCGCATCTTTGCGCGCGGACAGTTTTCCGAGGCGCTGGCGCTAGCTGAGACGGCTCGCGATATTTATTCAGAGATGGGTGCAAGTGCACCGAGTGAAGGTTTAGCCCAGGCGTATTCAGCGATCGGGTACAACCTCAATCAACTTAAGAGAATTGAAGAAGCCGCAACTGCGATGAGTAAAGCGGTCGAACTTTTGCGTGAGACCAAATCGCCGATTGCCCTTGAACTTGCCTGCACGTTGGGTGAGTGGTGGTACAGCTCGAAGAATTACGCAGAAGTTGTCTCAACCATGACCGAATGCGCGCAGGAACATTTAGTTGATGGAAATCAAATTGGTGCAGCCAATGATCTGCATCTTTTAGGTATGGCATATCGCGAACTCAAGCAATACACCGAAGCGCTTGAGGTATTTAAAGAATCACGCGCAATTTTTAAGACTGAGAAGGAAGTGTTACATGTCGCGCGCTGTGATCAGAAGATCGCGTCTTGCTACAACGCACTTGGTGATGGTGAAAGAGCGTTGGAGATTGCGCGCAAGGCAGTTGACGTTTTTCAAACTGGCCACGATCATCGACGTGAGACCTTTGCACTCTTTGAGATAGGCAAGGCGCAGGTTCTGCTGGCAAAGCTAGACGAGGGTCTAGCAACGCTCGATGGCGTGCTCGCAATTATCACTGAAGATGAACCAAAAGATTTTGAGTTTATTTTAGATATCGAAACTCGGATGATGGATGTAATGCGTTCATTGGGTCGAATCGATGAAGCCAATGAGGTTGATCGTCGCCTAGCTGCAGTGCGTGAAATTATCGCTGAGGGCGAAGTTACTTAACGGTTAAATCTTGCGCGGCAGGTGTTGCAGCGCCCAGTGATACATCGCAATTGCTCCGGCAGCCGATGCGTTCATAGATCGAGTAGATCCGTATTGCTCAATCGCATAGAGCACTTCACAGACCTCAATACCTTCATCTGACATTCCGGCACCCTCTTGACCGAAGAGCAGCACACATTTTTCTGGCAACTGTGCACCCTCGAGATGTTTCGATGATGGAACGTTATCGATGCCGATAATCGGTAGTGAATTTTCTTTGCACCAGATTGCGAAGTTGGCAATTGTTGGGTGATGGATCACAGTGAGGTACCTATCAGTGACCATTGCGCCGCGCTTATTCCAATCGCGCTTTCCAACGATATGAACAGCATCAACATTAAATGCATTTGCGGTGCGTACAACAGAGCCAATGTTGAGATCATGTTGCCAATTTTCAATTGCAATTTGTAGGCTATGTCGTTTGGTATTGAGATCGGCAACGATTGCGGCAACACTCCAGTATCGATAGTGATCTAAAACATTACGACGATCACCGTTTTCCAATAACTCAGTGTCATATTGATCACCGGTCGGCCATGGTTTTTCATGCGGGCCTACGCCTATCACTGGGAAAAATTCACCGGGTCCAATTGTCGCTGGCGTCTTGATTTCCATGAGATCAGCCTAAACTAGGGGGAGAGACATTAACAACGCGCGATTGGAATCCCCATGAAGATAGCTTTTTATATTGCATTTGTAATTCATATGATTGCCATTATTGGCGTACTTGCTTTGTTAGTCATCTCCTATAAGAAGAATCCTCGTGTTCTTAATCCTGGTGTTTTGCATGCCTCGCTCACCGCCCTGATCGCAGGAGTAGTAATGGTTGGGACATGGGCTGGGGGTCACCCAGATGACGAGATAAACCATACAAAGGTTGGAATTAAGTTCTTGGTTGCACTTGCAATCTTGGTGATCGGATATGTAAACCTAAAGAAGTCACCAGTAAATAAGAATGTGCTCTTTACGCTATTTGGGCTCACGTTCGTCAACATCATTCTCGCCTACGCCTGATAACCAGTAATCGACTATGAAAAAAATCTGCAGAGCACTTGTCATAGCGCTGGCCTGGTCAGGTCTTGCGTTATCGCCGGCTCAATCATTTGACCCTGCCCGGGCATCGGTTGTCTTCGCAAACCTTGCTGCAGATCCGAATTTGAAAGATCCATCAGTAATTTTGATTGATCCAACCACGGGCCAAACTCTCTTTGAATCTAACTCCGAGGCGTTGCGAAAACCAGCATCAACTTTGAAAATACTTACAGCCGTCTCAGTTGCCAAGTATCTAGATCCACAAATGCGCTTTCAAACATCTCTCTCACTTGCGAGTGAGACCGGTGCAGTTGTAATTCAAGGTGATTTTGATCCGTGGACTACTTTAGGAAAAGGTACTGCCGATCGGTTAGGTATTACATCAATTAACTATCTGGCTTATAGCGCGCAGACGGCAGTTGATAGAGATAGTGAGATTAAAACAAAATCTTTGACTATTTATTACAACGGTATTTATGACAGTGAAGCGCTGTCGATGAAGAAGTATTTAAAGACGCGTAAGGTGAATGCAACGCTTAAGGAAGTCTCAGCTATCGCCGCACAGAGGCTGGTCGAAGAACCGATCATGAACTCACAGTCTCCGACAGTCACTCAGATCAGCCGGTACTTCACACAGTGGAGCGATAACGTACTTTCAGAACGAATGTCTCGAATTGCAGCGCGAGCTGCTGGCTTTACATCAGATGCAAAAGGAATCGCTGCACTCTATAAATCGGTATTACGCGATATGGATATTGATGGCTCAAAAATAATTGTTAAAGATGGAAGCGGGTTATCGCACGATAATCGTTTAAGCGCAGCGATTCTCGGAAAGCTGCTCCTTAAAATTCATACTGATCCTGCCTATGCCAAGGTGGTGGAGAGTCTTCCTGATGGCGGAATCAATGGAACACTTAATGAAAGATTCATTAAGACAGCCCCGCAAGCAATTGGGTTGGTTCATGCAAAGACGGGCACGCTAAATGGAACCGTCACTCTGGCCGGCTATGTTGAATCGGTAGATCGCGAGTACATCTTTGTTGTACTAGCCGATCGCCTGTCACGTTCTTATTCAGCGGCCAAACTTGCCCGGGATACGCTCGATCGCTACTTAGGTAAAATTGCACTACCGCTTTTACCTGTAATAGTTATAACGCAAGTTGTGGAGACAACTACACCTATTAATACAACGGTTAGTTCGACAACACCTTAATAGATCCACCATAACAAGCGACCCAAGTATTTTGTGATGGGGTATCGAAAGTAACACCGATCGGTTCATTGCAGACTTTGATGGTTTGAATTAACTTCAGATCAGATGCGCGCACCTTTGAGAGTGTGCCACTGCCGTAATTAACAACGAAGAGTGCGCTGCCATCACTTGAGATATCAAGGCTCCGTGCAGCTTTACCGGTTGTCACAGTTTTGATTAATTTGCCCTTGAGTAAATCCCAGGCTGCAACTCTGCCTGAACTATTGAGAGTGACGTAGAGAGTGTTGTTATCAGGTGAGAGCACAACCGCACGTGGATTAGAGCCCACCGGAATAAATATCTTTGTGAAATCAGTGAGATCGATGCGATGGATACCGCTGCCACCCATCTCAGCAACATATGCATATTTACTATCATTCGTGATGGCGATTCCGCGGGGATAGCGACCAATTTTTATAGTCTTCACGGTCTTTTGAGTTTCAATTGAGATTACTGAAACAGTGTACGAACACCAATTACTTACCAAGATGTATCTATTATCTGGAGTCACTTTTACAACTTTTGGAACTGATCCAACTGGATAAACTACATCAATCTGATAATTTTTTAGATTTACCCGTGAGAGAAAACTTGAGTCATACCCATTGGCTGGGCTACACGTATCGGTGCCCTCTTTATTAAATCCTTTTCCGTACATCACATAATTTGAGAAGTAGAGATATTTACCATCTGGACTAAATGCACCTTCGACTGGGGCTCCTCGATAAGTTCCTGAATATTTTTTAAATCCAAAATCACTCAATTTCACGGAATCTTTGACGGTGGCAACAAGTGCGTTTTTTGCACTGTCATAAATTGTGACTGAGTGGCGGTACATCATATTGTGAGCGCTCACCAGACCAGTTGAAGATGATAGAACCGACTTTGGAGTGATATCACCGTTGATGGTCGAAATAATTTTCATCTTTGTGCTTGCAGTATCAGAAACCATTGCAGTAGTTGGTACCGCTATGGTCATTGACTCTTGAGCATAGGCATTTACTGAGGCAAGAACAAGGACTGTTACTGTGAAAGCGGTAAAGTTTTCTTCACACCGTTATCTTAGTCGTCGTCGCCATCTCTACCGCGATCTTCATGATCGTCATCATCATCGCCACGATATTTCTGTCCAACAACGGGTGCAATGACTGGAACGGCTAATTCTTGGCTACCAGTGACCTGAGTCGGCGAAACCGAAGGTGTTGCAATAGTTGAATCTGAGGTTGATTGAGCAGAATCGATAACTACCGATGCCTGCGCTGGGATTTCTGTCGCACTTTGAGCAAACAGAAAACCAGCACCTACAAGTGAGAGGAATGCCAGCACAGCCATTACTGGTAGTCGGCGTCGTGATCGAGTTGGCGCAGTAAGAGCATCGCTCTCAGTAATTGCAATCCACTCTGGCTTATGTGACTCATTCATCATTTACCCATTTTCTATTTAGGCACAATAAGGGTCGATACTGAAAAATTACTGAGAAGCGTCATTGGGATTGCTTAGTATCCTTGGCAAGTGAAGTTATTTCGAGCCTATATCTCTTTGATGAAGTTGCGGGTTGTCGAATTACTCTTGATTTCGACGATTCCAGCGATGATTTTGGCGCAACAAGGAGTTCCATCTCTTGGGCTAATCGCAGCCACTCTTATTGGTGGAACGTTAGCGGCGGGCAGTGCCAACGCCTTCAATATGGTGATCGAAAGTGATCTCGATAAATTAATGAAACGAACTGCAAAGCGTCCACTTGTTACAGGGGATATTAGTCAGCGTCACGCATTTATCTTTGCCTTAATAATTGGATTAATTTCGCTAGTAATATTTCAGATATTTACGCAAACACTTGCAACTATTCTTACCGCATTTGCAATTGCATTTTATGTACTTGTCTACACCATGGCGCTTAAGCGCCATACATCCCAGAATATTGTCTGGGGCGGTATTGCAGGTTGCATGCCGGTACTTATCGGATGGGCTGCAGTTACTAATTCTTTATCTTGGACAGCGGTTGCATTCTTCTTGGTAATTTTCTTCTGGACTCCACCGCATTTCTGGGCACTTGCAATTAAATATAAAGATGATTACGAAGCAGCAGCGATCCCAATGTTGCCAGTAGTCGCCTCCCGCACTGTCGTATTACGTAATATGTGGTTTCACACCATTTCAATGGTGCTAAGTTCGGTAGCACTTATTCAACTCGCAGATCTACAGTGGTGGGTATTGGTGGTCACGATTGCACTTGGCTTAATTTTTGCCTTTCAGCTCATTACCCTGAAAGAGAATGCCGATAACTACAACAAGATTGCTGGCAATATTTTTCACTGGTCAATTACTTACCTGACACTTTTCTCAGGATTACTTGTTATTGCTCAGCTATTAAAGGCTTGATCTAAATCTTTAAGCAAGTCATCCACGTGTTCTAGTCCGACCGACAGACGTACAACCGATGGAGTAATACCCATCTCTGCTTGTGCTTCTGGGCTCAGGCGGCGATGAGTTGTAGATGCAGGGTGTGTGATTAACGATTTACTATCGCCGAGATTATTTGAGATATCAATAACTCGCAGCGCATTCATTACTTTAAAGGCATCTTTAATTGATCCAGCAAATTCAATTCCGATGGTTGACCCACCAGCGCTCATCTGCTTTTGGGCAAGTGCATATTCAGGATGTGATGGCAGCCCTGGATAGCGGACACTTTTAATTTCTGGACAAGTCTCTAGATACTCAGCAATTGCCTGTGCGTTCTCGCTCATGCGGTGCACACGCATCTCCATAGTTTCTAGAGATTTAACCAACACCCATGCGTTAAACGAACTCAGGGTTGGGCCAGTGTGGCGCACAAATGGCAGCAAGTGTTCGTGAATATATGAGAAAGAACCAAGAATCGCACCAGCTAATATTCGGCCTTGTCCATCCATATGTTTTGTAGCCGAGTACATAATTACATCGGCTCCAAGAGTCAGTGGCTTCTGCAAAATAGGCGATGCCATGACGTTATCAACAATTACAGTCGCGCCAACTTTATGGGCAAGTTCACTGATCATTGAGATATCAACAATTTCTAATAGTGGATTGCTCGGTGTCTCTAGGAATACAACCTTTGTTGGTTTATTGAGCGCCTTAGCCCAAAGGGCAGGATCGTTACCTTTTACCAACTCAAAAGTCACGCCCCACTTGGGCAAGAACTCTGTGATCACAACATGGCAAGAACTAAACATTGCAGCCGATGCGACAACGTGATCACCTGATTTAACAAGACAGGCGATTGAAGCAAACATGGCAGACATTCCAGATGCCGTTGATACACAGAACTCGGCACCTTCAATTGCAGCAAGTCGTTTTTCAAACATAGCAACGGTGGGATTATGGAATCGGCTGTAGAGAAAATGATCTACTTCATCGGTAAATGAATCGACTGCTTCCTCGGCAGAACCGTATGTAAATCCACTTGTGAGATATAAAGCTTCAGATGTTTCACCGAATCCCGAACGTGAGAGTCCAGCGCGCACTGCATCAGTCTGCGGATTGAGATCCCATTGAGGCTCTGGTCGCGGATCGCGTGGCTGATCGCCCCAACTCTCTTTACTCATGAATTAATCTTAATCTTCGTCAGGTATATTCACTACATGCAGTCTCAACAAGTAGCGATTTCAGTCCAAGACCTCAGCAAGAAATACGATTCTCGCTTTGCCGTCTCCCACGCCAACTTTGAAGTTCCGCTTGGCAGTATTTGTGGATTCGTTGGCCCAAATGGTGCCGGAAAAACCACCACAATCAGGATGCTACTTGGATTGATCTCACCAACTGGTGGCAGCGGTCAGATCCTGGGCCACTCAATTAATGAGCCACAGGAATACCTCAAGCATGTTGGTGCAATGATTGAAGGGCCAGCTTTCTATCCGGCGCTCTCAGGGGCCGAGAACCTTCACGTTCTGGCAACCCTTGGTGGGTTTAGCCACGATCGCGTAGCTGATGTGCTTGCGATAGTGGGACTTGCAGATCGTGCCCAATCAAAATTCAAAACATATTCACTTGGAATGAAGCAGCGCCTTGGAATTGCCGCTGCGCTGCTGCCAGAGCCAAAGATTTTAATTCTCGATGAACCAACTAACGGTCTTGATCCTGAAGGTATCCAAGAAGTTCGTGACCTGTTGCGTGGACTAGCCGATAGCGGCACCACTGTTTTCGTCTCTTCGCACTTGCTCTCTGAACTTGAAATCATTAGCGATTACATTGTGATGTTGCGAAAAGGTGAAGTCGTTTTTGCTGGGCCAATTCAGAAGCTATTTGAAGAGCAGCAGCCATTTATGTTGGTACGAACCGAGAATGCTGTGGATCTGGAAAAAGTAATTGCAATTGCAATTGCTGATGGACATAAAGCAGAGATTAGATCGGGTATTGCTCACATCGAAGGACCAGCCGACTGGGCGGGCGTTCTTAATAAGAAAGCTTTTGCGGCAGGAATACTGCTGACACAACTTTCGCCGCAACTTCCAAATCTAGAAGAGACATTCTTTGAAATGACAGGAGATAAGTAATGATCCGTGTCATCCGCGCTGAATGGCGCAAATTGCGACGCCCAACCTTATTTTTAGGAACAATCGGAGCGGCGCTATTTTTTGCCAGCCTCTTCACATCACTTCTCTTTTTGATGATTGATTCTCCAAATGGAAATTCAGATCCATCAAATCCAATCTCACGTGAAATGCTCTCCTCATTTACTGGCTCGGTAATCGGATTCTCAAATGTCGGTGGACTCTTAGGAATTATTGCTTACTGCGTCTTTGCCGCTCAGACTGCTCAGGAATATACATATGGAACACTCCGAAATCTTTTAGTGCGTCAACCCAGTCGCCTTCGTTTACTCGCCGGCAAGTTGATCGCAATGAAACTCTTCGCTCTTGCGATGGTCTTAATTTCAGGGGTCGTTTCTATTGCTATCTCTTACTTTTTAGCCCCTGGCGCCACAGTTGTGCGAGAGCTCTGGTTCACCAGCGATGGTTGGAGCCAGATCATCGAGACCACAGTAAATGTTTCGATCTCAGTAATCGGCTTTGGAATTCTCGGAATGATTATGGGGCTACTCCTTCGGTCACCGATTAGTTCAATCTCTATTGGTGTGCTCTGGATATTAATTATTGAAAATCTACTTGGCGCTGTCCGGAGTTCAACGCTTGACTGGTTACCTGGAAATCAATTACAGGTCATTTCACGAGGTGGTACCCCAGAGGTTTCCTACTCACATGGATTGACCTTCGCTGCAATCTATATTGCGGTTGGGGCAGTTATTGCTTCGGTGCTCTTCTCGCGTAGAGATGTTGCAAACTAGTAACAATTAGGGCTTCTACTCTTTTACGGCTGCGAGTAATATAAGAATATGACTCGAGCACTCGTTGAACTTCGCTCGGCGCTGCGGCCTTACCTTGCCACCCAGAGCGCTGGAGATGTTGTACTCGTTGCAGTCTCAGGTGGTGCAGATTCGCTGGCACTTGCGGCAGCGCTGATCGCCGAATCGCGCGACCTACTCATCACATGTGTTGGTGTCACCATTGATCACCAACTTCAAGCAAACTCTGCTGCGCAAGCGACAAAAGTTTCAGCCCAGTTAACTTCGCTTGGATATGAAAAAATTATCACTCGAAAAGTTGAAGTTGATCCAAGTGCTGGCTTGGAATCTGGGGCACGCGATGCGCGTTATCAGGCCTTACATGAGATCGCCGATGAATTAGGTGCAGCTCAAATTTATCTTGGACACACTCGTGATGATCAAGCCGAAACAGTATTACTTGGACTCGCTCGTGGTTCTGGCGCACGTTCACTTTCCGGAATGGCTGCAATCAACGGGAAAATTATTAGACCGTTACTTGCCGTGACTCGTGAGCAGACCGAACAAGTGTGTAGTGATCTTTCGTTAGCTGCGTGGAGTGATCCACATAATCTCAATCCAGAATTTTCACGTGTCCGAGTGCGCACCCAAGTTCTGCCAATGATGGAGCAAGAGATTGGCCCTGGAATTAGTCAGGCACTTGCTCGCACCGCATCCCTTTTGCGCGATGATGCCGATGCCCTGGATGCCATCGCAGCAGCGGCAATGGATGGCCATGATTTGGCCGATATGGATATCGAGTGGCTGGCTGGATTGGCTCGCGCCGTGCGCACGCGCATTCTTCGCCGTGCGATTTACGCTCAAGGCGCCCCTTCAGGGACGATTTCGGCCGATCACGTGAGCGCAATCGAGGCGTTGGTGACCGCTTGGCATGGCCAAGGCGAGGTCAGCCTTCCAGGCGGTGTGAAGGTTGCTCGAATTTCAGGCAGACTTTCGCTCTACGCCCGCAGCTAACCCCGGTTGGCCAACTCACGAAGGAGACCCACCACGTGGATCTAGAAGCAGTCGGAACAGATGTTGAACGCGTTATTGCAACACAGGACGAGTTGGCGAAGAGAGTTGCAGAGTTAGCAGCGCAGGTCGATAAAGATTACGAAGGAAAAGATTTACTTCTCGTCGGAGTTTTAAAAGGTGCAGTGATGGCGATGGCCGATCTCACGCGTGCGATGCAACGCCACGTTGAAATGGATTGGATGGCGGTTTCTTCATACGGCTCCGGCACAAAGTCCAGCGGTGTCGTTCGCATTTTGAAAGATTTAGATCGCGATGTTACCGGCCGCAATATTTTAATCGTGGAAGACATTGTGGATTCAGGACTTACTCTTTCTTGGTTGCGTTCAAATCTACTTTCTCGTAGCGCTGGCTCAGTTGAGATTCTGACTATCTTGCGTAAGCCAGAGGCGGCAAAGGTTGAAGTTGATGTGAAATATGTGGGCTTTGATATTCCTAAGGATTTCGTCGTGGGATACGGTCTTGATTTTGATGAGAAGTATCGAAATCTCTCCTTTATTGGTGTGCTGGCAAAGCACATGTACGAATAAGAATCGAGTATTGATTTGATGAGCACTAGCAACCCGTTGAAGAAGTTTAAAAAGAGTGAGAAGAAGACGCCAAAGAAAGCGTCAACTCCAACGCAACCTGCCGTACCAACTAGTCGTTTTCGCCGCTTGCTGCGTGGACCACTCTTCTGGATCATTGTGGCAATTGCAGCGGTCTCTATCTTTGGTCAAATTTCGGCTGCTGGTAATCGTTATGAACCAATTAAAACTTCAGAGGCGTTAGCTGTAATTTCAAAATCAGAAGTTGAGTCGGCAGTCTTGGTTGATATTTCACAGAAGATTCGTCTAATCCTTAAGCCAGGCACACTCATCAACGGTTCAAATAAAGTTGAGGCTTCGTATGTAGTTCGACAAGAGCCAACAATTGTTGATGCACTCACTGGCAATCCACCACCAAAGGGTTGGAGCGTTGACGTTAAACGCCAGTCTCTTCTTGTTAGTTTCCTATTCTCCTTCTTCCCATTCTTATTAATCGGACTGCTCTTCTTCTTCTTGATGAGCCAAGCCCAAGGTGGAAATAAGGTCTTTTCATTCGGTAAATCACGGGCTAAATTGCAAAATAATGATGTACCGCAGAACACCTTTGTCGATGTTGCGGGTGCGGATGAGGCAATTGCCGAACTCGAAGAGATAAAAGATTTCCTTGCTAACCCAGCGAAGTACGCATTGCTTGGTGCAAAGATTCCAAAGGGTGTGCTGCTTTATGGCCCGCCAGGAACCGGTAAAACACTTTTAGCTAGAGCAGTTGCAGGTGAAGCGAAAGTTCCTTTCTACTCCATCTCTGGCTCAGACTTTGTTGAGATGTTCGTTGGTGTTGGTGCATCTCGTGTGCGCGATCTATTTACCCAAGCCAAGGCGCATGCACCAGCAATTGTCTTTATCGACGAAATTGATGCAGTCGGTCGCCAACGTGGTGCTGGTATGGGCGGCGGTCATGACGAGCGCGAACAAACACTAAATCAACTTCTGGTTGAGATGGATGGATTTGAAGGCGATAGCCAAGTAATTTTAATTGCAGCGACAAACCGTCCAGATGTTTTAGATCCGGCGCTATTGCGTCCGGGACGTTTTGATCGCCAGATTCCAGTTGATCGACCAGATCTCAAGGGTCGGGAAGAAATTTTGAAAGTACACGCGAAGAACAAACCGATCTCGAGCGATGTTGATCTCAAAGGTTTTGCGCGTCGTACCCCTGGATTTACCGGTGCTGATCTTGCAAATGTATTAAATGAAGCAGCACTTCTTGCCGCACGCGAGGGCAAGAAAGTAATTAACGATCCACAACTTGACGAAGCAATTGATCGCGTGATGGCTGGGCCACAACGCAAGTCACGTCTGATGTCGGAAGAAGAACGCCGTGTCACCGCTTATCACGAAGCAGGTCATGCACTTGTCGCACGCGCGCTTCCACATACTGATCCGGTTCACAAGATTACGATTATGCCGCGCGGCCGTGCACTCGGTTACACGATGGTCTTGCCAGAAGAAGATAGATATTCAACAACTCGAAATCAATTACTTGATCAGTTGGCGTACTCACTTGGTGGACGTGCGGCAGAAGAGTTAATTTTCCATGATCCATCAACGGGTGCTTCAAATGATATTGAGAAGGCGACCGCCCTGGCCCGAGCAATGGTTACCCAATATGGAATGACTGAGGCGATCGGCGCCATCAAACTCGGAAGTGATAGTTCGGCACCGTTTATGGGGCGCGATTATGGCCACCAACGTGACTATTCCGAAAGCATTGCAGCGATCGTAGATTCTGAAGTTCGAACATTTATTGAGACGGCGCATCAAGAGGCTTATGATATTTTGGTAGAAAACCGCGTCATTCTGGATGAGATGGTGGTTGAACTTCTTGAGCGCGAGACTCTCAACAAAGAAGAGATCGAGATAATTTTCACCAAGGTAACAATGTGGCCAAAACGTCCCGCGTGGACTGGTTCAATTCATCGCATTCCAAGTGCACAACCGCCAGTGGCAATTATGGAGAAGAAAGTTGTCGTGGAAGAGAACGCTGCTCCTAAGCGCGCCGCGGTAAAGCGGACACCAAAGAAGAAGGCCGATTAACGTGAGTGACATTTCGCCAATTTCCTCAGGTCCAGATGATGGTCGGGCAGAGAGTCCATATGATCAGGTGCGAGCCGAGGCTGCGATTCGCGAATTACTGAGCGCTCTTGGTGAAGATCCAGATCGTGAAGGTTTGAAAGATACGCCAGCTCGAGTGGCCCGTGCATATAAAGAGAACTTCGCTGGGCTCTGGCAATCACCGGAAGATGTTTTAACAACCACCTTTGATATCGGACACGAAGAGTTGGTAATTATTAGAGATATTGAAGTTTTTTCACAGTGCGAACATCACTTGACTCCTTTTCATGGCGTTGCACATGTTGGTTATATTCCTCGCGGAAAAATCACAGGGCTCTCAAAGATTGCACGACTGGTTGATCTCTATGCAAAACGTCCACAGGTACAAGAGCGTCTGACAACTCAAATTGCAGATGCAATGGTGAAGATTCTCAATCCGCTTGGTGTAATTGTGATCATCGATTGCGAACATTTATGTATGTCGATGCGCGGGGTTAAGAAATCGCAAGCGCGCACTACAACAAGTGCTGTCCGCGGTGCACTACGTGATGCAATAACCCGGGCTGAAGCAATTAGCCTGATTACGAATCGCTAGTAAGAGCCAACTATGTTGGTGATGGGAATTCTTAACGTCACACCAGATTCCTTTTCAGATGGCGGTCTCTTCGCAGATCACGAAACGGCACTGGCACAAGGACTTGTGATGGTGAGCGAAGGCGCTGACATTATTGATATTGGCGGGGAATCAACTCGTCCTGGTGCAATTAGAGTGAGCGAAGAAGAAGAGATCGCTCGAGTAATTCCAGTCATTACTTCTCTTGCTGCTGCAGGGGCGGTTATCTCAATCGATACGATGCGATCAAAAGTTGCCCAGCTGGCCATCGAAGCCGGCGCATCGTATGTTAATGATGTCAGTGGTGGCCTTGCAGATCCGTTAATGCACGAAGTGGTCGCACAATTAGGAGTGCCATACATATTGATGCACTGGCGCGGACACTCAATTGATATGAATTCAAAGGCGATCTATCAAGATGTTGTCACCGAAGTAATTGAAGAGCTAAAAATTCAAATCGATCACGCTCTGGCTGCTGGAATCGCACGAGATAAAATAATTATTGATCCCGGTATCGGTTTTGCAAAACTACCAGAGCACAACTGGGAGTTACTCAACCGAGTTGAGGAGTTAGCAGTCCTTGGCTACCCAATTTTGGTTGGTGCTTCAAGAAAGAAGTTTTTGGGTGGTGAACCCGATCAACGCGAAGCAGCAACAGTTGAGGTTACGCGTGGACTGGTAGGTCGAGGTATCTGGGCAGTTAGAGTTCACTCTATCGCTGCGAATAAGAAGGTACTCACACATGGCTGATCAGATCACACTGACTGGAATTAAAGCGCTCGGATTTCATGGAGTGCTGCCACATGAGAGCGTTGATGGACAAGAATTTATCGTTGATTTAACCGTCACCCTAGATCTGGCAGCGCCATCACTTTCTGATTCTTTGGATGAAACAATCAATTACGCATTGCTTGCGCAAATTGTGCATGACAATATTGTTGGACCTCCCGTAAAACTAATTGAACGACTTGCCGGAAAGATTGCAACACAAGTGCGCAATGAATTTAAAACTATTTCATCAGTAACTGTGACGGTACATAAACCACATGCGCCGGTAGATCTAGAATTTTCTGATATTGCGGTCACGGTTACGCGATGAAAGCTGTAGTTGCAATTGGTGCCAATCTGGGTGACCCGCAAGAAAACATTGATTTAGCGCTAGCCCTGCTGCGCGAAGCAACCGATGTTCGTGCAGTTTCATCGATGTATCACACTCAACCTGTAGGCGGCCCCGATCAGCCTGATTACATCAATGCAGTCTGCATTATTGAGAGCGAGTTACCGGCTGCCCAACTTCTCTCACTGCTCCACGGAATTGAGAAATCACTTGGTCGAGAGCGGATCGAACACTGGGGGCCACGAACAATTGATTTGGACCTTATTCAATATGGCACGCTATTGAGCAGTGCCGAAGAACTTTTACTACCCCATCCACGCGCCTTTGAACGTAGATTTGTGATTGAACCGTGGCATGAGATTGAGCCAGATGCCATCTTGCTTACCCATGGACGGATTGATCAACTTTTAGCTTCGCTTTTGGATACTTTGCAGTAACGCTCTAAACTTTAACTAATTGTCGAGCCCGGTACCTGAAAGGACTGGAGCCATGAAGATAGTTATCGATGCATCACTTCTTTTACACGGCTGCGCATTTGTGCCAACTATGGGAGCACTTCATGCCGGACACCAATCACTTTTCTTAAGAGCCGCGCAAGAAAATGAGAATGTACTTGCTTCTATTTTTATTAACCCACTGCAATTTGAAAATACATCTGACTTAGAAAATTATCCTAAGAAGCCAGAGCGCGATATTGAATTGGCACAAGCGGCTGGCGTTACTGAGCTTTGGTTTCCGCAGTACGACGAGTTATTTCCGACAGGTTTTGCGACGAAGACCGCTGGTGCACTCGGTGAACTTTATGAAGGTAAAGCTCGACCAGGACACTTTGATGGCGTACTCACTGTCGTTGATCGACTCTTTCAATTGGCAAAACCAAAATCTGCAATATTTGGCGAAAAGGATTTCCAACAGTTATCGCTCATCCGCACAATCGCAGGCGATGTCGCAATCGTTGCTGCTCCTACGATCCGTGAATCTGATGGATTGGCAATGTCATCACGTAATGTACGGCTAAGCCAAGAAGATCGAATTGCCGCCTTGATAATTTATAAAGCGCTAGTTGTAGCAGAGAGCGCTGTTGAACTTGAAGTAGCGAGAAATCTAATGATTTCAACGCTGGCCAACGAGCCGCGCTTTACCCTCGATTACGCAGAGATAATCGATGAAAAGGACTTTTCTTTAGTAAATAGTGAGACTGCTCACGCTCGAGCGATAATTTCTGGTTGGATTAATGGCATCCGTTTGATCGACAATATGCCCATGCGTAATTTGAGTGTCGGGGGTCTGTCGTGAGATTACTTGCGCCGAAACCTGGCTGGAGTGCGAAAGCCGATGTAATCATTGTTGGATCTGGAATCGCCGGACTTACTACCGCGCTACAAGTGCGAACATTTGGGCTCTCAGTTTTACTAGTTACAAAAGCTAAAGTCGATGAAGGTTCGACTAAGTGGGCACAAGGTGGCATTGCAGCAGCCCTTGGTGAAGAAGATTCACCAGCAGCCCATGAGAAAGACACACTCGTCGCCGGTGCAGGGTTATGCGATAGCGAAGCGGTGCGGGTACTTGTGACAGAGGGACCATCAGCGGTGCATACGCTCATTGCTCGTGGTGCGAAATTTGATACCGAAGCAAGCGGTGCGATGTCGATGACACGTGAAGGTGGCCACCTACAAAATCGAATCATCCATGCTGGTGGAGATGCAACCGGTGCTGAAGTTGAACGTGCACTTATTGCTGCGGTAAATAGCGATCCACAGATTGAATTAATTGAACATGCACTAGTACTTGATGCACTTAAAGATAGTGACGGCGCTGTGTGTGGTGTGACCTTGCACGTCATTGGTGCAGGTAGCCGTGATGGTGTCGGACAGGCACTCGCACGTGCAGTTGTGTTGGCAACAGGTGGCTTGGGACAAGTTTTTGCACAGACTACAAATCCATCTGTCTCTACCGGTGATGGCGTTGCTTTGGCGCTGCGAGCTGGTGCAGCCGTTGCAGATGTGGAATTTATTCAGTTTCATCCCACCGTTTTATGGTTGGGTGAAAATTCAGAGGGACAGCAACCGCTCATTAGTGAAGCGGTACGCGGGGAAGGTGCTTACTTAGTTGATGGTGATGGCAAGCGATTTATGCAAGATGTACATCCGTTGGCCGAGTTGGCACCACGAGATGTTGTCGCGATTGCAATCATGAACCAGATGGTGGCAACTGGCCAATCGCATATGTGGCTCGATGTCCGTCATCTGGAAGGTTTTGAAAAACGATTCCCGACAATTTTTGCTTCTTGCCAAGCGCATGGAATAAATCCACTCAACGATTTGATTCCAGTTGCGCCAGCTTCGCACTACGCATCAGGTGGAGTACGTGTCGATCTCAACGGCCGTACTACCGTGAAAGGGCTCTATGCCTGCGGTGAGACCGCGTGTTCGGGCGTGCATGGTGCAAATCGTTTGGCATCAAATTCACTTCTAGAAGGACTTGTCTTTAGTACTCGCATCGCAACTGATATTGCTGCCACTCTCGGTGAAATTAGCGAACCAATCTCTGATACTTCGCAGGAGATTCTGCTTGATCCTGCATACCGCCATTCACTGCAATTAAGTATGAGTCGCGGCGCCGGAGTACTTCGATCATCTGATTCGCTAGTACGCACCAACTCTGATCTCACTCGCATTGGTGATCACGCCAGCGACAAGCCATGTGTTGAAGCATGGGAGACGACAAATCTTTTCCAACTTGCACAAGCGATTCTGAAAGCGGCGCTGATTCGCCAGGAAACTCGAGGGTCGCATTGGCGTGCAGATTTCCCAGAGACAAGTGATCAGTGGCGAAAACGCATTCTGCAAACACTTGATCAAGATGGCACCTGGCATACCGAATATCGGGAGGTTAAGTAATGGTTGATATCGAACTTGTACGCAGGGCGTTGGCAGAAGATTTAGCGGGTGGGCAAGACATCACATCGGTAGCAACAGTTGATGGCGATGAAAAAGTTGTCGCTGAATTTGTTGCCCGCCAAGAAGGAGTTCTGGCAGGAGTCGAGATGGCAGTTGCGACTTTAACCGAGTGCGGTCTCTCCGATATTACAGTGATGAAAAAAGATGGTGATCATGTTTCCCCTGGTGCATCAATCATTGTGGTACGCGGTGATACTCGCGCAATTTTATTGGCAGAGCGCACCGCGCTTAACTTTTTAGGGCACTTGAGCGGAATTGCATCACTAACAAATCTCTGGGTACGTGCCATCGAAGGTACTAAATGCAAGATTAGGGACACTCGTAAAACAACTCCGGGCATGCGGGTACTAGAAAAAGCAGCTGTTGTATCGGGCGGTGGCACCAACCATCGCATGTCGTTAAGTGATGCCGCTTTAATTAAAGATAATCACATCGCAGCAGCTGGGGGAGTTATCGCCGCCTTTGCAAAGGTGCGAACAGCATTTCCAACTGCCGCAATCGAAATTGAAGTTGATACCTTGGATCAATTACGTGAAGTATCGGCAGAGAATCCAGATCTTGTTCTGCTCGACAATATGACTCCATTACAGTGCGCCGAGGCAGTTGCATTTGTAGATGAGCGATTTAAATTAGAAGCATCAGGTGGAATTTCACTTGCACATGCTCGTGAATATGCAGAGAGCGGCGTCGACTACTTAGCGATCGGCGCTTTAACGCATTCAGCACCCGTTTTAGATATTGGCCTAGATCTGAAGGTGGAGTAGAGATGCTGTTAACAATCGATGTAGGAAACACAAATACCGTACTTGGTCTCTTTGACGGCGAAGAGTTGGTTAAATCATGGCGGGTTAAAACAGATCCGCGATCAACCTCAGATGAGATGTCATTGCAGATCAATGCACTTGTACACGGATACACAATTACTGGACTTTCAATCTGTTCCACAGTTCCGGCATCACTACGTGAGTTGCGCACAATGATCGCGGCATATTTTGCTGATGTACGGACAACAATTGTGGAACCCGGCACTAAGACAGGTGTCCCACTTCTTGTAGATAATCCAAAAGAAATTGGTGCAGATCGCATCGTTAATACTCTTGCTGCCCATACTCTCTACGGTGGCCCTGCGATTGTTGTAGATTTTGGAACATCGACAAATCTCGATGTTGTCTCACCGAAGGGTGAATTCTTAGGTGGCGCACTTGCCCCAGGAATTGAAATCTCGGTTGATGCGCTCTCTGCCCGTGCAGCCCAGCTTCGCAAAGTGGAATTGATTCGCCCTAAAAATGCGATCGGCAAAAATACGGTGGAGGCGCTGCAATCCGGCACAATCTTCGGATTTGCTGGTCAAGTAGATGGACTTGTCGCAAAAATTACTGAGGAATTGGCGCAAAGTTATGAGCAAGCGCCTATTGTGATTGCAACCGGCGGACTCGCCCCTCTTGTAATTGATGTCAGCACGAGTATCGATGAGCACGAGCCAGATCTAACGCTGATTGGGTTGCGCCTCATTCACGAGAAAAATCTCTAAAAGGTAGACTCCCGTCACTATGACCTCGCAACCAATAACTCCTGCCGAAGACGATCTCCCAGAGCAACTTCGGATTCGTCGGGAAAAGCGGGCCAGCCTGATTGAGCGCGGAGTTGAGCCATACCCGGTTGCAGTTAATCGCACTCACTCGCTGAAAGAAGTTCGCAAAAAATATAAAGATTTAGAGGTCGATGTTGCAACAGGTGATTTGGCGTCACTGACAGGGCGAATTATTTTTAAGCGCGACACTGGCAAGTTATGTTTTGCGACGTTACGTGAAGGCGACGGTACCGAATTACAAGCGATGCTCTCACTAGATAAGGTCGGGCAAGAGCAACTCGATGCATGGAAATCTGATGTAGATCTCGGCGATATCGTCAGCGTGAGCGGTGAAGTCATTACATCCAAGCGAGGCGAACTTTCACTCCTTGCCACAACATGGAAGATGGCATCAAAATCTCTACGCCCATTACCAAATGATCACAAGCCAATGTCAGAAGAGACTCGCGTACGTATGCGATATGTCGATCTCATTGTGCGACCTGAAGCACGTACTGTTGCACGTCTTCGACCACAGGTAATGAAATCACTTCGCGAAACATTTACCAATCAAGATTTCATCGAAGTTGAAACTCCAATGCTGCAAGTAATGCATGGCGGCGCGGTAGCTCGTCCCTTTAAAACTTTCTCTAACGCATACGACATCGATCTATTTTTACGTATTGCACCAGAACTTTTCTTAAAACGATGTGTTGTCGGTGGACTGGAACGAGTATTTGAAATTAATCGAAACTTTCGTAATGAAGGGGCAGACTCTTCGCACTCACCAGAGTTTGCGATGATTGAGAGTTACCAGGCATATGGTGATTGGCGTTCAATTGCGGATCTGACTCGTTCACTGATTCAAGATGCGGCGATGGCGGTATCTGGCTCACATGTGGTGACACATTTGAATGGTCGACAAGCAGATTTGGGTGGCACTTGGAAAGAAATTTCACTCTACGACGCTATCTCTGAAGGCGTTGGCGAAAGCGTGAACGCACTTACTCCGATTGATGATCTTAAGAAAATGGCGACAAAACTCGGCATGAAAATTGATCCCAAGTGGGTCACTGGCAAGCTGGCAGAAGAGATTTTTGAACATGTCGCGCAAGATAAATTAATTGAGCCAACATTTGTCATGGGATATCCAGTTGATACTTCACCTCTTGTCCGAGCACATCGCGACATTCCAGGCGTAGTTGAGAAGTGGGATCTCTACGTGGATGGATTCGAACTCGCCACTGGCTACTCTGAATTAATTGACCCAGTAATCCAACGCGAACGTTTGCTTGAGCAATCAGCGCTCGGTGCCAAGGGTGATCTGGAAGCGATGCAACTTGATGAAGATTTCTTGCGCGCAATGGAATTCGGTATGCCGCCTATGGGTGGAATGGGAATGGGCGTTGATCGTTTGTTGATGGCGCTTACCGGACTCGGAATTCGCGAAACAATTTTATTTCCACTTGTGAAACCTGAGGTTGAATAGTGTCGCTGGTAATTCGACCGGCTCGAACGCAAGATATTTCCGGTATTCGCGCACTGATTGATACATACACACTTGGTGGACGACTTCTTAATAAAGAGACAGTCATGCTCTACGAAGATGTCCAAGAATTTACAGTGGCAGTCGATGATGGCGGAGTTGTAGTTGGTTGCGGCGCACTTCACGTCCTCTGGGAAGATCTTGCCGAAGTTCGTACCGTTGCAGTACTTGATCATGCAAAGGGACAAGGCGTTGGTCATAAAATTCTAGAGACAATTATTGAACGTGCTAAAGCACTTGGAATCGAAAGAATTTTCTGTCTCACATTTGAAACAGAATTTTTTAGCCGCCATGGTTTTGAAGAAATTCATGGCACTCCAGTTGATCCAGATGTCTATGTAGAACTCTTACGTTCTTATGACACTGGTGTTGCGGAATTTCTCGATCTCGAATCGGTAAAGCCAAATACCTTGGGCAATACCCGCATGCTTAAAGTGCTCTAGCCCACCTCCAAACCGCGCATATTTAGGCCTATCGGGGGAATAACTACCCAAGATCTGGGGTTTTACCTTTCAAGGAAACTTCGCCTCGCGCCATCTATAGGTGGAGTTATAGGCTAGCCAATAGATCCACCAAAGTTCAAAGGAAAAGAGGTCCACCCGATGTTCGAGCGCTTTACCGACCGAGCCCGACGCGTAGTTGTCTTGGCTCAAGAAGAAGCACGCATGCTCAATCACAATTACATTGGCACAGAGCACATCCTGCTCGGACTCATTCACGAAGGTGAAGGCGTCGCCGCTAAAGGTCTCGAAGCCCTTGGTATCTCACTCGAAGCAGTGCGCGCACAGGTAGAAGAAATTATTGGACAGGGACAGCAAGCACCATCTGGCCATATTCCATTTACTCCACGTGCAAAGAAAGTTTTAGAACTCTCACTCCGTGAAGCGCTACAACTTGGCCACAATTACATTGGTACTGAACATATTTTGCTCGGACTTATTCGTGAAGGCGAAGGAGTCGCAGCACAGGTATTAGTAAAGCTTGGCGCCGACCTCAATCGCGTTCGCCAGCAAGTCATTCAACTTCTCTCCGGGTACCAAGGAAAAGAAGCTGTTACACAGGGCGGACCAGCAGAGGGAACACCATCAACCTCACTTGTCTTAGATCAATTTGGTCGCAACCTCACCGCAGCAGCGCGCGAAGGAAAGCTCGATCCAGTTATTGGTCGCGATACAGAAATTGAACGTGTGATGCAGGTTCTTTCACGTCGCACAAAGAACAACCCAGTTCTTATCGGAGAGCCAGGCGTTGGAAAGACTGCCGTTGTAGAAGGTCTTGCGCAAGCAATTGCAACTAACGATGTTCCAGAAACTTTGAAGGATAAGCAGCTCTACTCACTCGATCTCGGCGCACTTGTTGCTGGATCTCGATACCGCGGTGATTTCGAAGAGCGTTTGAAGAAGGTGCTAAAAGAGATTAAAACTCGTGGTGACATCATTCTTTTCATCGATGAAATTCACACACTTGTCGGCGCTGGCGCAGCAGAGGGTGCGATTGATGCGGCAAGCATCTTGAAGCCAATGCTTGCTCGTGGTGAACTCCAGACAATTGGTGCAACAACCCTTGATGAGTATCGCAAGCACGTTGAAAAGGATGCCGCGCTTGAGCGTCGCTTCCAACCTATTCAAGTAAAAGAGCCATCAGTTGCTCACACCATTGAAATTCTTAAGGGACTTCGCGATCGTTACGAAACTCACCACCGCGTATCAATTACCGATGGTGCACTTGTCGCTGCCGCAAATATGGCAGATCGCTATATCTCTGATCGCTTCTTGCCAGATAAAGCAATTGACCTGATCGACGAAGCAGGATCACGTCTTCGTATCAAGCGCATGACAGCACCGATTGAACTTCGCGAATTTGATGAAAAGATCGCAAATGCGCGTAAGGCAAAAGAGTCTGCGATTGATAGCCAAGATTTTGAAGGTGCAGCAGCACTTCGTGATACTGAAAAAACTCTGATCGAAGAACGTCAAGCTGCCGAAAAGAATTGGAAGGCAACAGATCTCGATAAGGTGACAGAAGTTGATGAAGAACTCATCGCACAAGTTCTCTCTGCCTCTACCGGAATCCCTGTCTTTAAATTAACTGAAGAAGAGACAGCACGTCTTCTACGCATGGAAGATGAACTACATCGCCGCGTTATTGGTCAAGATCAAGCAATCAAGGCGCTCTCACAGGCAATTCGACGCACACGTGCCGGACTTAAAGATCCAAAGCGTCCTGGTGGTTCATTTATCTTCGCCGGTCCATCCGGTGTTGGAAAGACTGAACTCTCTCGCACACTCGCATCATTCTTATTTGGTGACGAAAGTGCCTTGATTCAACTCGATATGTCGGAATATTCTGAGCGCCATACAGCCTCACGTCTCTTCGGATCACCTCCAGGATATGTTGGTTATGACGAAGGTGGGCAACTCACTGAAAAGGTTCGTCGTCGTCCATTCTCAGTCGTGCTCTTTGATGAAGTTGAAAAAGCACACCCAGATATCTTCAACTCACTTCTTCAAGTTCTAGAAGATGGTCGCTTGACTGATGCACAAGGTCGCACTGTCGACTTTAAAAACACTATCATTATCATGACCACAAACCTTGGAACGCGTGATATTTCAAAGGGGCAAGGCCTTGGCTTTGCAAACTCCGATGACGATCTCACCAACTACGAACGGATGAAGGCAAAGGTCAGTGATGAACTTAAGTCTCACTTCCGACCAGAATTCCTTAACCGTATCGACGATGTAATCGTCTTCCACCAACTTACAAAAGAGCAGATCATCTCTATTGTCGATCTCATGATTGCAAGTCTTGATGAGCGCCTCAAGGTAAAAGATATGGGAATTGAACTCACGCAGTCAGCTAGGGATCTACTTGCTGCGCGTGGTTACGATCCGCTTCTCGGTGCCAGACCACTTCGTCGCGTGATTCAGCGTGAAATTGAAGATGCGTTGTCAGAGCGCATTCTCTTTGGTGAAGTTAAAGCCGGTGACATCATTGTCGTAGACGTTGACGGCGATGGACCTGATGCCAGCTTTACCTTTACTGGTGAGATGAAGGCGACCACGCCTGACTCACCTGAAGATCTTGCTGAGACACCAACCGTCTAAAAATTTACTAGTTTTGCCACATTTTTCTCTATATTCAAAGTAGCATTACAAACATGAGTGCAGAGAGCAAAGCAGAACTCGGCAAACTAAGAACTGAACAAGTTGATGAAAAGTTTCATTTACTCGACATCATGAGTGTGGGCGAACTTCTTGCCGCCATGAATGAGAGTGATGCTGACGTTCCAAAGGCAATCTCACGAGTACTCCCGGATATTGAGCGGGCGATTGATGCGATAGTAGATCGATTAATGCAAGGTGGACGTCTGGTCTACATCGGTGCCGGAACTTCTGGTCGACTCGGAGTTCTAGATGCTGCCGAATGTGGACCTACATTTTCAATTACTGACGATCAAGTAATTGCGCTAATTGCTGGTGGTGAAAGTGCACTCAAGCATGCAGTCGAAGGTGCAGAAGATAACGTCGACCTCGGGGTAGCTGATTTAAAATCGATTGGATTACGTGCCCAAGATGCAGTGGTGGGAATTGCTGCCAGCGGTCGAACACCATATGTAATCGGTGCCATGGATTATGCAAAGTCAATTGGTGCAGCAACAATTAGCCTGACTAGCAACCCGCACTCTGAACTTACATCTCATGTTGATTTTCCAATCGAAGTTGATTCGGGTCCAGAGGTACTTGCCGGTTCTACTCGATTAAAATCTGGCACCGCCCAGAAACTTGTTCTGAATATGATTTCGACAATCACAATGGTTCGCCTTGGAAAAACTTTCGGAAATCTCATGGTGGATCTGCAAGTAACAAATGGAAAACTTCGTGAGCGCGCGATCCGCATTATTGAAGCTGCTACTGGAGCTCCTCGGATTCAGGCAGAGAAGGCGTTAGAAGAGTCAGGCTTCAAAGTGAAGATTGCAATTTTGATGATTCTGCTCGATATTGATGCAGAAGGTGCCAAAGATCGGTTAGCCAACTCATCAGATCGAATCCGGGAAGCTCTGCGCGATTAGTTAGAAAAGAACTTCGGTCTAAAGCACCGCAACTTCACATAATTGGGATGTAATCGTTACCGTTTAAGGCTTGACCCGCGCCCTTATTTAGAGCATGATTTTCATGTAAACGTTTTATTTATGAAAGTTATTTTCATGCGGGGCCAAGGCGGCCTCGATTTGGAGGGAGAATCAATGAAGAGCAAGAAAATTGCATTTGGAGTCTTGGCGGCATCACTTGCCCTCGGAACTCTAGCGGCGCAACCTGCGAGGGCGGCTGAAACCTCCCTCGTAATTGGAAGCGTTTTAGATATCGATAAATTAGATCCACATACAGCAACTAACTTTGCAACTGTTCGCGCACTTGGACTTGTTTATTCAAGCCTTGTTGAAGTTGGACCAAATAACGCTCTCAAGAGAGGCCTTGCATCAGCTTGGCAATTCAGCGCAGATGGAAAGACTCTTCGTATCACTCTACGTTCAGGCGTTAAGTTCCACGACGGATCAGCCTTTGATGCAGTAGATGCAAAGGCAAGCCTTGAGCGCATTCAAGATACCAAGACCGGCGCAGCGGCACGTGCAAACATTGCAACAATTACTGCAATCTCAGCATCAGGACTTAACTTGACCCTAACTATGTCAGTGCCAAATATTCCTATCCTTGCAGCACTTGATGGCGTCAATATGGCGATGCTTTCAGCAGATGATATTGCGGCTGGAAAAGTTGGCGGAACAAATAAGCCGAACGGAACTGGTCCATACAAGTATGTTTCGTGGGAACCAACACAATCAGTCAAGCTCACAGCTAGCTCAACATACTTCTTGGGTGAGCCAAAGATTACTGATGTCACAATTCGCGTGATCCCAACAGAGGCATCAATTCTCTCTGCAATGAATGCAAAGACAATTGACTTCGGAATCATTACGGATCCACTTATTGCTAAGCAGGTTAATACACGTAACCTCAAGCTATATAAGACTCCTGCACTTGCTTACTACGCACTGCAGCTCAATAACAAGGTTGCTCCATTTAACGATAAGAATGTGCGCTTAGCTATTCAGTGTGCACTCGATCGTCAAGAAGTAATCGATACAGCAATGCTTGGACAAGGAGCCGTCACTGGCCCAATCACAAGTCCTTCATTCCGTTCCAGCACAACTGCTCGTGCTTGCCCTAAGGCAGATCTTGCTAAGGCAAAGGCATACCTTGAGGCATCAGGTAAGAAAGATGTAACTTTCAAGGTACTTGTCACAAGCACCGGTTGGGCAACATCAGTAGCAATGGCGCAGAACATTAAGGCGCAGCTTGCTAAGGCAGGCATCACAATGGAGCTCGACATTACAGATCAGGCAACATATGTTCCACGTTGGCTCGCTGGCGATTTCGTAGCAACACTTGCTAACAACGGTGGTCGTATTGATCCTGACACGATGTACACCCGCTACTTCACCTCAACCGGAAACTTGAACAAGGTTGCGACTTATTCGTCAACAGCTCTTGATGCAAACTTCCTTAAAGGTAAGTCAAGCTCAAAGAATACTGTCCGTAAAGAAGCCTATACAGCTATCTCCAAGGAACTCGAAGACAATGCAATTTGGGTATGGATTGCAACACCATTCGAGTACCGCGTAACAAGTAAGAACCTGAAGAACTATGTAGCACTTACAACAGGTTCATTACTACCGTTGCGTTCAGCTTCACTCGGCTAAATTGTAAGGACTGCGGTGCGCGGGAGTATCTCTTGCGCACCGCATTTACATTTATAAAGGAGAAAATTTCTGTGAAAAATAGACTGCTCTCGTCAGTCTTCGTTAGCCGATTAGCAAGTGTTATCACAACGCTCTTTGGAATCTCAATCTTCGTTTTTATTGTCTTACGAGTGATCCCTGGTGATTCAATCACCGGATCGTTAGGTATTGAAACGTCAGCGTTAAATCCTGAGCAGATTGCTGCTCTAAGGGCGTATTACGGAATAGATAAATCTCTGATTGGCCAATATTTTTCGTGGATGACATCATTTCTCTCTGGTGATCTAGGGTTTGCATACTCGAGTGGAATCCCAGTTTTAGATCTTACGAAATCCGCTCTTCCAGTCACAATTCAATTAGCTTTAGTTGGAACAATTTCCGGCGTCATCATTGGAATAAGTGTTGGAATGTTTAGCGCAAGCAAGCCTGGCAGTTTCCGAGATTTTGCTGGTCAGTTCTTTGGTTTATTAGCACTTGCAGTGCCTGGATTTGTTTTAGCAACAACCTTGGTGACGATTATGGCCAATAAATTTGGATATTTCCCAAATGGTTACGAGTACATGGCCCCATGGGAAGACCCATGGATGAATTTCCAGCAGATGATCTTTCCTGGACTTGTTCTAGGAATTGCCGTCGCCGCCCCTGTCATGCGAACAACTCGATCAGCATTGCTTGAGACAGTTGATAAAGATTTCATCCGTACCGCCTATGGCAAGGGTGTCCGCGATAAGGCGGTTCAATTCAAGCACGTGCTTCGCAACTCACTGATTCCAATTGTGACGATGACTGGTATTCAATTCGGATATTTACTTGGTGGTGCGGTGATTGTTGAAAAAATCTTTGCGATGCCAGGAATGGGACGACAAATCCTGGATGCAATTAATAAGCGTGAGTACGCCACCGTGCAAAGTAGCATCATGATCTTTGCCATTATGTTTGTATTGATCAATTTAGCCACCGACATGATTTACCGACGTATAGATCCGAGAATTAAATGAGCACCCCTATAAAAGAAAAGACGTGGTTTTCCTATTATCTGAAGAGCACGAGCGGAGTAGTTGGTGGGATATTAGTTCTCATCGTTATCGTCATTTCATTGCTTTCAGCGCTGGGGATAACACCGCACGATCCGCTTATTCAAGATCCAATTAACTCCTTACAGGGTCCGTCGTCACAATATTGGTTTGGTACAGATCAATTTGGTCGAGACATTTTGTCACGTTGTATGGATGGAATGCGCCGATCAATGATCGTGTCAATTACTGCTGTCTCGATCGCTTCTCTAGTCGGTGTATTTTTAGGAATTATCGGTGGCTATTTCGGAAAAGTAATCGATGGCTTTGTAGTTCGATTTAGCGATGTCATCTTTGCTTTTCCAGCAATCTTGTTGGCTCTGGCAATTGTTAACAGTCTTGGAAATTCGTGGATCGATACATCACTTGCTATCGCAATTGTCTACACCCCAATATTTATTCGAGTAGCCAGAGGACCAGTTCTAACTGTGAAAGAGATGGATTACGTTAAAGCGGTAAGAATCCTGGGTTTTTCCACACCTAAGGTTCTCTTTAGCCACATCTTGCCAAATGTTCTGCCACCGATTGTTATTCAGGTAGCGCTCTCAATGTCCTGGGCAATTCTCACCGAATCAGGTCTGAGCTTTCTAGGGCTTGGAACACAACCACCAGATGCATCATTGGGACTCATGGTTTCAGAAGCTCAATCACTTGCCGCCTTTGCTTGGTGGACTTTAGCTTTTCCATCACTCTTTATTACATTTGCTGTAATCGGACTTAATTTGGTGGGCGATGGACTTCGTGACTCATTAGATCCTGCGCGAAGGAGCTCATAATGTCCAATCCACTGATTAAAGTCTCTGATTTAACAATCAGTACATCTGATGACAATCGCACACTTGTAAATTCAATTTCTTTTGAAATTGCCCCGGGCGAGGCTGTTGGAGTTGTTGGTGAATCCGGTTCAGGTAAAACGCTGACAGCCCTCTCGCTACTTGGGCTATTACCTCGCGGAGTTCATGCGACCTCTGGATCAATTGCCTATGAGGCCGCTGACCTACTTAAGACCGACGAAGAAAGTTTACGATCAATTCGTGGCAATGAGATCGCAATGATTTATCAGGATCCAATGACGGCGCTTAATCCAGTGATGAAACTTGGCGCACAGTTAATTGAGGTAATCGAATCTCACGAGGGTTCAACTGCTAATGGAAAAGAGCGAGTACTCGCATCATTTGCAGAAGTTGGAATCCCCGACCCTCAGCGTGCATATGAAAGCTATCCCCATGAATTTTCTGGAGGAATGCGCCAACGAGTGATGATTGCAATGGCGCTACTTCTTTCGCCGAAATTACTGATTGCTGATGAACCCACAACTGCACTGGATGTGACAATCCAGCAGCAAATCCTGGCACTTGTAATGCAAGAACGGCGCAAGCGAAATATGTCGATGCTCTGGATTACGCACGATCTTGGTGTTGTTGCAAATCTTGTCGACCGAGTAATTGTTATGTACGCCGGAAGAATCGTTGAAGATGGGAGCGTGAAAGAGGTATTTATCAATCCGCAGCACCCTTACACAGCCGGTCTGCTCGCCTCTCTTCCAAAGGCTTCTGATAAGAACCGCACCCACTTAATTTCGATCCCAGGAATCCCACCGAAACCTTGGACCATCGGTCAGAGTTGTGCTTTTAGTCCGCGCTGTTCGCGGGCAGATGAAAAATGTCGAACCACTTTGCCGACCCTGTCACTAAATCAACATACGCAAGCTGCATGCTTTCACTTGATGGGAGATAAGTAATGACACTTTCAATTGCGGATGTGACTAAACGCTACAAAATTAGAGTCACTGGTGCCCAAGTTAATGCTCTTAATGGAGTCACGATTAACCTGCCAGAGAAGCAGACTCTTGGCATAGTTGGAGAGAGTGGATGCGGTAAATCAACACTAGCCCGCATGATTGTCGGTCTCGAGCAACCGACTACCGGATCAGTGACCTGGAATGGTGCACCGATATTTGATAAAGCGAAGAATATGCTCTCAAGCAAGCACTCAAAAATTCAGTTAGTTTTTCAAGATCCTTACTCGTCCTTAAACCCGCGGCAAAAAGTTGGAGAATCAATAGCCGAGGTACTCAAGGTTCATCAACTTGTAGAGAAAAACGCAATCAATTCTCGGATTGATGAATTGCTCACTGAAGTTGGAATCAGCCCAGAACTCGCACATCGCTATCCCCACCAACTCTCTGGTGGTCAGCGACAGCGAGTAAGCATTGCCCGAGCACTTGCGTCACAACCAGATTTATTAGTCTTGGATGAACCCGTATCAGCGCTAGATGTCTCTGTTCGAGCCGAAGTCATGAATCTGCTGATTGATCTTCGAGAGCGGCTCGGACTGACTTACATTTTTATCAGCCACGATCTTTCGATGATTCGACACATCTCAGACCAAATCGCAGTAATGTATTTAGGTCGAATTGTTGAAACGGGTCCGTGGAATTCAGTACTTGAAAATCCTCGTCATCCATACACCCGCGCTTTGATTGCAGCAATGCCGGATCACACAATCGTGGGTAACGATAAATTTGAAGCACCACTTACTGGTGAAGTACCAGATCCAGCACAGATGCCATCGGGCTGTGCTTTCCATATGCGTTGCCCAATAGCACAACCATCTTGCTCGCAGAATATTCAAATTCTCAAAACAATCGAACCAAATCACACAGTCGCATGCCAGGAGGTAAGCAAATGAAGGTAATTGGAATGATCTCGGGGACCTCTTTTGACGGAATAGATGTTGGGTGTTTTGAGATAGACGTCAAAGATGGAGTGATGACTTCATCACTTGTTGGCTTTCATAGCTATGAATATCAACCACATATCCACGATCTAATTGCGGCAGCAATGCCACCACAGAAAACAGATTTGGAGGCTGTCTGCATACTCGACACCTTCATCGGACAAGAATTTGCCCGAGCAGCCGTTGATCTCTCTGCCAAATTAGGAATTACAGCTGATTTGATCGTCTCGCATGGACAGACTGTTTTCCACTGGATTGATGCAGAACATAAGGCGCGTGGAACCTTACAGATTGGTGAACCGACGTGGATTGCTGAGGCAACTGGCGTTAGCGTTCTTTCAAATATTCGCTCGCGTGATGTTGTAGTCGGCGGACATGGTGCACCGCTGGTAAGTATTTTGGATCAACTGCTATTAGGCGCTCATGATGAACCCGTTGCAGCACTTAATCTTGGTGGAATTTCAAATGTGACAGTAACCGGTGAAGGTCTTACTCCGATCGCCTACGACATCGGACCTGCCAATGGACTACTTGATGCAGCTATTTCGGCCTATACAAATGGCGAGAAACAATATGACGAAGATGGAAAAATTGCCGCTGCCGGAGTCATTAATCAGGAAATCCTTGCGCGATTCTTAGCCGAGCCTTATTACAAATTAGCTGCACCTAAATCAACCGGTAAAGAACTCTTCCACCTTCCTTACATCACCAATATTTTTGGAGATGTGACTTCCTGGAATATTGAAGAAGTCATGGCAACGCTCTTGGCGCTGACGGTAGCGACAGTGGCACAAGATGTTGAAAAATATAAAGTTTCGCAGCTCTTTGTCGCAGGTGGCGGTAGTGCTAACCCAGTGATGATGAAGGCGCTAGCGGACCGACTTGCTCCATGTGAAGTTCTTACGATGAGTTCACTTGGTGTAGATCCACGCCAGAAGGAGGCCTTAGCCTTCGCAATCATGGGGTACCTCTCCTTGCATGGACAACCAGGATCGATCCCATCTTGTACAGGTGCCTCCAAGCCAACGATTCTTGGTTCTTTCACACCGGGCACTGGCCCACTTTCACTTCCAACTCCGCTTTCAAAAGCACCTCAAAAACTCGTCATCGTCTAACCACTAAAGAGTTGTGATGAGTTCGATTTCCTGCGCGCCCCATTCGGGAGTTGTTCGAGAATTTCCGGATGGCGTAAAACCCGCCTTTGTATATAGCGAATTTGCGATTGTATTTTCGGCAAATACCCAGAGCGTCATTTCATGGAACCCGCGCACTCGAATTCGATCCATCGCCTCCATCAGCGAGGCCTTGCCTAGACCCTTACCCGCATGGGCAGGATCTACATATAGCGAGAAGAGATGGCCTCGATTATGGTCAGTTTTGTCACCACCAATTCGAAATACGACAGCAATTGCATCTTCATTGATTAGTAAGACAGTCTCTTTATCCTCAGGAATTTCAATGCTAGTACGCCAAAGATCTTTAGCGCTTTCTAACGAGAATGATTTCCTGGCAGATTCTGATAAAACTTCGCTGTACGAGATAGTCCAACACTTAAGAAAAATTGTGGCAATATTCTCGAGGTCAGCCAGCGTTGCAACCCTGAATTCCATATCGCAAAGACTACCTAACTTTGGTGGGTAATGAATATGAGTTTACTTAATTTTAAAATAAATAAGAGAGAAGTAAAACTACGCGAGCCATTTAAGACCGCCTTGCGCACAGTTGAAAGTTATCCAGTGATCATCTTTACGATAAGTGATAAGCAGGGCTTTACCGGATTTGGTGAGTGTGTGGCCACCCCCGCAATTGTTGGAGACTCTATCTCTCAAATAGAGACAGATTTAATACAAGTAATTACGCCCGCGTTATCTGCCGTATCAAATTTGGAAGATGGGCTGACAATTCTCTCCAATTTGCAAGTTGCGCCAAGTAGCAAGGCGGCTGCAGATATTGCGCTACACGGATATTTCGCATCCAGAGCCGGTCTAAATTTAGCTAAATTTTTGAAGGTAGATTTAAAAGCGGTAAAAACAGATGTCACAATTCCGTTAGCGAATCCAAGCGAACTTCCGAAAATTATTCAAGATCGCGTGGCCCATGGATTTAACTCTTTTAAAATAAAACTTGGCGAGCAAGAAGTAGCTGAGAATATTCATCGTATGAAAATTATTGCTGAATCTGTTTCAGGTATAGCGGTCTTGCGAATTGATCCGAATCAGGCGTGGACCGTTGATTACAGCGCCAAGTTTTTGAAAGAACTCGCACGTGAAAATATTGAAATTGAATATTTAGAGCAGCCAATAGCAAAAGAGAATATCGATGGCCTGGCAACACTAAGCGCACTTGGCATAAGTCCCATCATGGCTGATGAATCCCTCTTTAATATCTCAGATCTTGATAGATTATTAGAGGCAAAGGCTTGTACTTGGGTAAATATCAAGTTACTTAAAGCCGGTGGATTAGCCCCGGCGATGGTAATTGCTCAGAAAGCAGCGGCGCACGGACTCAAAGTTTCAGTCGGAAGCATGATGGAAGGTGAAGTGGGAGTTTACGCGGCCGCCCTTTTAGCGGGCGCAGTTGCACCTGAAGTCACTCATGATTTAGATGCGGCATGGTGGCATTTAGGTGGAAATCTGAGCTACATAGGTGGAGAGTTAGAACTATGACACCCGGAAAAATTATTGCCTCTAGCATCCGTGGCATTCGCACAATCGAAACCCAGGGACTGCGAAATGGAGTACTGCCAGTAAATCACTACACAGCTTGCGATCTTGGCTCAGTCACTAAGATTCTCGCGACGTCTTCTATCATTATGAAGTTAATTGAGACAGAACAGATTGCACTTGATGATCAGGTTGTTCGTTATCTGCCAGAGTGGTCTGAATATAAAAAACCTGGAGTGACGCTACGCGATTTATTAGAACATCAAAGCGGACTTAACCCTTGGCGTCCTTTGTATATCTCTCAAAGAAGTGCGATCGAGGCACGAATGGCTATTGCGAATGAAGGTTTTCAACACTTACAGGGCCGACATTACTCAGATTTGGGTTTTATCACACTAGGAAACGTAATCACAGAAGTACTTTCAACAACTCTAGAAGATGCATTTAAAGAGTGGGTTAGTTATCCACTTGGGTTGAAATTAACTCAATTTTCTCATCCAGTTGATGCAAGTGATGTTTTCGCTTCATCATTTGGAGATGACGCCGAATTTAAAATGGTAACTAGTCAAATCCCATATAAAACCCAAGAGAAGGCGGAAGACTTCACACGCTGGCGAAAAAATATGCTAGCAGGTGAAGTCAATGATGGAAATTCATTCCATCTCTACCGCGGAATCAGCGGACATGCCGGACTCTTCTCGACTGCAGCAGATCTGCTCACATACGGTGAATCACTTCTGCAGAGCTTTAATGGCGACGGATATTTTAAAGAGGATGTGATTAAAGAGTTTCTCACCCCTGGCCGCGATCCAATGCAGGGTCTTGGATTTAGAAACTGGCACAATAACGATGAGATTGAGTATTGGGGTCATACAGGTTTCCCAGGCGTAGCACTTGCCATTTCACCAATACGCCGGCAGGTTTTGGTTTTAATGACGAACAGGCTATTGGTACCGGGAGATCCAGAGCAGACTGAGAACATTTTTGAGACTTTTCGTAGGGAGAAATGGGCTAAGAACTATGAGTAGACATTCGAACCAAAACCCCGGATACGGTGATCTTCTGGGTGAGATCATGAATCAAATTCCGTCATTTCATGCCAGCGAGGTGGCTATCGCCGAGGCAATTCTCGGTGGCCCTGAAGATGTTTCAAGGATGAATATTACTCAAATTGCCAATCGCAGTGGAACTTCTGTGGCCTCGGTAGTTCGATTCTGCAAAACCCTTGGATTTAAGGGCTACCCCGAATTTCGCATGGCGCTTATTGGTCAAGTCAGTCGTCAAACTGCACAAGATATTAATCGTCAACTTGATGGTGGAATTACGGTTGAGGATTCACCAGAAGAGATTATTCGCAAGATATCTTATTCTGACTCGCTTGCAATTAAAACTACGGCAGAACGACTCGATGTTGCAACTTTTGTAAAGACTGTTGATGCCTGGGAGAAAGCGAAAACTATCGGCATTATTGGTTTTGCCTCAAGTGGTTATGTTGCGATGGACCTACAGCTCAAGCTCAATCGTTTGGGAAAACGAACGATTGCCTGGTCGGATTTACACACTGCATTGACTTCAATAGCAATACTTGAAAAAGGTGATGTACTGGTCGCGATCAGCCATAGCGGTACAACCTTAGACATTATTGATGTGATCACTGAATTTAAGAATAAGGGAATCACTATTGTCTTGATTACTAATGCACTGCGGAGCCCAGCAACAGCATTGGCAGATCTAATCTTATTTACTTCAGCCAGAGAAACTACTCTTCGAAGCGGTGCAACTGCTAGCCGCATTGCCCAACTTACTGTTGTTGACTGCCTCTGCGTCTCCCTTGCACAGCGAAACTGGACTGGTACAAAATTAGCACTGGATGAATCTCGCAATGCAGTTAAAGGTCGATCAGGAAAGAAAGGTGAAGTTGCTGATTCAACAGCCTCGCAGCCAAAGTCTAGCTAAGGAAGCTTCTTCCCAGGGTTAAGAATTCCCTTTGGATCAAAGGCGCTCTTGATCGAGCGCTGCAGCGCAATTACAGCCGGTGATAACTCAGCAGCAGCAAAGCCTTTTTTAATAGAGCCAATTCCGTGTTCACCAGAGGCTGTGCCACCCAGTGATTGCGCTATTTCAACGATTTCACCGAAGGCGGCAATTGCGCGGGCTTCTGCCGCAACATCACCGTGATCATGAACAATTGTTGGATGCATATTTCCATCACCAGCATGTCCAAAGATGCCGATGGTTAATTCATACTTTGTTGCTAACGCTTCTACCCGTTCAACAAGTTCGGCAATCTTTGAAATAGGAACCGCTACATCATCTAAAAGGGTTGCACCAAGTCGTTCAAGTGCTGGATATGCCAACTTACGAACTCGAATAAATTCAGCGGCATCTGCTGCCTCAGTCGATGCCGCGCCATCGATCATCTCGAAAGTCGCACAGAGTTCTAGTACTTCATCAGCGCGATTTTGATCTTCATCCAACTGCATCAGAAGTACAGAGCCAGCAACTTCAAAGCCAAGTGGATGCCAGGCTTCAACTGCCTTCAGAGTTGTCTGATCGATAATTTCTAGCATTGATGGTTTAAAACGAAGCAGAGCTGAAGCCGCTGCGGCAGCGTTTTTAATATGTGGGAATGTTGCGATGATTGTCGCTGGTGTTGCAGGACGAACAGCAAGTCCAACAACTAACTCAGTGATGATTCCGAGTGTACCTTCAGATCCAATCATTAATCGAGTGAGATCTAAAGTGGTTACCGCTTTCTTTGTTGCACTTCCGAGTGTAATTATTTCACCATCTGCCATCACAACTGTGAGCGCGCGAACATGAGCTGAAGTCACGCCGTATTTCACGCAACACATACCGCCAGCATTTGTTGCGGCATTTCCACCAAGTGTCGACCAATCGCGGCTGGCTGGATCTGGCAGATATGCCAAGCCATGTTCTTGGGCCGCTTTATCGAGATCTAGATTGATTACACCAGCCTGAACTCGGGCAATTAGATTTGCAGTATCGAGCTCGATAATTGAATTCATTTTTTCAAGTGAGATTACAAGCGAGGTAGCAGTTGCATTGGCACCGCCAGATAAGCCGCTACCAGCACCCCGTGGAACTACTGGAATGTTATGCGTGTTTGCGTATGCAACTGCGCGCGAGACTTCTTCGGTTGATTTTGCAAGCAGCACAATTGCCGCGGCTGCATGTGAGGCAAATGGCGCTTGATCTTTTGAATAAGAGAGTGTGATTTCTGGATCTGTAATAATGGAGGCGCCTTCACCTAGCGCTTTACGTAACCCTGCTCCGTGATCCATTGGGAAATTTTACCCTTAAATCAGTGTTGTGGCAGCGAGTATCTACGCCCCTTTTCTTCGGTGACAAGGCCGTCTTCAAGGAGTGTGAGAAGTGCTCGTTCGACTTGAGAAGTTACATCCCATAACTCCATGATTTGTGACTTAGTAAGCGCGCTATTTTCACGGAGTGCCTGAACTATTACGCCACGACATTGACGATCTGTTCCATGCCAACTCTGTCGTCGTTTTGGTTGATCTGAAATTGGATAATCAAGACTTCGCCATACACATTGTGTGGCAAGCGGACAGGTCGCACACTTTGGGCTCTTAGCAGTACAGATGAGTGCGCCAAGCTCCATCGTGGCGGCGGCCCAAATATCGGCCTTCTTCGAAGGTACAAGTTGCGCTCGTAGCGCTCTCTCACCTTTAGTTGTTGCTGCAGTTGGAACTTCAACGCCATCAATAACTCGAGCAAAGAGCCGCCTAATATTGATATCTAAGACAAGTGAGCGACCGTGGAAGGCAAAGGCAACGATTGCCGCAGATGTGTACTCACCAATTCCCGGCAAGGCTCGCAATTCACTTTCGTTATCTGGAACTTTGCCAGCAAAATCTTTTGTAATTACCTTTGCGCACTCGTGAAGTCGCAGCGCCCGTCGCGGGTATCCAAGCCGCCCCCATGTTGTGATTAATTGCGCCGGTGATGCCGCAGCAAGTGATTTAGCGGTCGGCCAGCGTTTCATCCATTCAATATAAATTGGAAGTACTCGTGCAACTGGTGTCTGTTGCAACATAATTTCACTCACTAAAACTCCCCATGGATCACTTTTACGCCATGGTAGATCGCGCATATTTTTCTTGTACCAATTTAAAACTGGTGCATGAAGATCACTCATTCGCCAGTAATCGCTACCCGCTTGAGTCCTTGGTCAAGTCGCGAGATTTCATAAATTTCCATACCTTCGATCTTTACATCACTGCCTGCGGGTACTAGCGCTTTTTTAAAACCGAGTCGGTGTGCTTCCGCTAATCTGCGCGAAACTCCGCTGACTTTTCTTATCTCTCCAGCAAGACCAACTTCACCGATAGCAACAAGATCTGATGGAAGTGCTAAACCTTTTGCCGCCGAAGCAACGGCAAGGGCTAACGCTAAATCCGCAGCAGGTTCTGACATTTTCATTCCACCGACTGTGGCGGCATAGACATCGCGGCCGCCAACTCGAATGCCGGCTCGTAGTTCAAGTACGGCCAGGGTCATCGATGTTCGCGCTGAATCAAGTCCGCTGGTGACTCGGCGAGCATTTCCAAAATCACTTTCGCGTCCTGCGCTCACTAACGCTTGAATTTCAGCAAGTAATGGTCGACGACCTTCAAGCGTGACAGTGACACAGGTGCCTGGGACTGGTTCGGTATGGCGCGATGTAAATAAACCTGTTGGATCAAGCACACTTTCGATGCCGGAATCACTTAGATCAAAACATCCAACTTCATCACTGGCACCAAATCGATTTTTAATGGCACGGATAAGTCGAAGGCGTGAGTGACGCTCACCTTCGAATTGCAGCACAACGTCAACGATATGTTCGAGCAGTCGCGGACCAGCAATGGATCCATCTTTAGTGACGTGTCCAACTAGAAGTAAAGTGATGTCACGATCTTTACAAATGCGAATAAGTGCACCGGCAACTTCACGCACCTGGGTAACGCCACCAGGTGCACCATCTGCGGCAGAGCTACCGATGGTTTGGACGCTATCAATAATTATTAACTGTGGCTTAACAGCATCGATATGTGCGATCACCGCACCAAGATCATTCTCTGATGCTAAAAATAATTCGGGATCAATTGCGTTAATACGTTCAGCACGTAATCGAACTTGGGCAGCTGACTCTTCACCGCTGATGTAGAGAGAACGTAAACCTTGTGATGCACTCTGTGCGGCAACTGAAAGTAACAACGTTGATTTTCCAACACCCGGTTCGCCAGCAAGCAAAATTGCAGCACCTGGGACTAAACCTCCGCCGAGTACTCGATCGAGTTCGCTCACACCTGTTGCACGAGCACGCGCAGTTGTCAGATCGACGCTTCCAATTGGAGTTGCAGTATGTGAAACGGTGCCGGGAACTAGTGAAAGTTTCTTAGGTGCAGCAATCTCTTCAACGCAGCCCCATGCTTGGCATTCACCGCAACGACCAACCCATTTCTGGGAGGTCCAACCGCATTCGGTGCAGCGAAATGGATCTTTCTCAACCTTGGCCATGTCGTGAGCCTAAAGCAAAGGTATGACTGGCGCCTTACTTGCCGGCTTGAAGTGTTGCTGGATGCTGAATAACAAAGAGTGGCAGGCTGCGAGCTTGGGCATCTTTCAGGCCGGCGACGCGTCGATCACAATGCTGCGCCAAAATATCGTAAGGCTCTTGTCCCATAAGTGCGATCAATTCTGCGCGGTTAGAAATATAGACAGGCTCACTACCGATGTGTGCTTCAGTATTACTGGTGCAGTACCAATCAAAATCATCACCGCCGTCGCCCCAACCGAGTCTTTCGTACTCTCCGATTACTGTCACTGAATATTCACGTTCGCCGACTTCGCGAACTTCAAAGCTACGACGCAATGGAAGTTGCCAACACACATCTGGCTTAGTCTCTACGAAGTGACGATTTTCTTTCTGCGCTAGATGATGCAGAACACATCCAAAGGAACCGGTAAATCCTGGAGCTTCATAGCCTTTGCGATTTAAAAAGATACAAGCATCGTTGACTGTACGAGTTTTGCGTTCATCATCTTCATCTTTATCAGTGATGCGAAGATTGCCACCTGGCTTCTTAGGTCGGGCTTCCTCATAAAATTGCCACATTTGTGGTGTGAGATGTTGAGCTGCGAGTTGAACACGCTTTTCATCATCTTCATCTGAATACATCGCACCTTCTGTGCAGCATCCATCATTTGGTCGATCTTTAAAGACGCCTTGGCAACCATCGCCATAGATACAGGTCCAATTAGAAGTAAGCCATGTGAGGTCACATTTGAACATCTCTGACTCATCATTGGGATCAGCGAACTCGACCCAGTCACGGGCGAAACCTGGTTTAACTTCGGACATAGTCACAGAGCCTACGCGTACTCTTAAGGTATGGCGAATCAGCAGCGGGTTGCAGTTCTTGGTGCAGGGGTAATGGGTGAGGCACTCATTGCCGCCCTTATTCGTTTTGGTATTGCACCAACATCAATTTCAATCGCCGAAAAGCGTAAAGAACGTAGTGATGAATTGGTAGAACGCTACGGTGTAGTAGATGGTGAATTAGCCAGCGTTACCAGTAGCTGCGATGTTGTCTTGTTGGTCGTGAAGCCACAAGATTTCTCAACGCTCCTATCCGAACTTGCCCCTCACCTACGTGAATCAGCCCTCGTTATGAGTTTTGCTGCCGGGAAAACAATTAGCTCAATAGCTTTGGCGCTACCAAAGAATCCAATAGTTCGAGTTATGCCAAATACTCCAACATCTATTGGACTTGGCGCTGCTGGATACTCATGTGGCCTAGGTGTATCTACCGCCGATCGGCTCTTTGTCTCAGGTTTTCTGGCGGCAGCAGGCCTTGCGGTAGAAGTCGATGAGAGTCTGCAAGATGCAATCACTGCTACCAGTGGATCTGGACCAGCATATTTTTTCGCCTTCGTTGAAGCAATCATTGAAGGGGCGGTGGCGCTCGGACTTTCACAAGCGGATGCGACCGAGTTAACTATCCAAACGCTCGTTGGTTCGGCAGCCCTTCTTGAAAGATTTGGGGAATCACCTAAAACTCTCCGTGAAAAAGTGACAAGCCCTAACGGTACAACTGCGGCGGCGCTGCATTCACTTGGCGAAAGTGGACTCAACGAAATTGTGGCACGCGCAATGGTTGCTGCACATAAGCGCTCGCAAGAGCTGGCATAAAATGAAGCGGGTCGTAGCTTTTTTAATAGTCTTGGTATTAGCGCTTTCAAGTATTTTGGTCGGGCTCACCGCTGTTGAGGCGGCTACAAAACCTGTTCCAGTAAAGGAATTCAGCAAAGTTTCAACGATCGCAGCCTATGAAAATGTTGCTATTGGCGCTTCAGGAATCTCAATTATTAGTAACGCAGATAAGAAAATTGATATCTCCAATTTTGACTTTACTGGTACCCAAAAATGGCAGTTAGCCCTCGATTCACAAGCCGATCAAATTGCAACAGCCTCGGCCATTGATGGCGCTGGAAACCTTTGGCTTGCTGGACAGAGTGCGCCAGCACCAGTAGCTGTGACAGAAGTTGAATCATCAACAGCCATTAACCCGGATGGTGTGATTATCGAATCAGTCGAAGGAATACGAAGTGATCTTAATCAATTGACTCTTTGGAAAGTGTCTTCTAGTGGGGAATTACTCTCCACCTTTATTGAGAGTATTACTGCGCCGCTAATTGTTACCTCGATCTCTATCTCCAGTAACGGAGTATCAATTCTTGGGGATAGAGGTACCGGGGGTGTGATAGTTAGCGCGACCCTGGCTGGAAAGTTTGCTAAGGCAACAACAATCGGCAGTGGAAAAACTGTCTTTACAAGAATATTTCGAAACGATGATGGCAGCGCACAACTTTTTGGCTCCAGTAATGAGTCTCTTGCTGGTAAATCTTTAGCTGGCTTGCGTGATGGAATACTTGCGAAGATAGGTAAAACTGGAAAATTAACATCTGTTGTACGCAGCTCTGCAAATAAAGCAACCAGAACTTGGCAGGATGCAACATCATCAAATTTCTTAATAGGCGATGTCCGTACTGGCAACAAGAGTGAAGTAGCGATCACTAAATTCAATTCAAGTTTTGCACCGATGTGGACTATTCGCTTGCTGGCTAAGGGTCAGACTCGAGCTGCAATTGGGCCATCTGGAACCCATTATGGTCTTATTAATTCGACCTCATCAATTGCTGGTGTGACGGGTTGGAGGCCAACAACTGCGACTCCAATAGTTTTACGCTTTGATAGTAAGGGTGTGATAACCCAAGCGTTAAAACATTCAGAAATTTCAACGGTAGATGCAATGGTTCATATTGCTGGCGTTGGATTAGTCGTAGTTACGCCAACTGGAATATTTAAAGGCTAAGGCCGCATAAAGGATAAGTTGCCATCAGCATTTGCAACAACAACGCTTTTCCCAGCGTAGCTCAACCAACTTGAACTAATACCCGAAACAGCGGTGCTATTTGTAATCAGCGATATTTTCTTGGTGGCAACATTAATCGTGCAGAGTCGTTCTTCGCAATTAAAGAGTGCAGACGTTCCATTTGTACGCATCCATTTATTTGGAGTTCCAAATTTTGAAACATCATAACTTGTCACTTTAAGGTTTGTAGTAATTGTTGCCGCACGCAGCGTCGCTGGATTTGGAAAACTGGTTGCTGATGCCCCTAGCCACAATGCGAAAGCACCTTTAGAAGTCACCGAAAGTGCAACGTCATATCCAGTCATTGCAAGTTCTGCCGAAGACTCTTCAAGTGTTCGATAAACCCATGTCGCTGGGTCTATCGCTGACCGAGTCGCGAGCCGAATCGCACCAGAGGTAGCTTCTTTCTTCTGGTTTATTACTAAGACTGAGTCGTAGAGAACATATGTCTTTTTACCATCGTACCCAGCGGCTAAGTGAAATCCAACATCGCCTGTTGTTCGACCATCGGTTTTACGATCACCATCTACTTGTTCGTAAAGCCACTTAGTCGAACCATTAAGTTTGTAGGCACCGAGTAGCACACCTTGGGACTCATCTCGATAAAAAATTTGAATTCCAGCAGGGGTAACAACGCAAGCGTTTGAAACGCTGACATCACTGGCGGTACGAACTCGAATCGGATCTTCATATTTATTAACAGCCAAGGCGTTGCCATCGACTATCTCGACGTTAACTCTCTTGCCATCATAAATGGCATAACGTAGATCCTTATCTGTTCCATCAGCATAAAAAATGTGAAGTTTCTGGGTTGCTCCGTCGCCGCTGAGGCAGAGTGAGATTGGGCTTGTAATCGGATTAACGGTTCGATTCGTTCCACCCTTTCCATCGATAGTTGTCTTGCGCCAGATTTGACCATTCCAAATCGCCATCGTTAACAGTCCACTCACTGAATTTGAGTAAATGATGACAGGTTGTTTATTAAAGGTGGTTGTTGCAATCTGAGCGGGCTCAACATTTGCCGCGATGATTGTCGATTTCCATGCCGCCTGCGGAATCGCTGCCGGTGTCACAACCGGAAGCGAAGAACCCAATGAGTTATTTGCAACTATTGAGAATGAGTATGAAGTTCCAATTTTAAGATCAGGAAAGAGAACTGGACTTGTCGGTGTTGATCGCTCCGCACCAGTTCTTAAATTCTTCACCGTATATGCAGTCACTTGCGCAGTTCGAAGATTTGCAGGTGGATCCCATTTAACGATTACGCCACTATCTGCAACGATTGATTGTGCATTACGCACACCGCTTGCGATTTCAACTGCAAGCCCCACTGGCGGCTTTGATCGCATATCAGCCATCATGGCATTTAATAACGGTCCCGGATCTCGGAAAATTTCTCCAGCTTCAAGATTCGGAGTCATCACAGAATCGAAACCACTATTAGAAAATGTTTTCTCATCGAGGTGGCTGACTGATGAGCCATAGTCAAAGGTACTTGGCGTATAGAGAAGTGGCTTCACTCCTTTATTCGCTGCAATACCTCTTGCACCCGACCAGACTAATGGTGCACGTAACGCGCGTCCGAGTTCAAGTGAAGGTGATGGAAGATCGGCTAATCGACGCCCGTCTTCAGTCTGGGCATAAGCATCATATGGAGTTGGTCGTTCGATTGAGCCAAACCCTAAGAGTGAGTCGAAAGAATTATTTGAGAGAAACCCTAACCCATGGCCCATTTCGTGGATGAAGACAGATTGCAGATCATATTCACGATTACTTGGTGCGCTATCTCCTCTTTGATTCCAATTGGCACTTGAGTTAACATTGATGATCATTTCTGAATTACGAGCATCGAGATCTTTACCAGCGAGTGCATTAGCTAAGGCCGATGGATACCAAAGGCTTGGATCAGGAGCGCCAGCGAATCCAGCAAAGTAACCACCTGGCCGAGCACTTCCTAAGATGTCGATTGATTGCGAATTCGTCCACGACGCATCGATTGTAATCTTGACGGTTGATTCAAAATTAGCACCCCACACATCTACTGCTAATTGCAATTCTGTCTTAGCCCACTCTGGAAAATTCGTATAGTTAACTTCGATCTTTGATTTCTTCTCTAAGTTTGCACTCTTTGGTCCCGCGGTTGCAGCGCTGGCAGTAGCAAGAGATGCAGAAGTCGGCACTGCATATGTGTATCCCCAGACAGTAGAAGGGGAATATCGAAATAACGATTGGGCCTGTGCTGGTTGTGTGAGCGAAGCGACAAGGATTACCGCAAGTAGGCCAAGCGAAGTGACCTTAAATTTTCGTCCTCGCATGGCGCATAATCTATCAGCCTGCAAGAATGGAGTCATGTCCTCAGAAATCGCAGAAGATATGGCCAGTTTAAATGGTCATGACATTGTGCAGAGAATTCGCGAACAAAAACCGCCAATTACTCAATTTAACGTTTCTACGCAGGGAGTGGAGCCGACTTTAGATGAGGCGCGCGCGGATTTTGCTGCATCCGTTGGTTCAGTGGTTCACATGCTTTTCTCAAAGCACTACGGCCCACTGGTAGGTGACGTCACCAAAACTACAGTTGAGACAACGTTAAAGAGTTTAGAACTTGCAGCAGAACGAAGTAAAGGTGATGTGAAGTTGGTCGTTGAAGAAATTGCATCCAGGATCTTTCCATCAAGGAAATGAATCTAGTCACTATCTATTCTCGCCATGGATGTCATCTCTGTGAAGTGGCTGAAAAAACACTTGCTGAGGTTGCCGATGAACTTGCCTTTGAAATTGAGATTATCTATATCGAGGATGAGCCAGAGTTGATCTCGCTTTACAGTGATCAAATTCCGGTGATTCATATTGATGGCCTGCATCATGACTTTTACAAAGTAGATCTAGAAAGATTTAAATCTTCCCTTGAAAAACATCGTCTGCATCAATAATGCGATACGCATAACCCTGTTCGGCTAAGAAGCGCTGGCGGTTAGCGGCGAAATCTTGATCGACTGTATCTCTGGAGACAACCGAGTAGAACTTGGCAGTTCGACCATCTGACTTCGGACGCAGAATTCGCCCTAACCTTTGTGCCTCTTCTTGGCGAGATCCAAATGCGCCCGATACTTGAATGGCGATAGTTGCATCCGGTAGATCAATTGAAAAGTTTGCAACTTTGGAAACAACAAGACAAGTAATCTCACCAGCGCGGAATGCAGCAAAGAGACGTTCACGTTCTTTGATCGGGGTATCTCCCTTAATTAACGGGACACCTAAAGTTTCTGATAACGAATCAAGTTGAGTGATGTATTGACCGATTACCAAAATTTGTTCTTTCGCATGTAGTGCCACCAACTCTTGCACTATCTGTGTCTTGGTCTGCGTGGTTGAGCAGTAGCGATACTTCTCTTCTGGTTCAGCAGTGGCATAGAGCAGACGTTCAGACTCTGTCAGATTTACTCGTACTTCGATGCACTCAGCTGGTGCGATATATCCCTGTGATTCAATCTCTTTCCAAGGGACGTCATATCGCTTCGGTCCAATAAGGGAGAAGACTTCACCTTCCATGCCATCTTCACGCACCAAAGTTGCAGTAAGTCCGAGTCGGCGGCGAGATTGAATATCGGCTGTAAATCTAAATATTGGTGCTGGCAAAAGGTGGACTTCATCGTAAATAATTAAGCCCCAGTCATGGGTATCGAAGAGATCCAAATGCGCATAGACACCATTTTTCTTCTTTGTCATCACTTGGTAAGTCGCAATTGTTACTGGGCGAATCTCTTTCTTTGCACCTGAGTACTCACCAATTTCATCTTCATGCAATGTGGTTCGACGCAGTAATTCATCTCGCCATTGGCGGGCTGCCACAGTATTTGTTACCAGAATTAAAGTTGTTGCTTTTGCATGCGCCATTGCCGCTGCACCAACAATTGTTTTTCCGGCACCACATGGAAGAACTACAACGCCAGAACCACCGTGCCAAAAACCTTCCGCGGCGAGCTCTTGATACGGGCGAATCTTCCAACCCTCTTCACGGAGTGCAATTTCATGAGCCTGTCCATCGACATAGCCAGCAAAATCTTCAGCCGGCCAACCAAGACGTAATAAAGATTGTTTAATGGCACCGCGCTGGCTGGGATGGACGACAATCGTTTCTGGATCAATCCGAAGACCCAGCAGTGGAGCGATCTTCTTCGCTCGAATTACCTCTTCTAAAACCGCAGTATCTGTCGTGACCAGAATAAGTCCATGGACAGGATCGGCTTCTAAGCGAAGTCGACCATATCGAGACATGGTCTCTGCTACATCAACCAAAATAGAGTGTGGAACTGTATAACGTGAATATTTAATTAAGGTATCGATTACTAATTCGGCATCATGGCCGGCCGCACGCGCATTCCATAACCCTAAATTTGTTAATCGATAGGTGTGAATATGTTCAGGAGAGCGCTCTAGTTCGGCAAAAGGTGCGATCGCTCTACGACATTCAACTGAATCAGGATGATCAATATCTAAGAGCAGAGTTTTATCACTCTGAACAATAAGTGGGCCAGTACTCATGCGAGTAGATCCTTAATGAGAGCGTGTAAGAACTCTGTCCGCGGTTCGAGTGAAGCAACACTTACCCATTCGTGTGGTGCATGTGCACCACCTCCGACTGCGCCAAGCCCATCAAGTACCGGTGCACCGGCTTGAGCGGCAAAGTTTCCATCACTTGCGCCTCCCACTTGCGCGTGACCTAGCGGTGGCATATTTATTTGCGCCGCAACTTTCTCGGCGCGTTCATATAAGGCCTGAGTAGATGTAATTTGTAGCGGTGGACGATTGATACCACCAGTGACTTCAATTTTCGCCTTGGGATTATGCGGTGTAAGAGATTTGATTGCGCTATCGACTCGGGCAAGTTCATCGGTACTAAATGAGCGAATATCAATATCAAGAACTGCGCGATCTGGAACAGTGTTAGTGGTGTTACCCGAATGCAACACTGTCGGGACAACAGTGGTTCCATGCTCGACATTTTGTAGGGCGGTAAGCGCTAAAACAATATGAGCAATCTCAGTAGTTGCGTTTACACCTTTCTCAGGTTCAAGCCCGGCATGGGATGCAAGTCCCTGCACATGGACTTGGTACATCGATGTTCCCTTGCGCCCCGTCTTTAACTTTCCATCAAGTGAAGCTTCCAAGATCAAAACCGCCTTGGCCTTTGCCGAAATTTCCTTAATCAAATCACGTGAAGTGTGGCTTCCGGTCTCTTCATCTGTGGTTGCAATCAGCGCAACCGAGCCTTCAATACCTTTAAGGGCATAGAGTGCTTGCAAAAATCCAGCTTTCATATCGAAAACACCAGGCCCACGAATTACATCACCGTTAACTTCCCACAGTGGTTGGTATGAACCGTGTGGCCAGACAGTATCGAGATGACCTAAGAGAACGACATCAGGTTGATCTGCACCCCACCAAAAAACTGGACGACCTTGAATTTCTTTTATCTGAGCAGGTGTACCGAGTACGCGAGTCGCAATATCGCTAGCTAAGCGAACAACATTTGCGCAAGCCTCAAGATCTTCGGTCGGTGATTCACAACGGACGAGCGCTTCGAGGGCTGGCAACATGGGTGTAAGTCTGCCGTATTGGGCAACGTTCTCGCTCGTCATAGCGATGCCACCCCCGTAATTCGCGCGATTCTAAAGGTCGTAATCTCACCAGTCGCATGATCACGCGCAAGCAAAGTGCCAGCAGAGAGTTTGAGCGGATCAATGATTCGATGTGAAATAAGCCCGTTATTATCTGCATATCCAATAGAAAGTGATTTTTCGCCAGAATGAGTGAGGTGATGGCTGAGAACTTCCAGCGTTTCGTTTGCAGTTGTACGCGGTAACTCACCAAGAGTCGAAGATGAAATATTTCGCAGGGTACTTTGACGGTGGCTCGATTTTTCGCCAGTGCGTAGAGTGCGAAGGGCAGAGGTTCGAGTCAATTCATCTGGAAGTTCAACTTCGCCAACGATACGGGGAGGTCTTGCCTTGCTCTGAGCGCGCATAATGCGCGGCCCGGTCAACAAAATTCCTTTCGTGTCCTCGATAGCAGGGAGATAGCCAGCACTTCTTAAAACATTGGCGGCATCTTCAACTTCGAGATCACTGATCAGAACTTCTGGCGCAATCTTTCTGAAACCTAGTCCATCAAGTTTCTTATCGCTAAGAATTGAAACAATCACTGCTTGATCCTCACATCTAATAAATGATGTGGTTGCGCCAATTCGTAATTTACCGTGCTTCTTAGCAACATCTGCAATCAGATATTCAAGCGGCTGTGGCATTGGTGTCTTAGAAATCCGCTTTAAGAATTTTGTGATGTCATCGCCTGTTTTGCCATGGTCGAGCGCCCGTCGAATCGTTGAATCAGTGAAACGGAAAACGGTTGCGCCACCACGCGATTCCACATCAGCAATCAGCGCCATATCTTGTGCAATCTCTTGCGCTAGTGGGCCTGGTGCAATTGCGGTGTTATCGCTCTGGATAAGAATGTGATCAACTTCTTCTGGCAAATCCTTATCAATTTGCGATAGCTGCGCCCCTGCTAGGAAAGCCAAGCCATAACTTGAGATAACTCCCTGCCCACTAATTCCAAGCCATTCGCATTCTCGCAAGGTGAAAGAGATGTAATCAACCGCAATACCGTTGGTGCGTTTTTGTGGACGATACCACTGTGCCATTGCAATTAGTGATTCTGGCGTTGGTGCACCATCTCTATTCTCTTGCAGCAATTCAAGTGTCAGTGATCGAATTGTGGTTGCGTTCACTCGATCGAGTTCTGGACCAAGAGGTGCAATATTTTTACTACTTTCATTTCCAATCAAGCCACTGACTCGCGATGTAATCAACCAGTTTCCAACTATGGCAGCCCATTTGTCAGATGGATTTTGGGTCAGCCAAATGTCAAAGTTAGTTGTTGGCAAAATTCGATCGTCTGGATCAATTGTGAGTAATCCGCTGATGTAGCAAAGCTCGCTCACAAATGCGGCGCAGTTTTCATCTACCCCGAGGTGAATGGCGAGTGCTTTCAGGTCACGGACTCCGAGCCCACCAGATCGAAGTGCAGTGGGAGGATCCTGTGCCCAAAAGTTGAGCACTTCTTCGGTCCACCGTAAGAAGGTGGTGATATTTGCAATTGCCGCTAGATCTACGTTTTTTCTATTCTTTGCCAGAAACGAATAGACAATTTCTGGAGATTGAGTTCGAACTTCTTTATGGATCTTGCCACCACGAAGTGCAATCGCAACTTCACGAGGCATTACAACAATTGTTTGGCTATATGGAATCAAGAATCCTTCTGTGAGACACCACTCCACGCCAGCGCTTGGCTTTTTGATATCAGCAACTGCACCTCTTGGTGGCCCCCACGTCATAGCTTCCAGAATCTTCTTTGCACCAGCTGGTACATCAGCAAGTTTCTTTAGATTTAATTTAGCAAGTGAAGCGGGCCCAAGTTGAGCAATCTCATTTCCGAGTAATTCACGGAGAGTCGTGGGCATTCTTAGCCCGTCATCAGCTGGATAAATAAGACCCCGTTCGATTAACCCTGGAATTACAAAGAGTGCAGCCTTATCGGTAAGTGCTGCAACAGATTTCTCAGTAAATGGCTCGTTCACAACGGCTGCTGCCTCGAGTACTTGGAATTGCCATGCATTTAAGGAATCGATCGCACGAGCTAACGATGGCGCTGATGATGCCCGAACGGCCAGGCTTGCTATATCAGGTGGCACTGGTGAGATGAGATCAGCACGATGGGAAAAGAGTGCAAGCAAACCAGCATCGTCCAAGCCGCGTAGATAATCGGCAAATGATCTAATTTCCATAACCTGCCTACATTAATGCAGAAAGGGGAAAAGCGCTAAATCAGAAGTTGAATTAGCGGGAACGGCGTCGAGGCGTGATCAGTGCGCCGATTGATGCAAGGCGCGAGATGAGCGGACCAAGAAATCTATTTATGGCACGAGCGCGACGGAAATCATGAATCGGCCATTTCTCACGCGTTGCCCAGATTCGAAGTTTTGCATCGGGATTAATGGCAGATGGAAAGCCAACCGCTTTCAGAAGTGGCAAATCATTACTGCTATCTGAATATGCAAAGCATCGCGCTAAATCAAAGCCGCGCTCTTCCGAAATTTTTTCCAGCGCAATTGCTTTTTCGCGACCATGTAAAAGTGGACCATTCATCGAACCGGTGTACACACCATCTTTAATGGCTGCCTTACTTCCGATTGCACCAGTGAAACCAAGTCGTTTAGCAATCAGCGTTGCCATATCTTCTGGTGCGGCGGTAACCAACCACACTTCATCACCATCAGCCAAATGTCGCTGAGCAATTTCAATTGTTCCTTGCCACAACGCAGGTGAGACATATTCGTCATAAATCTCTTGCCCCAAATTTTGTATGTCATCAACATTATGCCCACCAATAAATGTTGTCGCTGCATCTTGAAACTTTTCGATCACTTCTTGTTTCTCGGTACCGGTCAATCGGAACCTAAGATTTGCTAGAACAAAACGTGAGATATCGGACTTTGTGAAATAGCCCCTTTGGTACATTCCGCGGCCAAGAAAATAGAGAGATGAACCACGGATAAGAGTGTTATCTACATCAAAGAAAGCGGCCCTCTTGCGCTCAAGTGCCATGGAGTAACCATATCGAAATCATCAGAGATAGACCTCTATAGTTACAGTTAGCCCTATGGGTAATAGCGTTCATGTCCTCCGCCACGGTGAAGTCCATAACCCCGAGAAAATCCTTTATGGCCGTCAACCAGGATGGCATCTCTCTGAGCGTGGACATGAGATGGCGACAACTCTTGGAAAGTGGTCCGAGTCGATCAATCTTGGCGCGCTCCATGTCTCGCCACTACAACGAGCACAAGAGACAGCGGCTCCAATTGCAGATGCACATAAAATTAAAATTACTACCGATGAACGATTAATAGAAGCAGCAAACATTTTTGAAGGAAAACCATTTGGGATTGGTGATGGTGTTTTGCGCCGTCCATCTGCTTGGAAACATTTAACAAATCCATGGAAGCCATCTTGGGGGGAGTCCTACGTTGAGCAAATCAATCGTATGCTGGCTGCGATTTTTGCGGCTCAGAAAGCAGCGGGAGATAAAGATGCAATCTGTATTTCGCATCAACTGCCGATTTGGATTTTAAGAAGTGCAGTTGAGGGACGCAGACTTATTCATGATCCGCGCAAGCGCGAATGTACTCTTGCATCGGTGACCAGTATTCACTTCGACGACAACGGTGAAATAGTCGGTACTTCGTATTCAGAACCAGCGAGACATCTTCTCCGAAAGAAGAACTAATGCAAAAAGTAAAACCTCTCGCACTTATTACTGCACTACTTCTTACTGTGCCTCTTCTTTCATTGAGCGCCTGCTCTGGTGGTGGTAGCTCTACAACAGAAGAGAGTTTTGTCGTCGGTAGTGGTGCGCAGACCTTTATAAAAAAGGGTTCTCGTGTGCAGGCTCCACCACTTTCCGGCATGACACTTACTGGAGTTAATTACACCCTCGAACCTGGAAAAATTGCCGTCATAAATGTCTGGGCATCGTGGTGTTCACCATGTCGGGCTGAGGCACCAACACTTGTTGCACTTTCGGAGAAGTATCCAGATGTGCCATTTGTTGGAATTCTTACTCGCGATAATTTGGTCAACGCTGAGGCATTTGTGCGCACTAAAAATATTACATATCCAACACTTATTGACGATGCACTACTTATAGGTTTTAGCAAATCACTACCAGCAAATGCCATTCCATCCACGATTGTGATTGATAGAGATGGCTTTGTAGCTGCTCGAGTATCTGGGATCGTCACAATGGGCTCGCTGAGTGCACTGATTGAGAGAGTGCAAAGCGAATGATTAATTTTGTTGTCGAAAATATTTTTGATGGATTTTTATTGGTTGCCTTCCCGCTTGCAGTGTTGGCCGGGCTAGTCTCATTTATTTCACCATGTGTGCTGCCACTTGTTCCGGGGTACCTCGCATTTGCTGCCGGCTTCTCCCAATCCAAGGGGAGAATTTTTCTAGGCTCCACTCTCTTTGTGCTTGGATTTTCGGTCCTCTTCATCTCATACGGCGCACTCTTTGGTGGACTTGGCGCACGTATTGCAGTCAACGAAGAAGTGATCACAAGAGTTCTTGGTGTATTCACAATACTTATGGGTCTTATTTTTGCTGGTGCTTTTGCACTCATGCCAACAATTCGGCCACAGCTTTCAACAACTGGGGGGCTTGTGGGTGCCCCCGTGCTCGGCTTCCTTTTCGGAGTTGGTTGGACTCCTTGCATTGGTCCGGCACTTGCCATCGTTCAAACCTTAGCTTTTAGCGAATCGAGTGCGCTGCGTGGTGCGCTGCTCTCATTTGGCTACTGCGTTGGCCTCGGGTTGCCCTTTATTCTCACTGGTGTATTTTTTGATAAATCAGCAAAGCTTCGCAAATTCTTAACGAAAAATGGCCGAATCATTTCAATTACTGGTGGTGTCCTACTAATTGTTATTGGAATTCTGCAAGTGACCGGAGTTTGGAATTATTTAATGATTGAGTTGCGATCTTCTATTAGTGAATTTACACCGGTGATTTAATGAGTATTCAAGATCAAATTGAGATTCCAGAAATTGGAGCCCGTGGTCTAGCAAGATTTGCATGGCGCCAACTCACAAGTATGCGTACAGCGCTGATCTTGCTGATGATGCTCGGTATTGCTGCGATTCCAGGGTCGCTGCTTCCACAGCGCAATCAGAACCCGGTAGCAGTACGAGATTATTTTATTGCTAATCCGACACTGGCTTCTTGGATAGATCGCTTCGGAGGCTTTGATCTCTTTGCATCTTCATGGTTTAGCGCAATTTATATCTTGCTTTTCATATCCTTAATCGGCTGTGTGCTTCCACGATCAGTTGAACATTTTAAGGCAATGCGCGCACAACCACCGGTTACCCCAAAGAATCTAACCAAGCTGGAGAGCTTTCACTCATTTAGTGGGGATGGTGATGAACTCGAACGTGCCAAAAAATGGTTTCGTAAAAAGCGTTTCCGGATTCGCGAACAAGATGGATCAATCTCAGCCGAAAAGGGATATCTGAGAGAGAGCGGAAATCTACTCTTCCATCTCTCGCTCATTTTAATTTTAATCGGTGTAAGTGTTGGCTCACTCTTTGGAATGAGAGGTGATGCCATCATTACAACAGGAGAAAGATTTATAAACCTTCCAACAAGTTATGACTCACTTTCGTTTGGAAAACTTACCAATGAATCTTCTCTAAATACTTTCTCAATCCGCTTAAGTAAATTTGAAGCAAAATATGATCCAGCCACAAATACTCCACTCGATTTCGCTGCCTACGTTCAGACCATTGATGCAGATGGGGTTGAGAAAGATCAGATTATTAAAGTAAATAGCCCACTTACATTTGGAAACTCCCGTGTCTATCTGCAAGCAAATGGCTTCTCACCTTTTGTCACTGTACGAGATGAATTCGCAAATGTTGTATTTCAAGGAGCCGTCCCATTCTTGCCACAAGATGGGAATCTTCGATCAATCGGATCGATAAAAGTTCCCGAAGCAGACCCTCAACTGGGATTTGTCTCGTCCTTCTATCCAACATTTGAACGAGTCAGTGGAAGTGGTGCGGTCTCGATCTATCCAGAGCTACTTAATCCAAGGTTGCTCTTCTCGCTCTGGGAAGGTGACTTAGGTCTCGATACCGGAATTCCACAATCTGTCTATCGAATCGATACGTCGACGATGAAGCGAATTGCACTTAACTCACTTAAGGCTGGTGAAACAATTAATTATCCAGGCGGCAGTATTACCTTTGAACAAGTCGAACCGTGGGTCAACTTGCAGGTAGTAAGTGATCCTGGAAAGAGCTATTCACTTTTCGGCGGTATTCTTGCGCTACTTGGATTACTCGCTTCACTCTTTGGTCGACGTAGAAGAATTTGGATTCGTCAAGATTTAGATGGAAATGTAGAAATTTCAGGGTTGGCAAAGAACACATCTTCATTACTTGATGAAGAAGTTAAAGAATTTGTGAAAGCTGTGAAGGGGGAGAAGTGACGCAAACTACGTGGGCTTACATCTCTAATAACTTTATTTATAGCGCAATGGGAATTTACGCCCTCTCGTTCTTGGTTCATGCATTTGAAACTGCTTGGGCGGTAAAGGTTCCGCCAGAAGGCAGTGATCCTGGGCTAAAGAAGTTAACTTTCCAACGAAGTGAAAAGGCTGCCCGGATTGCAACAATTTTGATGTTGCTAGGATTTATCGCTCTCTTTGCGGGTGTAGTTGCACGCGGCTTAGCAAATGGCCACGTCCCATGGGGCAACATGTTTGAATTTTCAATTACTGGTGCGCTGGCATTTTCTGGGGCCTATTTAGTCGCGCTCCGTAAATATGATCTTCGTTGGCTAGGTTTGTTTATCTCATTAGGTGTATTACTCACTCTTGGCACTGCCGTCACACTTCTCTATCGTGATAGCGCTCCGCTAATGCCTGCACTTCAATCTCCTTGGCTGATAATTCATGTGATCGCTGCAATTATTTCAGGTGGCGTCTTCTTACTTTCAAATGTTATTGCTGGCGCCTATCTTTATCTTGATTCGCGCGAACGCGGCATGGGTCGTCCAGCTTGGGCAACTCGTCTTCCTTCGCTTGAATTTTTAGATCAACTTTCCTATCGCCTTGTTGCTTTTGTATTTCCACTGTGGACTTTCTCTGTCATCGCTGGTGCAATCTGGGCCGAGAGTGCATGGGGACGTTACTGGGGCTGGGATCCAAAAGAGACGTGGGCATTTATTACCTGGGTTGCATATGCCGCATACCTTCACGCACGAGTAACAATTGGTTGGAGAGGACGGCGCGCAGCATGGCTATGTCTCTTCGCCGGATCAACATTTTTATTTAACTATGTTTATGTAAATGTGTGGGGAAGTGGAAAGCACACGTACTCAGGGCTTTAAGTTTTGCCGGAATTAAAGTTTGCGGAGGAAATCTGGGTCATCATCAGGTGGCAAGATGCGACGCTTCGGTGGTTTCTTAAAGCCACCACCCCCACCACGATTGCGCCCGAGAATGAAGTAAGCAACAGCTCCTGCGAACTGTAGGAAGAAAATTATTAATAGCCATCCCCATTTTGGAAGACGTTTAATGAGTGCATCATCTCGAATCGCACATTCCACAAATGCATAAATTTGAAATGCAGTGGCTGCGATAAAAGCGATGATGGAGAATCTCAACATGATGCAATCTTAGCCAATAATCACGGCGATAGTCAGAGTGAGTGAGAAGAGCAGCTGTAATCGACCAGTCTGACCGAGCAGTGCGATCAACTCTCTCCCCTGAAGTCCAGACCAGAGTGATCTGAGCAACTTTATTGATACTGGGAGAGTCACAAGCGTGAGCGCGACCCAATAATTTAAAAAGCCAAGCGAGAGTAAATAAGGTGCAATAACAAATGTGGTGAAAAGTGCCCGAGATCCACGATCACCGATTCTAACGGCGAGGGTGTTCTTGCCCACGAGCGCATCTTGTTGCCGATCACGAATGTTATTGATCACCAGAATTGCTGATGCTAAAGATCCCATAATGCAACCGGCCAAAATTGATTGCGCCGAAATTTCACCAGTTTGAACATAGTAACTTCCGACAGTTGCGACGAGACCAAAGAAAACAAATACAAATAACTCACCGAGACCCAAATATCCATATGGTTTCTCGCCACCGGTATAACCCCACGCTGCCGCAATTGATGCCGCACCTACTGGAATTAACCACCAACTGCTCAGAAGTGCGAGTACGAAACCGGCTACTCCTGCAATAGCGAAGGCAATGAGCGCAGCACGTTTAACGACATGTGCACTGGCCAACCCACCTGCAGTAATTCGCACCGGACCAACTCGTTCATCGTCAGTACCGCGCACTCCATCCGAGTAATCATTTGCATAATTAACACCAATTTGTAGGGCAAGGCTGACAATCAAAGCTAAGAGAGCTGGCAGAAAATCAAAATTTGAACCCGCTAGTGCACTTGCAACCAATACCGGGGCAACTGCCGCTGAGAGGGTTCGCGGACGTGCGCCCGTGACCCAAACTTTTAGTTGTGAATTAACCACCGAATGCTTCCTTTGCTTGCTGCGCTAGAGCGTTACGGTCGATTTTACCAATTCCAATTGCGGGAAGTTGATCCAGGTAAAGAACTTGTTTTGGTTTCGCAATTTCACCCAGTGAAGTTTCAATAAGTGATGAAATCTCAGGTGTTGTTGGCAATTGTGAACCAGCTGCACACACCACTAACCGTTGGCCCCATTTTTGATCATCAACTGCAATTGCGGCCCATTGCACTGAAGGAAATTCGTCTGCCAAAACTTTTTCAACTAAGGAGAGCGAAATCTTTTCACCACCAGAGTTGCAGATGTCATCGCCTCGACCAAGGACAGTCAGTCGCCCTTGACTATCTATTTCACCAAGATCTGTAGTCGTAAACCAGCCACCATTTAATTGAGAGTTCCACAGTGCGTCGTTTCCTAGATATGTGGTGGCAAGAGTTGGGCCAGATATTTCGATCAACCCTTGGCTAGAAATTCTCACCTTAGTATCTCCGAGCGGTTGTCCTTCATAGACGCAGCCCCCGGAAGTCTCACTCATACCGTAGGTACGGACAATATTTATATCTTGCGCAATCGCACTCTGATAGAGATCGCCACTTAACGAGGCACCGCCGACCAACACAGCTTTACTTGATTTTAAATGTTGCAGCAGATTTGAATTGCCATTGAGCGCTTGGAATAATTGAGTAGGAACGATGGCGGTGAAATGGGCCGTTGGAAATTCCTTTGCAGTCCGTAAATCAATTGGCGTTGTACCAAGTTCAAGCGAACGCACTAAAACATTGACACCTGCAATGTGGTTGAGTGGAAGAAAAAGTGACCAGGTAGCACCGAGGCGGGCGCCGAGAGAATCAAGTGAAAGTCGAGCAGATGCCAGCAACGCTTTTCGCCCGAGTGCGACAAGTTTGAGTGCACCACTTGAACCGGTGGTTTCAACAATGACGGCAACGTCGCCATCCACATTTTCAATTGGGGTACGGGTAAAATTGAGCACTGGACCTTGATGGGCTAACGCTTTTGCCAGCGCAGCCATGACCTCATCGAGTGGCATTGCAGCACTTATTGTGCGCACCGGATGAGGTGGAAGGTTTGTATTCGGCGACATATCCATAGCCCGCGTAGGCTACCGCCCAGAGAGAAAGATGGAGGAATCGTGAGCAAGCCAATTAAACGTGATTTTGGAGACCGCACTATCCCAGCGTGGGCGACCGGCAAGGGTGGCGAGAAATTTCTAGACATCAAGTATGAAACTGGCGATGGCATTGCAAAAATCACGATTAATCGTCCAGAGGTGCGCAACGCATTTCGCCCGCAAACCATCATTGAATTGCAGCATGCCTTTTCATTAGCCCGCGATAACTTAGAAGTCGGCGTCATCATTTTGACTGGCCAAGGCGATGAAGCTTTCTGTTCTGGTGGTGACATTAGCGTTCGCGGAGATGATGGATATCTCGGCGATGATGAATTGGCACAGACCGGAGTCGGTCGTCTCAACGTTTTAGATCTACAAGTACAGATTCGTCGCACACCAAAACCTGTAGTTGCCATGGTTGCTGGATGGGCGATCGGCGGCGGACATGTGCTCCACGTTGTCTGCGATCTCACGATTGCGGCCGAGAATGCAAAATTTGGTCAGACCGGACCAATGGTTGGTTCATTTGATGGTGGATATGGATCAGGGCTACTTGCAGCAAGTGTTGGTCAGAAAAAAGCTCGTGAAATTTGGTTTATGACTCGGCAGTATGACGCACAAGAGGCGCTCGCAATGGGTCTAATAAATACCGTTGTTGGTATCAGTGAGTTAGAGGCAGAGACAGTCTCGTGGTGTCGCGAGATGTTGCGCAATTCACCAATGGCGCTGCGACTACTTAAATCAAGTATGAATGCGGCAGATGATGGATTAGCGGGCGTGCAACAACTCGCCGGTGATGCAACTCTGCTCTTCTATTTAAGCGAAGAAGGTCAAGAAGGTCGTGATGCATATAAAGAGCGACGTGCACCAGATTTCGGAAAATTTCCAAAGCGTCCTTAATTTATGAACCTTGATCTCTTTCAAAGTTTACGAGTTGTCTCACTTGCGACTCGGACCAACTTTCGTGGGATAACAACCCGAGAAGTTGCACTCTTTAAAGGTTCACAAGGCTGGGCTGAGTTCTCTCCTTTTTTGGAATATGACGATCAAGAAAGTAGGCCATGGCTTGAGTGCGCCATTGAGGCAGCAACTACACCGCCACCAAAACTCTTTCATGATCTAGTCAAAGTAAATGCAACTATTCCAGCTCTCGATAACAAAGATGAGATTGCCCGACTCGTTGATCGCTATCCAGGTTGCTCAGTATTCAAAGTAAAGATAGGTACTGGTATCCGAGAAGATATTGCCCGCCTTGCTACCGTGGCCGCGCTGGTGCCGAGTGTGAAACTTCGGGCAGATGTAAATGGATTATGGAACCTTTCGCATGCGATCGAAAACATTAAAGCAATTGAATCTGAGATTGATCCACTTGAATATATTGAACAACCTGTTGCGAGCCTTGAAGATCTTCGTGAATTAAGATCGAAGATCACCACCAAGATTTGTGGTGATGAAATAATCAGAAAGTCAGTTGACCCTTTTGAGTTAGATCTCACTGATGCAGTTGATCTGATCATGCTCAAAGTTCAACCACTTGGGGGAATCGCTAGGTGTCACGCGATAGCCAAGCACCACAAACTGCCAGTCGTAATATCAAGTGCACTTGAAAGCGCAGTTGGAATTTCATACGGACTCACACTCGCTGCCTCTTTCGCAGATTTACACTTTGATAGCGGTTTAGCGACTGGGTCGCTTTTGGCGCAAAATGTAGCTGAACTCGAAATAATTGACGGGGCGATTGAAGTACGCACAGTAGATCCAGATTTTTCAAGCGTTCAAGATGTGGCAGCAGAGCGCTATGAATGGTGGAAGAATCGCATCATGAGAATTGCGCAGCAGATCGGATGAGTGAATCAACCCGCCTTGCGCAAGTTATTGTTAAACAGATCCTTGAAGCCGGAATCGAAGATGTTGTAATCTCACCGGGATCAAGAAATGCTCCACTTTCGCTGGCATTCTTTCAAGCATCTGAAAAAGGTTTAATAAAACTTCATCTAAAAATTGATGAACGTAGCGCCGGATTTTTCGCGCTAGGAATAGCTAAAGCAACATCGCGGGCGGTGCCACTTGTCTGCACCAGCGGCAGCGCAGTAGCAAATTATCATCCAGCAATTCTGGAAGCATCACATACAAATGCACCGCTTTTGTTGCTTACCGCCGATAGACCTGCGCGACTTCGACGAACTGGTGCCAATCAAACTACTGAGCAGGCACGCATCTTTGGAAAAGCAGTTCGTTACTTTGCCGATATTTCGGGATCGGCATATCCAATGGAGTTACCGCTTAATGCGCTGCAGAGCGGTCCAGTACATCTCAATATTCAATTTGATGAACCGCTGCTAGATAACAGTGATGATCAATCCGGGTGGTTAGATAATTTGAGTAGTAATCCAGCACGAACATTTACCCGCAAGAAATCTGGCACGTTCCACAGTAAATCCACTCGCGGATTACTCATTATTGGCCACGATCGCGCTGGCTTAAGCCAAGACAGTGTTAACGAATTTGCACAAGCGCTCGGTTGGCCGGTAATTGCTGAAGATCCACTTTCTATTCCTAGCGCAACGTCGCATGCGAGTCTCTTTCTAGCATCGACAAAGGTAAGAAAAGAGATTAATCCAGATACCGTCGTTGTTATTGGACGCACTACTCTTTCACGCCCAATCAATGCACTTATTTCGCAAGCCCGCAAAATAATTGTGATCGATCCTCGGATGGCCACAGTTGATGGAGATCGGGTTGCTTCACAGAAATTTTTAGCGCTACCGTCGGTGGAAGTCCCTGCCGCAGATGGCGAATGGGTCGAGCAGTGGAAGAAGCTTTCCCAGCGCGCTGGTAAAGCAGTTGCAGATTTAACTGGGTGGTCGGAACAGATATTTGCCCGAGATTTCAGCGCCACTCTCTCAAATTCAACAACGCTTTTCATCTCATCATCTCGTCCAATCAGAGATATCGAAGGCTTTGCAACAGCTCGTACGGGGGTAAAAGTATTTGCAAACCGTGGTTTAGCTGGAATTGATGGCAATCTATCAACAGCCCTTGGTATCGCAACCGGAATTGCACAGTCATCAGAAAGTGCAGTGGCGGTAGTGGGAGACCTCGCCTTTTTACACGATGTTGGTGCGCTAGCAAGTGCTGGAAAGATAAATTTACGTATCTTTGTTATTGATAATAACGGTGGCGGAATATTCTCAACTTTGCCACAAGCTGGAGTAAATGGCTTTGAAGAGGTATTTGGTACTCCTCATAATAAAGATTTGGCTGCAATTGCCAGCGGCTTTGGAATCGCAACCAGCAAAATTGCTTCGCCACAAGAGTTAGCCAAGGTGATGGCAACTCCTATTTCACAACTAGAAGTTGTGATCGTCGATGTACCAAACCGAGCAGAAAATGCGCAAGGAATCAAATCAATTTTTGCAAAGATGGATTCACTCTAGCGCGCTACGCATTGGCGTAAATTTTGCATTACTTTCATTGAGTTCTTTCGCTGGATCAGATCCAGAAACAATTCCACACCCTGCAAATAATCGAATTAAATTTTCAGAGATTAAACCACAACGAAGTGCAATTCCAATTTCACCATCGCCGTGTGCATCAATCCATCCAACTGGACCGGCATATCGACCACGGGACATTCCTTCAATCTTAGAAATCATTGTGGCTGCCAGATGTGTCGGTGTCCCACAGACAGCAGCAGATGGATGCAAGCGAGCCAATAATGAAAATACATCGACTTCATTCTGTGATTGCGTATTTTTAGATTCCATCAGCGCGCCCGTTACATCAGTGGCAAGGTGCATCACATTTACTAAGTGCAGCACGAATGGAGATTCTGGCACATTCATTGAGGTGCAAAACGGTTCAAGTGCATCTGCTACCGAGCGCACTGCATATTCATGTTCTTCTAAATCTTTGGATGATCTTGCTAGCGAGCCGGCCAACGCCAAATCTCTATCATCGTCACCAGTTTTACTAATAGTGCCGGCAAGTACGCGCGAGGTAACCATTCCGCGAGAAAGTCGCACTAAGAGTTCAGGTGTTGCTCCGATTAAATTCTTTACCGCAAAGACCCAGGTCGCTGGATACTGCGCACTCAACTGATTGAGAATTTGTCGAGGATCGATTGCACTTTGCGCAATCGCCACTAAATCTCGCGCCAGTACTACTTTTTCAAGTTCAGTGATTTCGATTTCACCAATGGCAGTTGCAACCCGTGACATCCATTCATTGGGAGAGAGTGAGCCATCGCCCCACGAATATTGAGTGTGTGCAATTGTCGGTGCTTTCTTTGGTAGATACGGCTGGGCTTTATCGCCAATCCATGTCAACCAAGAAACTCCACCACGAGTACCAACAATAATCTCTGGAATTACCAGCACAGATTCTTCATTCTCATCGAAAGCGAAAGAGCTAAAGAGAATAGGACCGCTACCACTCACATTTGTATTGTTAGTGATTTTAAGTTTGGCAAGCTCGTTGTGCCACCAGGTGCGAGCATCGGCAAAGCGAGTGGGCCCGCAGACAGTTATTTGCGCAAATACTCCCCAACCAACAAGTCCCTGACCACTGCGTACCCATGAGAGCAATTCTTCTTCGGGCAAGAGATCTAAAAGATCAAGGTGAGATGTCAACCGTGAGGTGGTGACAGGAATAAGAGCAGTCATACGAGATTAATTACTTCGCAAGTGTGCGATTAATTTTCTTCCAAATCAAAGGCAGCGAGGTAGCGGTAATTACAATCTTGAGCGCTTCTCCAAAAATAAATGGGGTAAAGCCAGCTGCAATTGCTTGCGACCAGTTCATCTCCAAGCTAAGACGCAACCAGGTAACGCCAAAGATGAAAATGATTGAAGTACCGATCAGCAACATTGGGAAAGAGGTAACTAATTTTTGATCTGCTTTTTTCTCCGCCAAATATGCAATCACAATTGTGGCAACCAACATTCCAATAAGGTATCCACCGGTTGCACTAGTAATACGAGCAATTCCATAACTTGGCAGCGTTGCAGATGGTGCAAAGAGCGGTGCGCCTGCCATTGCGACTAAGAGATAACTCGCAAAAGTGATACCGGCCAACCGAAGTCCATATGTAGTTGCAATAAGTAAGACGCCAAGTGTCTGACCGGTGACCGGAACCGGTGAACCTGGAATCGGAAATGAGATTTGGGCAAGGAGTCCGATAAAGCCGACCCCACCTGTCACAAAGAGTGTCTGGGTGAGGACGCCAGATTGTGGAAAGAGAGCGGTCCGTAGCGAGCGCGCTTCTGACATATAACTCCTCCTTCTAGGGCGATTTAAAAACTTTTTAAGTTGTGGATAAGACTACTCTGGCGGAGAATAGAGTCATGTCACGGGCGAATATGGATAAGAATCCGCAGGAAGTCGCTGCCATGTTCGATGGCGTGGCTAAGCGCTATGACATCGCCAATGACATTTTGAGCCTAGGCCGGAGCAAGGCCTGGCGCCGGGCGGCGACCAAGATAATTGCCCCAACTGCTGGCATGAAAATCCTCGATCTGGCGGCAGGTACCGGATCGAGCTCGGCCCCCTTGGCGGCAGCCGGCGCAGATGTCATCGCCGCCGACTTCTCAGAGGGAATGCTGGCCGCTGGACGAAAGGCGCGCCCCAATCTCAACTTCGTGAAGGCCGATGCCCTCAAACTTCCCTTCGAAGATGGCACATTTGATGTTTTGACCATCTCTTTTGGCCTTCGTAACACCGCCGATACCGCGAAGGCGCTCGCTGAGGCCCATCGCGTCGTTAAAACTGGTGGCCGATTGGTGATCGTTGAGTTTTCCACCCCGATTTTTGCCCCATTTCGCGCCATCTATATGAATTATTTGATGAAAGCGCTGCCAACGATCGCCCGTGCGACAACATCAAATCCCGATGCCTATATCTATCTCGCAGATTCCATTAGAGCCTGGCCAAATCAAAAGGAGTTGGCAGCGATGATCGTCGATGCTGGATGGAGTCAAGTAGGTTGGAATAATCTCACCGGTGGCGTTGTGGCAATTCACATCGCTGTGAAGGCATAGCGTTTTCGCCCTTCATGGGCCCAACGCCTAGAATTACTTCCCGTGAGCGCTAATCCGTATATCCCGATCTTCATCCTCTTTGCCATCGGCTTTGGCTTTGCGGTTTTTTCGGTTGGGGTGGCATCAATTACCGGACCGGCTCGATATAACCGCGCCAAACAAGATGCCTACGAGTGTGGAATTGAACCTTCACCTCAGGCGCTCGAAGGCGGTCGCTTTCCCGTTAAATATTTTCTTACTGCAATGCTCTTTATTGTCTTTGATATTGAAATCGTCTTTCTCTACCCATGGGCAGTCACCTTGGATCAGCTCGGGGTATTTGGATTACTTGAGATGGGTGTATTTATCTCAACTATTTTTATTGCTTTTGCATACGTTTGGCGTCGCGGCGGATTGGAATGGGATTAACACATGGGTCTAGAAGATAAATTACCAAGCGGAATTTTACTTTCAAAGGTGGAAGATCTCGCAGGTTACATGCGTAAGAGTTCACTTTGGCCAGCAACCTTCGGTCTTGCGTGCTGTGCAATTGAAATGATGGCGTTGGGTTCGTCGCCAAAGCACGACATCTCTCGCTTTGGAATGGAACGCTTTAGCGCATCTCCGCGCCAGGCAGATCTCATGATCGTTGCTGGACGCGTCTCTCAGAAAATGGCGCCAGTTCTTCGTCAAATTTACGATCAAATGACTGCGCCTAAATGGGTAATTGCAATGGGTGCATGTTCTTCATCGGGCGGAATGTTTAATAACTACGCCATCGTTCAAGGCGTAGACCACGTTGTCCCAGTTGATATTTATCTGCCAGGTTGCCCTCCACGTCCAGAACAACTCATGGATGCAATCATTAAATTACACGAACAAATTAGCAATACAACGCTTGGACCTAATCGCGAAGCCGTTATTAAAGAAGTTGAAAAAGCTGCCATGAATGCAAAGCCAACTATTCAATTGGGATCTTTCCCGCTTGAAGGAACACACGCATAATGGTTGATACAGAACAAGGCATGTTTGGTGCTCGTGGCTCAGGAGATACTTCTGGATACGGCGGGCTCGTGCGTTCAGTGGCAGATACTGGCTCAACGCCACGTCCCTACGGTGGTTATTTTGATCAAATCGCTGATGATTTAGAACGTGCCTACCCAGATTTCGCTGATGCAATTACCCGAGTAGTTGTTGATCGCGGCGAACTCACACTTCACATTAAGAAAGAACGTCTCGTAGAAGTTGCACAAGTGCTTCGTGATTCATTGCTCTTTGAAATGTGTATGGGCGTTTCAGGTGTGCATTTTCCAGAGCGCACCGGTGCAGAACTTGTTGCGGTATATCCATTGCTTTCGATGACAAAGAACCAGCGCGTACGTCTTGAAGTGACAACTTCTGATCTTGATCCACACATTCCAACCCTGGTTGATGTGTGGGGCGGAAACAATTGGCACGAGCGCGAAACTTTTGACATGTTTGGAATTGTCTTTGATGGCCACCCAGGTCTTACTCGGATCTTGATGCCAGATGATTGGGATGGACATCCACAGCGTAAGGATTACCCACTTGGTGGAATTGCAGTTGAGTACAAGGGTGCAACAACTCCGGCTCCATCACAACGGAGGTCATACGAATGACAACAACATTTGATCCATATGCATCATCACGCGAAACAACTGAAGGAACTGTCTACTCAGTAAGTGGTGGCGATTGGGATTCACTCGTCTCTGAAATTGGCGAAAGCAAAGAAGAGCGCATCATTGTAAATATGGGTCCACAACACCCATCTACTCACGGCGTTCTTCGTCTTGTACTTGAACTTGAAGGCGAAACAATTACAGAAGTTCGCCCAGGAATTGGGTACCTACATACAGGTATTGAGAAAAATATGGAGTTCCGTTCTTGGACTCAAGGCACAACATTTGTTACTCGCATGGATTACCTCAGCCCAATTTTCAACGAAACCGCATATTGCTTAGCCGTTGAAAAACTTCTTGGAATTACCAACGATGTGCCAGAGCGGGCATCGATTATCCGAGTGTTAATGATGGAACTCAATCGCATCTCTTCTCACATGGTGGCTCTGGGTACTGGTGCACTTGAACTTGGTGCAATGGGGCCGATGTTCTTCGCCTTCCGCGAGCGTGAATTAGTACTCGATGCCTTTGAAGCAATCTCTGGTCTTCGCATGAATATGGCTTACGTGCGCCCAGGTGGAGTTGCGCAAGATCTTCCAGAAGGAATGACAACGCGTCTTCGCGAGCTAGTCGTGACACTTCGTAAAAACTTTAAAGACAATGAGCGGCTCTTGGTTGGTAACACCATCTGGATGAAGCGCACTGTTGGTATTGGATACCTTGATCTTGCTGGATGTACAACACTTGGAATTACTGGACCAGTTCTTCGTTCAACTGGTCTTCCTTGGGATCTCCGCAAGATGCAGCCGTACTGCGGTTATGAAAATTATGATTTCGAAGTAGTCACTGCAGATACCTGCGATGTCTATGGTCGCTTCTTAATTCGGATGGCCGAACTTGAGCAATCACTTCGCATTATCGAACAAACAATTGAAAAGCTTGATGCAACTGCCGGTCAACCAGTAATGGTTGCAGATAAGAAAATTGCATGGCCAGCACAGTTAGCACTTGGTGCAGATGGTCTCGGTAATTCGCTCAACCACATTCGCGAAATTATGGGCACTTCGATGGAATCACTTATCCATCACTTCAAATTAGTTACTGAAGGATTCCGAGTACCTGCCGGTGAAGTTTATGTACCGATTGAATCACCACGTGGTGAACTCGGTGCTCACATCGTCTCTGACGGTGGCACTCGTCCATATCGCGCACATTTCCGGGAACCATCATTTAATAATCTTCAGGCAACATCTGCGATGAGTGAAGGTGGAATGATCGCCGACATCGTCGGAGCGATTGCATCAATTGATCCTGTGATGGGAGGCGTGGACCGCTAATGTCATCAAATACCCAACTAGATCGTGCGAAGATGCAGACAATTATTGCGCGCTACCCACGTAGCCGTTCAGCGATTATGCCGCTTTTACATTATGTGCAATCTGTTGCCGGATTTGTCACCAGTGAAGGTATCGAGACAATTGCCAAAATTCTTGAAATTGCACCTGCAGAAGTTTCAGCAGTTGCAACTTTCTACACTCAATATAAGCGCAAGCCAGTCGGTGAATATCACGTCGGAGTATGTACAAATACGCTCTGCGCAGTCATGGGCGGAGATGCAATTTTTAGTGCTCTCATAGATCACCTTGGGATTGAAAATGATGGCGTTACAGCAGATGGCAAAGTTTCACTCGAGCACATTGAGTGCAACGCTGCCTGTGACTACGCACCTGTAGTGATGGCCAACTGGGAGTTCTACGACAACCAGACCGTCGAGTCAGCAAAGTCATTAGTTGATGGTGCGCGTGCTGGAAATCCACCAGCGCCAACACGTGGCCCTGATCGTCTCGTAACATTTAAAGAGGCTTCAGCTGTGCTTGCAGGTTTTGATGATGGTCTAGCTGGACAGGGTGTGCAAGCTGGTGCACCGACACTGCTCGGTCTTACTTTGGCACGTCGTTTAGCGAAGGAAGGAAAGTAATGACAACTCTGACCCCCGTACTCTCCGCACACTGGGATCAACCAGATTCATTTACCTTTGCGGCATATAAGCGCAACGGTGGATACACCGCATCAGCGAAAGCACTTGCGATGGATCCTGATGAAGTGATTGCACTTGTAAAAGATTCTGGACTTCGCGGTCGAGGTGGCGCTGGTTTTCCAACAGGAATGAAGTGGGGTTTTATTCCACAAGGTGATAACAAAGATCACTACCTCGTTGTAAATGCTGATGAATCAGAACCTGGAACATGTAAAGACACGCCACTTTTAATGGCCAATCCACATGTACTTATTGAAGGCTGCATTATTGCTTGCCATGCAATTCGGGCAAAGCATGCATTCATTTATCTTCGCGGTGAAGTCACCCACGTTGCACGTCGCCTCAATCAAGCAATCGCTGATGCCTACAAGGCAGGCATTCTTGGAAACGGAGTCGATGTAGTTTTACATATCGGAGCCGGTGCATACATTTGCGGGGAAGAGACCGCGCTACTTGATTCACTTGAAGGTTTCCGTGGCCAACCACGTCTTCGCCCACCATTTCCAGCTATTGCTGGACTCTATGCAAAGCCCACTGTTGTAAATAACGTGGAATCAATTGCATCCGTACCAGCAATTATTAATAACGGTGCAGAGTGGTACCAATCAATGGGTACTGAAAAATCAAAGGGTGCAACCCTTTACTCACTCTCAGGCCATGTAAATAATCCTGGTCAATTTGAAGCACCACTTGGAATCACTCTTCGTGAAATTCTTGATCTTGCAGGTGGCGTTCGTACCGGCCACACACTTAAGTTCTGGACCCCAGGTGGATCTTCAACTCCAATATTTACCGATGAACATCTAGATGTTCCACTTGATTACGAAGGCGTTGCCGCAGCAGGTTCAATGCTTGGCACAAAGGCACTTCAAATTTTTGACGAGACAACATGTGTAGTGCGCGCAGTACTTCGTTGGACTGAGTTCTATAAGCACGAATCATGCGGAAAGTGCACACCATGTCGCGAAGGCACATGGTGGTTAGTCCAGATTCTTCGTGATTTAGAAGCTGGAATCGGAACCGAAGAAGATCTTGCAAAACTGCTCGACCTCTGCGACAACATTATGGGACGCTCTTTCTGTGCACTTGGTGACGGAGCTACCAGTCCGATTACATCATCAATTAAATATTTCCGTGATGAATACATTGCACACTTAACAAATGGCGCATGTCCATTTGATCCAGTTGCATCGACACTCTTTCAGGGGGCGAGTAAGTAATGACAACCCTCGAAAGCGCAGTGGCAGTTGAGACAATTACAGTTGTCATTGATGGCTTCGAAGTAAGTGTTCCTAAAGGCACACTCATTATTCGTGCCGCAGAGATGCTTGGAATTCAGATCCCACGTTTCTGCGATCATCCACTGCTTGATCCCGTAGGTGCTTGTCGTCAATGTTTAGTTGAAGTTGAGATCAATGGCCGTGCATTTCCAAAGCCACAAGCTTCCTGCACAATTCCAGTAGAGCCAAATATGATTGTTAAAACCCAACTCACATCTGCTGTCGCTGATAAAGCGCAGAAAGGTGTGATGGAGTTGTTGCTAGGAAATCACCCACTTGATTGTCCTGTCTGTGACAAAGGTGGCGAATGCCCTCTGCAAAACCAAGCGATGAGCAATGGAAATCCAACTGCACGCCTGGGTGGAGTGAAGCGCACATTTGAGAAGCCAATTAATATTTCATCACAAGTATTGCTCGATCGTGAACGTTGCGTTCTCTGTGCACGTTGCACACGTTTCTCTGAGCAGATTGCCTCTGATCCATTTATTACTTTGAACGAGCGCGGTGCGCTACAGCAAGTAGGAATTTACGAGAACGATCCATTTAAATCGTACTTCTCTGGAAATACTATTCAGATTTGTCCAGTCGGTGCACTTACTGGTGCTTCATACCGATTCCGAGCACGTCCTTTCGATCTAGTCTCAACACCATCTGCTTGCGAGCACTGTGCATCAGGATGCGATATGCGTACTGATGTACGTCGCGGTAAAACACTTCGTCGCCTGGCTGGAGATGACCCACAAGTAAATGAAGAGTGGAACTGCGATAAGGGGCGATGGGCATTTAAATATGTGACATCCCAAAATCGTCTTACCGAACCAATGATTCGAAATGCCGAGGGCGTGCTTGTTGCAGCCTCTTGGCCAGAAGCGTTGGCCGCAGCAGCTGCCGGACTTGTTGGTAAGCGCGCTGGTGTACTTGTCGGCGGTCGCCCAACTCTGGAAGATGCTTATGGGTATTCAAAGTTTGCACGTATCGCACTCAAGACAAACGATATTGATTTCCGTGCTCGCATTACCTCTGATGAAGAAGCCAACTTCTTGGCATCTCACGTAGTTGGCTCGACAACTGCGTACAGTGATATCGATCGCGCCGATCAAGTTGTACTTGTTGCATTTGAGCCAGAAGAAGAGTCACCAATTGTCTTCTTACGCCTAAATAAGAATTTCAAAAAGCGTGGACTTAAGGTCACAGCAGTTGCCACAAAGGGTTCAATTGCAATGGATAAGCTGAAGGCACACTTCATCAAGGTCGCACCAGGATCTGAAGCTGCTGCACTTGCCGATATTGCACTGACCGCAAAATCAATAATTCTCGTCGGTGAACGTGCTGGCGAATCTGCCGGATTACTTACAGCAGCCCTTTCACTTGCAAACAAGACAGGTGCAAAGATTGCCTGGATTCCACGTCGTGCTGGAGAACGCGGTGCGCTGGAAGCCGGTGCTATTGGTTCACTTTTGCCAGGTGGACGCCCAGTTATTGATTCTGCCGCCCGAGTAGATATTGCTGCTGCATGGGGAGTTAATTCAATTCCAGCAGAGCAGGGACGCACAACAGATCAGATGATCGCAGCGCTAGCCAATAAGGAACTCGATGCACTTGTAATCGGTGGCATCGATGCACACGATCTTCCACAAAGTGCCAGTGCCATCGCCGCCCTTACTAAAGGCTTTGTGGTCAGTTTAGAAATTTTACACTCTTCAATTACAGAGATTGCCGATGTTGTGCTGCCAGTTGCCGCAGTGACGGAAAAGTACGGAACTTTCATTAACTGGGAAGGCCGCTCACGTTCATTTGCAGCAGCAGTTGGCGATTCACTTAATCGCAGCGATGTGCGAATTTTGTCAGCGCTAGCCGATGCAATGGGTGAATCAATCATGCTCGGTACTGTCACAGCAGCAGCTCGCGAATTTGCTCAACTTGGAAAGTGGGATGGTGCACGCGCAGAGTTTGTTTCAGTCGCTCCCGCCGCCAGTGCAAAGATTGCACCTGAGCAAGCGATTATTACTTCTTGGCGCCGACTACTTGATGAAGGATCACTTCAGGTCGGTGAAGATAACTTAGCTGGTACTCGTCGCCCGACGATTGCAGTCATCTCACCAAAGCGTGCAGATGCACTCGGTGTTGCAACAGGTGAAAAGATTCGCATCTCACATGCAGATGCATCGCTAACAATTGAAGTTTTAGTTGAAGACATTCATGACGATGCAGTGTGGTTGCCACGAAATTCAATTGGATCACAGCCACTTCGCGTTCTCAATGCAGCACATGGTGAATTAGTAACGGTGGTGAAGGCATGACAAATGTAGAACTCCTCGGACAGGATCCAGTCTGGCTAATGGCCGTTAAAGCACTGCTCGTCTTTGTTATCTGCGTTGTCTCTACCTTGATGGCTGTCTGGACCGAACGCCGCGTACTTGCAAAGATGCAGCGTCGTACTGGACCAAACCGAGTCGGACCATTTGGTTTACTGCAATCACTCTCTGATGGCGTCAAGCTTGCGCTGAAAGAAGACATTATTCCGGCAGCTGCAGATAAAGTCGTATTTATTGCAGCCCCAATAATTGCAGCCGCGATGTGCTTTATGTCTTTTGCAGTAATTCCAATGACTGGAAAAGTCGCACTCTTTGGGCAAGAGACAGCGATGCAGCTCACCGATTTATCAGTAGGTGTTCTCTACATTTTGGCAGTCACCTCAATTGGTGTGTACGGCGTTGTTCTCGCAGGTTGGTCATCAGGATCGACCTATCCACTTCTTGGTGGACTTCGCTCAAGTGCGCAAGTAATATCTTACGAAATTGCTATGGGGCTCTCACTTGTTGCAGTCTTTATCTATGCCGGATCGATGTCTACCTCTGAAATTATTAACTCTCAACACGGTTCTTACTGGAATGCAGTCGTCCTCTTCCCCTCATTTGTAATCTTTGTGATTTCAATGGTGGGCGAGACAAACCGGGCACCTTTTGACTTAGCTGAAGCTGAAGGCGAACTTGTTGGTGGTTTCCACACTGAGTACTCCTCGTTGAAATTCGCACTCTTCTTCTTGGCTGAATATGTAAATATTGTTGCTGTCTCAGCACTTGCCACCACGCTATTCCTTGGTGGCTATCACGCACCACCAGGACTTGGATTTACCGAAGCGTGGCTGGGCGGCTGGTTCACCATCGTCTGGTTCTTCCTAAAGGTTAATTTCTTCTTCTTTATCTTTATGTGGTTGCGTGCAACTCTTCCACGTCTTCGCTACGACCAGTTCATGAAATTTGGTTGGAAGGTACTGATTCCCGCTTCACTTCTTTGGATCATGATCGTTGCATCTCTTCGTGTAATGCAACAACAAGGTGTCTCTCGCACGGTAATTCTTGCCTTCACTCTTGGACTTGTCTTGATCGCATTGGCAGTAAGTTCACTCTTTGATCGTGAGAAGAAAAAGAGCGAACGCGATCTAGCGGATTCGCCATTTGCACAGAGCACGCCACCTGATTTCCCAGTGCCATCACTTCCGGGAGTTTCATCCTTCAGCGCGACAACACAGAGAGCTACAACACAGAGAGCTACAACACAGATTAAGACAGGAGGCAGAGATGAATAATTCAATTGAGCCAAAGAAGCAAGGTATCGCTGCGAATGTCGATGATGTCTCTTTCGTCGAAGTTGATCAGCCCGGTCCTGGTTCACTCTTTCAACAGTCAAAGGGCTTCTGGGTTACCTTCACCTCAATTTTCAAGAAGAATTTAACTGTTAACTATCCTGATGTGAAAGCGCCGACCGAAGAGCGTTTTCATGGTCGCCACCAACTTAATCGCCATCCTGATGGCCTTGAAAAATGTATCGGCTGCGAACTTTGTGCTTGGGCATGTCCGGCGGATGCAATCTTTGTTGAAGGTGGAGATAACACACCAGAGAATCAGATGTCTCCTGGTGAGCGTTACGGCAAGGTTTATCAAATTAATTATCTTCGTTGTGTTTTCTGCGGCTTATGTGTTGAAGCTTGTCCAACCCGTGCGCTCACAATGACAAATGAATATGAGCTCGCAGATTCTTCACGCGAAAAGTTGATCTTTGAAAAGGACGATCTGCTTGCTCCTTTGCGTGCAGGAATGCTGGCACCTCCTCATCCAATGTATCCAGGTATGGATGATAAGAATTATTACAACGGTGATGTCACCAAGGCGCATCCTTCGCAGGAGGGGGGCACAAAGTAGTGTTAACCATTGCAACACCTGAGACAGTCATGTTCTGGGTCTTGGCACCACTTTCAGTTGTTGCAGCCATTGGCATGCTACTTGTGAAGAAAGCTGTTCACTCAGCGATTTTATTGGTCGGGGTAATGATTACTTTGGCAATTTTCTATATCGCCCAGGGTGCACTCTTCCTTGGCATTGTTCAAATTGTTGTCTACACCGGCGCCGTAATGATGCTCTTCCTATTTATTCTGATGCTCGTTGGTGTTGATTCATCTGACTCATTAGTTGAAACAATTAAGGGTCTGCGTTGGATTGCGATCACCGCCGCTTTTGGTTTTGGTGGACTGATGATTGCTCTCATTGGACGCGCAACTTTAGGCCGCACGCCAATTGGGGTCGAGCTTGCCAACCAAGATGGAAACGTCGAAGGTATTGCGTACTTACTCTTCTCCGATTTTGTCTTCCCATTTGAAGTTATTTCAGCGCTGCTTGTTACGGCAGCTCTTGGCGCAATGGTCTTGGCTCATCATCAACGAACCAACCATCGACCATCACAGCGCCAACAATCGATTGCTCGTTTTCGTACCGGTTCGCTCAGTGATGCTGCAGGTCTGCCAGGTCCAGGCGTCTATGCTCTCCATAACGCGGTGGATGTGCCAGCACTTTTGCCTGATGGCACACCAGCTCCAACTTCTATTTCGGCAACACTTAAAGCACGTGGTGATGTAATTGAGTCGGCACAGTTCCAACTCGATGTTGTTGACCCAACAGTGAAGGAGGAGAAGTAGATGGATCCATATAACTACCTCTACCTCGCGGCGTTGCTCTTTACCATTGGCGCAGTTGGTGTTGTTATTCGCCGTAATGCAATTGTCGTCTTCATGTGTATTGAGTTAATGCTCAACTCGGCAAATCTCACTCTTGTAACTTTCTCGCGCATGAATGGAAATCTCAACGGCCAAGTTGTTGCATTCTTTACGATGGTTGTTGCCGCTTGTGAAGTGGTTGTCGGTCTCGCAATTATCGTTGCAATTTATCGCTCACGTCGATCAGCATCAATTGATGATGCCAGTTTGCTGAAGCGATAATAATGGTTACTGCTAACTCACTCGTTTATCTGATCGGTCTGCCACTTTTTGGTTCAGTTTTCCTATTATTGATGGGACGCAAAGCTGACAAGTGGGGTCACTTATTTGCCACCGCGATGTCGGCCGGCTCCTTTGCGCTCGGCCTTGCTCATTTTTTGGCAATGACCAATCGATCAACCGAAGATCGTGCCATTACTCAGGTTCTCTTCTCCTGGATAAAAGTCGGCAACTTTGATGTAGATGCTGCGCTGCTACTTGATCAGCTCTCAATTTGTTTTGTACTTTTGATTTCAGGTGTTGGAACCCTGATTCATATCTACTCAATTTCATATATGTCTCATGATGAAAATCGTCGGAGATTCTTCGCTTATCTCAACCTCTTTGTGGCTGCGATGTTGCTGCTCGTCTTAGGAAATTCATACCTCAATCTTTATGTAGGTTGGGAAGGCGTTGGCCTTGCCTCATACCTTCTTATTGGTTTTTGGAATCAGAAGCCGGCATATGCAACCGCTTCTAAAAAAGCATTTGTGATGAACCGTATTGGCGATATGGGATTGTCATTTGCAATCATGATCGCCTTTGCAAAGATGGGAACCGTCTCATTCGAGGGCGTAAAAGCAGCCTCAGAGACGGTCGGAACCCCAACACTTACCGCGATGGGAATTATGTTGCTGATTGCAGCGGCTGGAAAGTCAGCGCAATTCCCACTGCAGGCATGGCTTGGCGATGCGATGGCTGGACCTACTCCAGTTTCAGCGCTGATTCACGCAGCGACGATGGTGACAGCAGGTGTCTATCTCATTGTCCGATCGAACTTTGTATTTGATGGCGCACCAACTGCGCAACTTCTCGTCGTAATTGTCGGCGCTATCACCTTAATTTTCGGAGCCATCATTGGTATGGCTAAAGATGATATTAAGAAAGCACTCGCTGCATCGACGATGTCACAGATTGGATACATGACTATGTGCGCCGGTCTTGGTCCAGTCGGTTATGCATTTGCGATCATGCACCTACTGACACACGGATTTTTTAAGGCGAGCATGTTCCTTGGCGCTGGCTCAGTAATGCATGCGATGAACGATGAAGTAAATATGCGTAAATATGGTGCGCTCCGTAAAGTAATGCCGATTACCTTTATTACCTTCGGTCTTGGCTATTTAGCGATTATCGGAGTTCCACCTTTTGCTGGTTACTACTCAAAAGATATGATCATTGAAACTGCGCTCAATGCCGGTGGCGCTAAAGGAATAATCCTTGGCAGCATTGCACTTCTTGGCGCGGCAATTACCGCCTTCTATATGACGCGCGTGATGATCCTGACCTTCTTTGGCAAAAAGCGTTGGGAGGATAATTCTCATCCGCATGAGTCTCCCGCTCTCATGTGGATTCCGATGGCGTTGTTATCAATTGGTTCAGTAAGTGCTGGATATCTGCTCTATCACGATAAAGCTTTAGTGAAATGGCTAGCCCCACTTTTTGATGAACATAAAGAGCATGAAGAACTTCTTCCACCAATTGTCGTATCGGCGCTAGCGATAACCATGGTGATCATTGGTGCATCGATTGCACTCTACAAATATAAGTTTAAAGATGTTGAAGATATTGCTCCGACAAAGGTTTCGTGGGCAACACGATTTGCGCGCAATGATCTTGGACAGGATGTATTTAACGAGGCTGTCTTTATGCGACCAGGGCAAGTTTTAACACAGGGACTTATCGTAATTGATGAGAAAGTCATTGATGGCGCAGTTCGTGGCGTTGGAACGCTGGCCGTTGATTCTGGCTCCACTCTACGTCGTACTCAATCCGGATACGTGCGCTCATATGCAGTTCTCATCCTCTTGGGTGCCCTATCTCTACTCGTTGCGATTTGGACGGTTACTCAATAATGACGATCACAATAATTATGTTATTGCCTCTCATCGGAGCGGCTGCGGTTGCAGTAATTCCGGCCGCGAAAGAGAGGCTAATAAAGCAGGTAGCACTCGCTAGCGCGGTAATAGTCGCGGTTGCAACGATTGTGAAGGCGCTTGGATTTGATACTCAAAATACTGATCTTCAATTTAGACAGAGTTACTCATGGATCCCATCTTTTGCTGTTAATTGGGCAGTCGGAGTTGATGGAATTTCATTAGTACTTATTTTGATGTCGGTTATTTTGGTCCCGATAGTTTTACTAGCTAGCTGGCACGAATCCGAGGGCGGTCGCTGGGGCATCAAGATTTTCTACATCTTAATTCTGGTGCTCGAGACAATGATGATTGGCGTCTTTGCTGCAACCGATCTCTTCCTCTTCTATGTCATCTTCGAAGCGATGTTAATTCCGGTCTACCTTCTTATTGGTGGGTATGGCAGTGGTGAACGAGCAGCAGCTGCAGTGAAGTTCTTGCTCTATGGCCTCTTTGGCGGTCTCTTGATGTTGGCATCAATTATTGGTCTCTATGTAATATCTGGAAATAACGGCGGAGCTACATTCGATATCACCGCACTTTCAGATCTTCATAACTCAATGAGTTCGACTACCCAGAATGTGCTCTTCCTTGGATTCTTTATCGCCTTTGCAATTAAGGCACCGCTCTGGCCATTCCATACCTGGCTGCCCGATGCGGCGAAGAGTGCAACACCTGGTGGGTCAGTCTTGCTACTTGGTGTGCTCGATAAAGTTGGAACCTACGGAATGATTCGTTTCTGTCTTTCGATTTTCCCTGATGCCAGCAAGACTTTTACACCAGTGATTATTGTGCTCGCTCTTATCTCAATTCTCTACGGTGCTTTCTTGGCAATTGGAGCTAAGGATATTAAGCGTCTGATTGCTTACACATCCATCTCGCACTTCGGTTTCATCACACTTGGAATCTTTGCGATGACAACCCAGTCGCAGACAGGTGCCACGCTTTATATGTTTAACCACGCATTCTCAACTGCTGCACTCTTCTTAGTTGCAGGCTGGATGGTTGCTCGACGGGGATCATCAACGATCGCTGACTTTGGTGGACTCCAACGCATTACACCGATCATGGCATGGAGCTTCTTTATCGCTGGCCTCTCCAGCTTGGCACTGCCTGGTCTTTCAAGTTTTGTAAGTGAATTTCTAGTACTTGTTGGTACCTATACGAGATATCCAGCTGCTGCAATTATTGCAACCTTTGGAATTGTCCTGGCTGCGCTCTACATCTTGATTCCAGTTCAGCGCGCACTGCATGGTCTGACAACTCCAGGGAACGAAAATCTGAAAGATCTCAATCTGCGTGAAAAAATTGCGATTGCGCCAGTATTCGCCATCATCATCGCCCTTGGCTTCTATCCATCACCACTAATCAATATCATCAACCCAGCTGCTATAAAAATTGTTAACCAACAGGGTTACAGCGATCCGGTACCGACTATGAATGGGGGAAAGTAAATGTCCACATTTACATCTCCCGTACTGAACTATGCAATATTGTCGCCAATGCTGATTGTCTTTGGTGGTGCACTCCTTGGAGTTTTAATCGAAGCTTTTGCGCCTCGTAAAGCGCGTAGTTCGTCACAACTCATTCTTTCAATCGCCACACTTGCCATTGCATTAGTTGCACTTGTTGGACTTCGCGGAAATTACTCAACCAAGGCGGCCATGTCTTCAGTGACATTCGATGGTGCTGGTTACTTATTACAGATGGCGATTTTGGTGATCTCACTAATCGCAATCTTGCTCTTAGCCGATAGCGATAAATTTGCTGCGATGCCAACGGCTGCGCCAGGCTCAGATGAAGAGCGACAGGCGCAAGCGCAAGGTATTCGCGTCACCGAGATCTACCCTCTTACCCTCTTTGCAATTGCCGGAATGCTGCTCTTTCCAGTGGCAACAGATCTGATCACACTCTTTGTTGCACTCGAAGTTCTCTCGCTACCGCTATATCTAATGGCTGGACTTGCTCGTCGTCGCCGTTTAGCTTCGCAAGAAGCAGCGCTCAAGTACTTCTTGCTCGGCGCCTTCTCCTCAGCATTTTTCATCTTTGGTGTTGCTTATCTCTATGGATATTCAGATTCGATTACCTTTGCTGGAATCGCAAGTGCAATTACCGGTGGCAGCGCTAACGATGTATTCCTGCTTATTGGAATTTCTTTCATTAGCGTTGGCCTGCTCTTTAAAGTTGGTGCCGTCCCATTCCATGCGTGGACACCAGATGTTTACCAAGGATCTCCAACTGCAGTAACAGCATTTATGGCTGCTGCAACAAAGGTGGCTGCATTCGGTGCGATGTTGCGAATTTATTACGTGGCATTTGCTGGAGATGTGTGGCAGTGGCGTCCAGCGCTAACTGCGATTGCTCTGATTACGATGGTATTTGGTTCGTTAGTTGCAATCTCACAACGAGATGTAAAGCGTATGTTGGCATACTCCTCAATTGCCCACGCTGGCTTCTTACTCTCAGGTGTGATCGCGCTTAATAAATCAGGGCTAGATGCAACAATTTTCTATCTCTTCGCATATGGCGTTGCCACTGTTGGTGCCTTCGCAATTGTCACACTTGTCAACGATTCAGGTGGAGAAGTCTCCGATCTCAATCGTTGGGTCGGACTTGGAAAACGCTCACCATGGGTTGCATCAGCATTTGCATTCTTACTTCTCTCATTTGCCGGAATTCCACTCACCAGCGGATTCGTTGGAAAATTCTCAATCTTCTCCGCTGCTTATGAGAGTGGAAATACAGCGGTATTAATTACCGGTGTTCTTTCATCTGCAATCGCCGCCTTCTTCTACATCCGAGTAATCGTGCTGATGTTCTTTAAAGATCCGGTTGAAGATGGAACAAGCGTTGTAATTCCATCGATTTTCACACGAATCTCAATTCTGGTTTCACTTGCTGTGACACTTCTTCTGGGTGTATTTCCAGCACCTCTCATTGACTTCATTGCCGAAACTGCTTCGTTCTTACGCTAATGGCGGCCTTTGGAATTCCCGATCTTGCTCCTGAACTTGAGGCAGATCTTTCAACTCGCCTAAACGAAGTTGAAACTATGTTGCGCACCCAAATTCAGGGTGATTACCCACTTGTGATTGAGACATCGCGCCATCTTGTCGAAGCTGGCGGCAAACGATTGCGTCCACTACTCACCTTGATTGCATCTCATTACGGAGATCCAACTAGAAAAACAATTATTGAAGCGGCCGTTGTCTGTGAACTCACCCATCTTGCTACTTTGTATCACGATGATGTGATGGATGAGGCATCGCTTCGACGTGGAGTTGAGAGTGCAAATAATCGATGGGGAAATACTGTTGCAATTCTTACCGGTGACTATCTCTTTGCAAAAGCCTCCGATCTCCTCGCTGATTTAGGTCCAGAAGCCGTGCGACTTCAGGCACGTACATTTGAACGTTTAGTTGTTGGTCAGATTATGGAGACGCAAGGTCCAGCAGCTGGCCAAGATCCACTCGAACATTATTTGCGTGTTGTCAGTGATAAGACAGGTTCACTCATTGCAACGAGTGCACGATTTGGGGCAATGCTTGCGGGTGCGAGTAAAGAACATGTTGAAGCACTGACAGTTTTCGGTGAAAAGATCGGAAGTACCTTCCAATTAGCAGATGATGTTATTGATATTGCTAGCGCCAGCGAAGATTCAGGCAAGACGCCAGGTACCGATCTGAAAGAGGGCGTACCGACACTTGTCACACTCAATGTCATGAAGCTCAATCGCAGCGAAGATGCTGAACTTATTCAACTATTAAAATCTCCAATTGATGATCAAGCTACTGTAAATCAGGTTCTGAAAACGCTGCGCACCCATCCAGCCCTTGATGAGTCTCGATTGCAATTACTCTCGATTGCTCGAGAAGCACGCACACTTCTTGGACCTTTGCCGGTCGGTGATGCGACGGCTGCGCTATTTTCCTTGTGTGATGCTGTTATTGACCGATCTGCTTGATCGCACCAAATCAATTGCCAGCGTTATTAGCGCTACCCAGATAATGAGAAAACCAGCCCATCTGGCTGCTGGCATATCTTCGCGGTAATACCAGACACCAATACAGAACTGGATTGTTGGTGTGATGTACTGAAGTAGACCAATTAATGTCAGTGGAAGTCGATTCGTTGCACCGTTGAAAAGTAGGAGTGGGATTGCAGTGATAGCCCCGCCGCCAATGAGTAGCAGCGTAAGTGTGAGTGAATATGTAAAGTGTCCTTGGTCGTTATTTCCTAGCCAAAGAATGTATCCGAGATAAAAACCACTTGAAAGAAGCGTTTCAATAGAGAGGCCTTCGAGAGCGCCAAGGCCTAGATGTTTCTTTACCAAACCATAACTTCCCCAAGAGAATGCCAATCCGAGTGCAATCCATGGCAACCGTCCGTGATTTATCGTCAGTACGAGAACACCGAAGGTTGCGATACCGACAGCGGTCCATTGTAATTTGCGCATTTTCTCTTTAAGCACAAGTACACCAGTTGCGATCACAACAATCGGATTAATGTAATATCCAAGCGATGCTTCGACTACATGTCCAGTATTTGCGGCATAGATATAAATAATCCAATTGATTGAAACCAAAATTGAACTTAAGAAAAGTCCAACGACAATTCTTGGACGCTTGAGAAGCGAGAGCGTCGACTTAAGAGTTTTGGTAAGTGCCAAAATAATAAAACAGAAAACCAAAGTCCACACTGCACGGTGCGAAACTATTTCTAGCGGGTTTGCAGGTTTAAGTAACGGCCAATAAATAGGCAAGAGACCCCAAAGAGTGTAAGCACTTACTCCAAAGAGGAGTCCAAGGCTTCTTATTCTCGCAGTTCCTTCACTCATTACTATCTAAAGTTCACAAATTGAACTGCAAAATCCCACTTGGCTTCTTTAATCATCGTGATGGCGTCTTGTAGATCATCACGACTCTTACTTGTTACCCGAAGTTCATCCCCTTGAATCTGACTCTTGGCAGATTTTGGTCCCTCGTCACGTAAAAACTTGGCAATCTTTTTAGCATTCTCAGTTGAGATACCTTCTTTCAGCGGAGATGAAATTTTGTAAATCTTGCCAGAAAGTGTGGGCTCGCTTGGATCAATATGTTTGAGTGAGACACCGCGCTTAATCATTTTATCTTTGACGACATCAAGGGTTGCCTTTGCCCGCTCTTCGGTATCTGCCTCAATATTTATCTTCTCACCAGCCATCTCAATTTTTGCGCCGGTATTCTTAAAATCAAATCGAGTATCAATTTCGCGGATAGCCTGGTTGATCGCATTATCTAGCTCCATACGATCGATCTTGGAAACGACATCGAAACTGGAATCTGCCACGAGAATTGCCTCTTCTTTCTACGGTGATCTAGCTAAATTGATCCCAAAATGATCTGCGCTTGGGCTGGAGTTGGATATGAAGATTGAGTCCCAAGTCTAGTGACACTATCTGAGGCACATGCACAACCAAGGGCGATCGCCTTGGCTTCAGCCAGCCCTGAGGCGAGCCCGACCGCAAAGGCCCCAACAAATGCATCGCCAGCACCGGTTGTATCGATCGCTGTTACCTGGGGAGCGCTCACGCGATGGACTGTGCCATCGAGGGTAGTAAATGCGGCGCCTTGATCACCGAGGGTAACTGCAAAGCGAGTCTTCAATGTGGCTGCGAGTTCAATAATAATTTCATCACTTATTGGTAGCAGTCCTTGCGGATGCATTCCTGCAAATTCACTTTCATTTGGAATTATCCAATCGCTCACCGCAATTAGTTCGGTGGCAATCTCTGCAAATGGTGCGGGATTTAAAATTGTAATTGCGCCACATTCACGAGCTTTTTTAAATGCAGCGATCGTGACTTCTTGTGGAATCTCGAGTTGTCCTATAACGATTTGATAACCTTTTAAAGTCTCAAGTGCAGATATAGCCTGTGCGGGAGTCATTGAATTATTCGCACCGGGTACGCAGATAATCCGGTTTGTTCCATCTGGTTCTACCCAAATTGGTGCAACTCCGCTTGCACCTGGGGCACGTGATATAAAAGTTGTGTCGATGCCTTGCTCTTGGAAATTTGCCAGAGTACTCTCTCCGAAGACGTCATCGCCCAAAGTGTTGACCATCGATACTTTTGAGCCTAAACGCTTCGCCATTACAGCCTGATTTGCGCCTTTTCCACCGAAGCCAAGAGCAAAATGATCGCCAATAACAGTCTCACCGGCGTTTGGAACTTTCTTTGTGTAAGCGACCATGTCGATCATTGTGCTTCCTACGACAACAACATGTGCGCCGACCAAATCCGATGACATTTGCACTCCTAGCGACACGTAGAAATAAAAGCGAAACGCTCTGGACGGAATCTACTCCACGAGATAGGTTACCTGCAATCGTTCTCAGTACCGATTCTCATAAGCAAAGGGGCTTAAATTGTCATCAGCGAATATCACCGACGTTGCAAAACGTGTGGGAGTTTCAGTTGCGACAATTTCTCGCTACCTCAGTGGATTTACAGTTCGCAGCGAAGAAGAGATTCGCGCGGCAATCGTTGAATTAAATTATCGCCCAAATGCTGCTGCCAGAAACCTTAAATCAGGACGCACCGGAATTATTGCAATTGTTGTTCCCGATGTAACCAATCCTTTCTTTGCTGCAATTGTGGAAGGGGCAGAATCAGCTGTTGGTGACGATCGCATGATTCTTCTTGTAAACACAGGGGATTCACATGAACGCGAAGAGAAAGCCTTAGGACAACTCTTTGGTCGAGTTGATGGGGTGATATTGGCACCGTTAACTGAAGACGAGCAAGCACCATCATTTTTTAGTCAATTTGGTTTACCGATTGTCTTTGTAGATCGAGTGACTGCCGATGGGGAAAATTTCAGCTCAGTTCTAGCGGATAATCGAAAAGGATCAGAGCTTGCAACCAATTATCTGATCAGTCATGGACACACCAAGATTGCGATGATCAATGGCCCTGAGCGTGCAACACCGGCTAAGGGCAGATCTGAAGGTTTCCAGAACGCGCTTTCAAAAGCGAATATCAACCCAGATCCGCAATATTTCCGGGAATCTGATTTCACTGAAGCGGGTGGATATCAAGCGATGCTCGAGTTGATTGAACTCGATGCTCCGCCAACTGCTGTATTTACCGCCAATAATTTAATGACAATCGGTGCACTTCATGCGCTGCAAGAACGTGGAGTGAGCGTTCCGTCAGAAATCTCTCTGATCGGTTTTGATGATCTTGATTTTGCAGATCTGATCAACCCACCACTTACCGTCATCGCCAGAGATGCGCGTCTGCAAGGATCGCTTGCGATGAACCTAATGATTAAGCATCTCGAAAATGGGGCTGGCAGCCCACCACAGCATTCAATAGTCGATGTACAGCTTGTTGAGAGAGGGTCGTGTGCGCCTGCTCGTCAGTCGCAAAAGATCCGCTTCAACAAGTAACGACTACTGAGTAAACGAGTGATCACTCAAATAACTAAAAGGAGAACGACTAAATGCAGAA